>JANLXF010000206.1:0-10943 GCA_031364965.1 Actinomycetes bacterium | reverse complement strand
CAGTCGGGCAACCTGCTCCCCGTCCTGACCGCCGCCGAGAACGTCGCGATGGCGATGCGACTCGCAGGTGCGGAACGCTCCGCGGCCCACGTCGCGGCGATCCTCGATCAGGTCGGCCTGGCAGACCGCGCGCACCACCTTCCCAGGCGCCTCTCGGGTGGTGAGGCGCAGCGGGCCGCATTGGCCGTGTCGTTGGCGAACGCGCCGGATCTGCTGCTGGCCGATGAAGCGGTCGGACAGCTCGATCGAGGCTCTGCGGCGTCGGTGATGAGCATCTTCCAGCGTGTCTGTCGTGAGCGAGGGCTGGCGGTCCTGCTGGTCACGCACGACGAGGAGGTCGCGGCGTTCGGGTCGCGGATCGTGCAGTTGGTCGAGGGACGCCTGGAGGCCGCGTCATGACTGCGCGGCTCAGCCAAGATCGAGGACCCGCCGGCTCGCGCCCCGGCGAAAGGATCGCGGTCACCGGACTCAGCATGGAGTACACCTCGTCGAGCGAGCGGGTGCGCGCGCTGGACGACGTGACCTTGACGGTCGAACCCGGCACGAGCCTGGCGGTGGTGGGTCCGAGTGGCTGTGGCAAGTCGACGCTACTCGGGCTCCTCGGCGGGCTCGAGGTCCCCACTGACGGCGAGGTGCGCATCGGTGATCACGTCGTCTCCGAGATGGCCGAGGCAGATCGAGCGGCGCTGCGACGGCGCGTCTTCGGTTTCGTCTTCCAAGCGGACAACCTGCAGCCGTTCCTCACCGTCTCGGAGAATGTCGGCCTACAGTCGGTGCTCGCCGGAATGGACGACGAGCCTGTCCACCGGCAGGGGTTGCTCGACGTGCTGGACATCGGCTCGCTGGCTCACCGCTACCCCGACCAGTTGTCAGGAGGACAGCGACAGCGGGTCGCCGTCGCTCGAGCGCTGGTACACGGCCCGGGCGTCGCGTTAGCCGATGAGCCGACCGGCTCCCTCGATCCCGTGAGCTCCGAGCGGGTCGTCGAGCTGCTGCTGCGCTTGCACAGGGAGCAGGGCACCACGCTCGTGGTCGTGACGCACGACCGGGCGATCGCCGCGCGGATGGATGTCGTCGTGGAGATGCGGGACGGCCGCGTAACAGGATCGGAGGTACGGTCATGACCCTCGTCCTGTTCGTGTTGTGGGATCTCGTTCGGAACCCGCGGCGAACGCTCGCGTCGTTGGTCGGCGTGATCATCGGCGTGGGGTTGTTCTCCTCGGTGCTGTTCTTCATCGATGGTTCAGGCGCGTCGATGACCGCGAGAGCGGTCGCACCGCTGACCTTGGACATGCAGCGGGTATTGACGGCGCCGCTCGGAGGCGGGATCCGTTTGCAGCAGAGGTTGGGCGCCGACGCGCTCGACGCCGGTGCCACGACGCTCGTCACCCTCACGGTGCACAACGACGGTCTCGCGCCGGCGAACGAGGTGGTGGTCCGCGACCGCGCGATCCCGCCGTTGGTCTACGTGCCAGGATCGACCACCCTCGACGCGAAGCCGATCGCGGATGTCGGCGACAGCATCCCTCTATTCCAGGGCTACGCGGGCTTCGGACTGAACCTCGGGACGGTCGAGCCGGCTTCCGCCCACACGATCACCTATCGGGTGCGGGCCGAGCAGAGCATCGCGCGCACGGCGGACCTTCCTGTGCAAGCGACGATCTCTACGCGAGAGATGCTCACTCCCACAAGTGCCGCCGCGCCTCGACCGACGTCGCTCGGCCAACTCGCCGAACAGGTCGGTCGCCTCCCGGGCATACAGGCCGCGGATCCACTCGTGTTCGTAGACATGGCGTCCGGGTCGATATCGGCGCACGGCATGAGCGTTCCCGGCCTGACCAAGTTGTTCGTCTTCGACGCGACATATCAGACCAACTACCCCAGCATCAGGATCTTGTCCGGTGGGTTCCAACCGGGCGAGGTGCTGATCAGCGAGGAGACGGCTCGCGCGCTGGAGATCGGGAAGGGCGACGACGTGACGCTCACCCTTCCCGGCACGGCAGCGCCCATCACCCTGAGGGTGGGGGGTGTCACGGATCTCTCGAGCGCCAAGCCACTCTTCGAGAGTCGCCAAGCGGGCAGCCTCGAAACCTTCCAGTACGTCCCCTACACGATGGTAGTGAGCGACGACATCTTCCGACGCCAGATCGCGCCGGCCTTCGATGAGGCCGCAGCGGGACAGGGCACACACGTCAGCAGCCTCCCCGTCGAGGAGCTGGATATCCTCGTGGATCGATCCCTCTTGAACGCCGACCCGGCGACGGCCGTCACGGAAACGCAGGCCATCGCCGCGGCCGTGCTAGGCACCGCCTCGGGTCAGGACTACCTGATCGACAACATCTCGAACACGCTCTTGGTAGCGGAAGGCGACGCCGCGATCGCGAAGCGGATGTTCGAGTACCTCGGGCTGCCCGCGGCGATCCTCGCCGCCATCCTGACTGCCTACGCGGGGACCCTGCTGGCGTCATCCCAGCGTCGCGAGAACGCCCTCCTCCGGGTTCGCGGTGCGAGTCGACGCCACCTGCTGTCCCTTCTTTCGCTTCGAACGGTCGCGATTGCCGGGGTCGGAGCACTCCTCGGCACGGCCATGGGATTCGGATCGGTGCTCGCCCTGCTGGGGCGGTCCGTTCTCCTCTCGGCGGCGACCGGAGCATTGGTGCGATCCGCGTTGATCGGCCTGGTCGGCGGCATGCTCGTGACCGCGGTAGCTCTTTGGGTTCCGGGGAGGCGCCTGATCACCCGGGAGATCAAGCAGGAGCTTGCGGTGATCCCCCGCCGTCCCGTCTCAGCGTGGCGACGCCTCCACCTCACGTTGGTCGTGCTCGTGGGCGCGGTCGTGGCGCAGCTGGTGGCGCTCCGGCTCGGCGCGTTCGACGTCCCCGCCGGCTCGGTCTACGCGGGACGGTCGGTTTCGCTGCCATTACAACTGCTCGGGCCGCCGATCGTCGCTTGGCTGGCAGGCACGTTGCTGATCGCATACGTCCTCCAGATCGTGATCGAACGCGTGGCGAAAGGCGAACACACCCCGCGCCTCCACCGGCTCTTGCCCAGCGTCTTGTGGCGAAGCATCACCCGCAGGATCGGGGCGATGACGGGGGGTGTGGTTACCACCGCGCTCGTCGTCGGGCTCGGGGCTGCGCTCGTCTGCTTCACGACCGTCTACGACAGCGCGAAGAGCGCGGACGCGAGGTTCCTGGCAGGCTCCGACATCAGGCTCACCCCGAACCCCACCAGCGGGGCACCGCATCCGACCAGCCTCGCGAGCCGGTTCCTCGTTGACGGGGTGAGCGGCGCGACGCCCGTGGTCTATTCCCTTGAGAACGCGGTGCTCACGAGCGCCTTCAACGAGGACGTCGCGACGCTCGCGGCGATCGACCTTCACACGTTCGGTCAGGTCGCTTCCTTACAGGACTCGTGGTTCCTCGGCGCGTCCGCGGACCAGATGATGGCCGCGTTGCGGGATCATCCCGACGGCGTGCTGGTCAACGCCGCCCTCGCCGATGGGCTCAAGCTCGTTCCGGGCGATGATGCGAAGGTGCTCTACGGGCGCGGCACCAGCCAGCAGACGCGGAGACCGGCCACGGTGCTGGGACTCTTCACCCAGTTCCCTGGCGCGCCCGAGGGAACGGACATCGTGGCGAACCTCGACCAGTACCAACATGTGACCGGCCTGAAGAGCGCCGATCTGTACCTCTTGTCGGCCGCCGACCGAACGAGCGCAGGTCTTGACCGCGCCCTCCAGTCGTTGTCCGCACTCACAGGCTTCGGATCGAACTTCGATGTCCAGACCGCCGCGAAGACCCTCGACAAGGATCAGTCGAGCCTCACCGCACTCAACGTGAATGGCCTGCTGCAGCTCGATTCGTTCTATACGTTCCTGATGGCAGTGGCCGCGACGGCCATGTTCGTGTTCGGGTTGCTGATGCAACGCCGTCGGGAGTATGTGACCCTTCGTGCCCAGGGGCTCCAGGGTTGGGAGGTCCGCCGGCTCGTGCTCGCGGAGTCGGGCCTCTCCGCGACGGTGGGAGCCGCGATCGGCATGCTCGTGGGCGTCGGTGTCGCGTCGCAGTTCGTCCTAGTCCTGCGACCGATCTTCACGCTGCCTCCACCGCTCGCGATCCCGGTCCCCGAACTCGCGATCTTGGCAGCGCTCGTGTTGGGCGCTGCCGTGCTCTCATCGGCAGCCGCCGCCCTCCTGATCGGTCGGCTCAAGCCCATGGAGCTGCTGCGGGAAGAATGATCGACTCGGCTGTGTCGTGATCGATCTCCGATAGGGGGCGGCGTACTCCGCGGCTCATGAACTGGATCAAGCACCGTGGGTTACCGATCACTCGCCCTGGGTTCGGCGGGGCGACGAACCGTGGGCGTACTCCACACCTTGCGTGCTACCTGTTCCTGTTGGCAGACCCACGGGGCGTTCAAGACGCGGTGCGGCACAGCTTTTAGAACACCGCAGCCGCCGCTCACCGCCCGTTTCAGGGTCAGTTCCACGTCTGATCGGAACCCGCCGCGCCTCCAACCGACCCTCGATCGCGCGGAACACCGATCGAGAACTTCGTCAGCTGAGTTCTGCGAGGTCAGGGGCCCCAGTTCTGAGAACACCCCGTGGGGGGTTCTCAGAACTCCCTGGTCACACGGTTTGCGGCACTTCTGGAGTACCTCCCACAGGTTAAGAGGGGAACCTCCCACAGCAGGTCAGAGGCCCAGTTCGCCGGCGTCTGGTGCTCATGCCTTCGCACGAGTCGTCGACCGCTTCGGCTTCTTCGGCGGCAGGGACGACGCGAAGGCGACGCCGCGGTCAACCCAGCTCTGGAGCATCCGCTCGGTCTTGAGGACGTCGACACTGACGAAGACGAACCCCTTCATCGGCCTGCCGGTGAAGTCCATCGGGCGAGCGCCGGGCCGGGCGAGCGCCGCTTCACCCTCCTCGGGAGCAAGGCGCACCATCAGATCGTCGCCCGTCACGCCCACCGCCATGTTGCCGTGCACCGTGAAGCAGAGCCCCCCGAACATCCTGATCTCGGTCACTCCACGCAGGTCGCCCAACGCCGCGCGGGTGCGAGCAGCGAGATCCTCGTCGAAGGCCAGCGACGCCACCCTAGTCGGACGGTCGGCGTCGAGTTCGGCCACCGAGCTTGAGGAAGTCCCGCTCAGCATCCGTCGGCGCCAGGTCGGCCGCACGCTCGTAGGCGGCGTCGGCCTCGCGCGTTCGGCCCAGCCGAGCGAGAAGGTCAGCCCTCGTCGCGTGGAACGAGTAGTAGTTATCCAGCGCCAACCCGTCCACCAGAGCCAGCGCGACGACCGGACCTCGCACCTCACCGATGGCGATCGCCCGGTTCATGGCCACGACGGGGGTCGGCGAGATGGCAAGCAGCAGGTCGTACAGATCGACGATCTGGACCCAGTCGGTCTCCTCCGCAGAGGGCGCATCGGCATGCACGGCGCTGATCGCCGCCTGAAGTTGATATGTGCCTGGCTGCTTGAGGCGAATGCACGCGCGCACGGTCGCTTGGCCTTCCTCGATCAACGCATGATCCCATCGCGTGCGATCCTGCTCGCCGAGCAGCACGAGCGAGCCGTCAGCAGCGGTTCGCGAAGGACGGCGCGACTCGGTGAGGAGCAACAACGCCATCAGGCCAGCCACCTCGGGCTCGTCGGGCATCAGGTTCACCAGGATCCGCGCCAGCCGGATCGCCTCTGAGCACAGACCCTGTTCGGCTACGTTGTTCAAACCGGCGTTGTAGATCAAGTAGACGACCGCCAGCACCGGGCGTAAGCGGCCGGGCAGCTCGTCATCCTTCGGCACGCGGTACGGGATCCGTGCGGCCTTGATCTTCCGCTTGGCGCGCGCGAGACGCTGGGACATGGTCGGCTCGGGGACGAGGAAGGCCCGGGCGACCTCGTCTGTGGTCAGCCCGCCGAGCAAGCGCAGGGTGAGCGCAACCTGCGCCTCCGTGGAGAGAGCCGGGTTGCAGCACGTGAAGATGAGACGAAGCCGATCGTCCTGCATGTGAGCCACCATCTCCGGGGTGCCGGACTCCTCCGTACTGGAGGAGAGCACCGCCACCTCGTCGAGCAAGTCTCGACCGCGCGTCTCGCGGCGCAGGCGGTCGATGGCGCATCTGCGCGCTGTCGTCATGATCCAGCCGCCTGGGTTGGGCGGGAGACCATCGATCGGCCACTTGCGCAGGGCGACGGCGAACGCATCTTGCACGGCATCCTCGGCGACGTCGATGTCACCGAAGACCCGGATCAGGGTCGCCACGCATCGGCCGGACTCCTCGCGGAAGATCCGGCCGATCGCGGTCGTGTCGATCGCGGGTGAGCCACCAACACCTGGCGCGTTAGGCGTCGGGCATCTCCCAGAACGGTCGGACCTCGATCGTAGCGCCGACCGCGGCCGTGGTCTTCGACGCCCACACGAGCGCTGCGTCGAGGTCATCTGCCTCGATGATGTAGAAGCCGCCCAGGTGTTCCTTGGACTCGGCGAAGGGGCCGTCCGTGGTCATGACATCGCCGTCCGCCATCCGGACGACGGTGGCCGTGTCGGGTTCAGTCAGTCTGCCGGAGAAGACCAAGGCCCCAGCCGACTTCATCTCCTCTTCTAGAACCATGATCTTCTGCCATCCCCGCTGCATCTCTTCTTCGCTCATCTCGGGGCGGTCTGCCCCCTCGACGCTGTAGGCGGAGAACATGTACTGGGCCATGGGAGTCCCTCCTTGGCTCGGGCGGGCCGATCCCGCCTCTCGCCCCAACTACGAACGGGCCTCGCCCATACTGACAGCGCACAAGAAGAACATCGCCCGGAGGGCCGATGAGGCTTTTTTCAGTGGAGTTCTGAGATGTCAGGGGCCTCAGTTCTGAGAACACCCCGCAGGTGGTGGGAGGAGGAGGATTCGAACCTCCGTAGGCTACGCCGGCGATTTTACAGACCGCTCCCTTTGGCCGCTCGGGCATCCTCCCGGAGCCCACAGGATAGCGAACGCGGGGTCGCCGTCACGTGGACTCGCTATCCTCCTTGCATGGCCAAGGATCAGTTCTCCTTCGACGTGGTGTCCGAAGTCGACATGCAGGAGGTCCGTAACGCCGTCGACCAGACCGGCCGCGAGATCTCCCAGCGCTTCGACTTCAAGAACACGAACACCACAGTCGAGCTCGCCGACGAGAAGATCGAGCTCCACTCCTCCACGGAGGACCGCCTGAAGGCGGCGTGGCAGGTGCTGCAGGAGCGCGCGATCAAGCGGAACATCCCGATCAAGTCCCTGCAGCCCGGTGCGATCGAAGAAGCCGCCAAGGGCACCGCCCGCCAGACGATCACGGTCGTCACGGGGATCAGTGACGAGAAGACCAAGGAGATCTCCAAGTTCGTCCGCCAGGCCGTGCCCAAGGTGCAGACCCAGATCCAAGGCGCCCAGGTCCGCGTGCTGGGCAAGAGCAAGGACGATCTCCAGGCCGCGATCAAGGCGGTGAAAGAGCACGACTTCGGGCTCGCGCTCCAGTTCACGAACTACCGCCCGTAGCTCCCGATGGGCGCGACCGCGCGCCCATCTTGTGCCCAACCGTCAGATTGCCTGCCTGCGCAGCCGACAGGTAGATTGACCGTCTCTCAGGAGGTGATACGCGTGGACCTCGACAGGTTGAAAGCGCGTGCGGCGGAGATCGCCGACAAGGAAGGTAAGGAGCTTCTTACCCGGACCAAGGAGTCCGAGAAGCTCTTCCAGCGGGCACTGAAGTCATTGCCCGGTGGTGTGGTCTCGAACTTCCAGGTGGGCGATCCCTACCCGGTGTACCTCAAGCACGGCAAGGGCGCGACGGTGACCGACGTGGACGGCACGACCTACCGTGACTTCCACGGCGGGTTCGGCGTGAACGTCGTGGGCCATGCCCACCCCAAGATCGTCGAGACGATCAAGAAGGCCGCCGAGGATGCGATCCACTTCGCCGTGACGACCGAGACCACGGTGGCCCTGGCCGAGGAGATCTGCGAGCGCTTCCAGTGCGACCAGATGCGCTTCGTGAACTCGGGTACCGAGGCGACCATGGACGCGATCCGCGTCGCCCGCGCGGCCACCGGTCGCGACCGCATCATCAAGATGGAGGGCTCCTACCACGGGCACCACGACTCGGTGCTGTTCTCGGTCGTACCCGAGGCCGACGTCTTGGACCTGCGCCACAGCGTCGACCACTCCGGCACGCCGTGGTACACAACCGAGCCGACCTCCAAGGGTGTGCCGAAGGCCCTGTGGGACACGACGATCATCGTGCCGTTCAACGACGCGGCGGCGGTGGAGCAGGCGTTCGTCGACAACCCCGGTGAGATCGCGGCCGTGATCCTCGAGCCGGTGATGATGAATATCGGCATCGTGGTGCCGGCCGATGGGTACCTGCAAGCGCTCAAGGACGTCTGCGAGAAGCACGGCGCGGTCCTGATCTTCGACGAGGTCAAGTGCGGCGGCACGATCGCGTACGGCGGTGCGGCCGAGCGGTTCGGCGTCGTGCCGCACCTGGCGGCCTGGGCCAAGGCGATCGGCGGTGGCGCCACGACCGGCGCCTTCGGCGGCGATGCGGCGATCATGGAGTACGTGTCCAAGGGCGCCGCCCAGCAGGGCACCTTCAACGGGAACCCGCTCTCGTCGGCGGTCGGGCTGACGGCGCTCACGCAGATTCTGACGCGCGACGCCTACGACCACCTCGGCAAGCTCGGCACGATGCTCGCCGAGGGGTGCGACCGGGCGATCGCGGAATCGGGGATCCCCGCGCACACGGTCGACCTCGGCGCGAAGGGGTGCGTCTCCTATCGGTCCGAGCCGCTCACGAACTACCGGGACTTCCTGGAGACCGTCCCCGACCTCTACTGGGCCTCGTACCCGTGGATGGTCAACCGGGGGGTCTTCATGACGCCCGGCGACGAGGAGCAGTGGACGATCTCGGTGCAGCACACCGAAGAGGACGTTCAGGTCTACCTCGACGCGTTCGGCGAGTTCTGTCAGGAGCTCGCGACGTAGCCACGCCGGGTAGCGTCCAGACGCGGGGAGGCCGGCCTTCGGGCCGGCCTCACGCGTTCCAGGGAGGTGAGGGCATGCAGCTGATGCACCGATACACGGAGGACACCGAGGAGCTCGCCAAGGCGATCGTGGCCTACGCGCGGGGCCGGATCGCCAACCCACAGCCGCTCGACCGGACCGTGCCGGCCACAGAGCTCGACGCGCGGGCCGGCGAGACGATCTCGTCCGAGGGGATCGGCTGGGAGGAAGCGCTCCGGGTCTGGGCCGAGATCCTCGCCCCGGCGACGATCTCGACCGACCATCCGGCCTCGTTCGCCTTCGTGCCGGGGGCACCCACGAAGGCGGCGGCGCTCTTCGACCTGGTCGTGGGGGCGTCCTCGACGATCGCGGCCGGCTGGATCGACGGCGCGGGCGCGATCTGGGCGGAGAACCAGACCCTGCGATGGCTCGCGGATCTCGCTGGGATGCCGGCCGCCGCGGGTGGGGTCTTCGTCTCGGGCGGATCGGCGGGGAACCTGTCGGCCCTCGTGACGGCCCGCCATGCCGCGGCGAGCGCGCGCGACGACCGGCCGGCTCGCTGGCGGTTCGCCGCGTGCGACACGGTGCACTCCAGCGTAGCCGCCGCCGCCCGCGTGATGGATGTCGACGTGCTCGACGTGCCCCACGACGAGCGTGGGCGACTGACCGGCGAGGCGCTCCGGCGGACGCTCGACACGGACGGCGGCGACGGGATCTTCGCCGTGGTCGCCAGCGCGGGCGCCACGAACGCCGGCACGGTCGACGACCTGACCGGCGTGGCCCAGGTGTGCGCAGAACGGGGCATCTGGTTCCACGTGGACGCGGCGTACGGCGGCGGGGGCCTGCTCGCCCCCTCGGTCCGGCGGCTGTACGACGGGATCGAGCGCGCCGACTCCTACATCGTGGACCCGCACAAGTGGCTCTTCGCGCCCTACGACGCCTGTGCCCTTCTGTACCGTGACCCGTCGCTCGCGCTGCGGGCTCATCGGCAGGAGGCCTCGTACCTCGACACCGCGCTCTCGACCCCCGACTGGAACCCGGCCGACTACGCGTACCACCTGTCGCGGCGTGCCCGCGGGTTGCCGCTGTGGTTCTCGCTGGCAACCTACGGCACCGACGCGTATCGCGATGCGATCGAGCAGGTGCTGACCCTCACGCGCGAGACCGCACGCGCGATCGAGGCGCATCCCAACCTGGAGCTGCTGATGGAGCCCGACCTCTCGGTGGTGCTCTACCGCCGGGTCGGCTGGGGGCCCGACGAGTACGAGGCGTGGTGGAAGCGCCTCGTCGACGCCCAGATCGCGTTCGTGCAACCCACCTCGTGGAACGGCGAGAAGGTCGGGAGGCTCTGTTTCCTGAACCCGCGCACGACGATGGACCACGTCCACGCCGTGCTGGGCACGATGGTCTGAGCCGCTCGCCTACAGCCCCGAGCTGAACGGCTGCGTGCCGTCGGGTCGCGCCGGCATCGCGCCGCCGCCCTCGAGCCGCGCCTTGATCGCTGAGAGGCGCGCGATGCGCTCGGCCGTGGGCGGGTGGGTCGAGAACAGACCGCTCACGCCCTTGCCGCGCAGGGATGCCATCGGGTTCACGATGAACATGTGCGCCTCGGCGGGACTCACCGACGCGGGCGCCGGGATCCGGCGCGACGTCTGCTCCAACTTGCCGAGCGCGCTCGCGAGCGCGTCGGGATCCTTCGACAGGAACGCGCCGGACTCGTCGGCCTGAAACTCGCGCGAGCGAGAGACGGCCATCTGGATCATCATCGCGGCCAGCGGCGCCAGGATCCAGGCCACCAGCACGCTCAGGCCGCCGCCTTCGCGATCGCCCCCGAAGAAGAACCCGGACCGGGCGATGATGGTGAGGCTCATGCCGACCAGGAGGGGCCCCAGCAACAATGCGCCGACGTACACCAGCATG
>JANLXF010000197.1:0-3282 GCA_031364965.1 Actinomycetes bacterium | reverse complement strand
CGTGGGTCACCGGGAGCTGGAGCCCGACCGCCGCGATGATCTTCATGAGGGAGCTGTTCGCTTCGTCGCTCTCGACCCAGTCCGTGTGGAACCCGGGATCGAACCCGAACTCATAGAGCCGGCGATGCCGAGAGGTCCACTCGCGGATCCACTCGATCGGACCGCACTGCGCGAGGTCGCCGTCCAGGAAGCGACCGTCAGGGAGCAGCGTACCGGCGACCCAGTCACGCCCCTGACGACCGAACGAGTGGAGCACGCCCGCGATAAGGACGGCCGTGTTCATGCTCGCCGTACGCACCACGACCGTGGGAACCGGCTGCTCGGGCTGCGGCATCGACCGATCGTCTGCCCCCATCCTTCGCTACAGGTGCTCGAGGAGGTAGTCCACGTACTGCGGTCGAAGGGTCTCCGGGAGGTCGCGGTCGGCCCGGATGTAGCCGTTGATGGCGGAGACCGTGCTGGCCTTGTCCATGCCCGACTCCTCGAGGTCCCCGACTTCGCCCTCAGCCGCAGGGATCGAGCGGAGGAGGCGCCACAGCCAGTCCAGGTCGCCCGCCACTTTGGCGGTACCGATGGCTCGGTCGTGGAGGTCGCGGGAGGTCATGGTCTCGAGATCCTCGCGGGTGATCACCGTGCCACCCTATCCCGCGGTTGCGACAACCTCGGCCGGGAGCAGGGGGCTCGTGCCATGTCGAGAGCGCGTGCCCAAAGAAGAGAGGAGCCCACAACCGTGGGCTCCTCTTCTTCACTCGACCTCAGACGTGGCCGCAGCCGCGCAAGGGGTCGAACGGTTCGGGTAGGTCAGACCGTCGCAGGAACGCCCTCGAAGAATGCGAGGTCGCCTACCTGCGTCGAGGTCAGCTCGACCCTGTCGGCGAGATGCTCGCGCACCCAGCTCGTGGCCACGAGCGACGCACCCTCGGCCTGGGCACGGGTCTCCCAGAGGCTGATCGAGAGGGCGGTGCCGTTGCCGGTATCGGCGAGTCCGTAACGAAGGAACCCGGGCTGGTTCCTGAAGGACTTCAGCATGCCTTCCTTCGCGGCATCGGCGATCTCGGTGAAGGTGCCCTGAGTGATCTTGTAGCTGGCGATACGCATGTTCTGCATGACTGCGCTCCTTCGAGCTTGGATGTCCCGAACCGTCCGAGGCGAGCGATGAGCCGGATCGAGAGCTGGAAAGCGCTCCGGAGTATCGGGCCCGTGAGCCTGGGAGGGACGGTGGGACGGGTTCGGCGGAGGCGAGCCCTCTGACTTCTTCTCCCGTCGATGTCGGGGTTCGCGTCCTATCTACGAGTATGCGCAGGGTGGAGCTGAACTGTCGCGATGCTCGGATCTCGACCAGACAGGATGCCCGACGCGCGGCCCGGCTGACCGTGCGTCCCGACACGCATGAGCGTTCGAGCGACATCCTCCGGCTTGGACTCGAATAACAAGGACCTCGTAAGCCCACGCTCGACAACGCCCACCGCCCGCGCCGGCGGCGCTCACGTCCACCGAAGCACGTTCTCTAACTGAACTCGCGCCCGGGTTGGAGCTGCGTCGGCTCGACCACGCGGGGGGCCGTCGGGCCTGACGACGATCGGGCCACGACGTGGAACACGTGCCAGTGCTTCGGCCCGTCGCAGGCTTCGCCTTCCTCGTCTTCCTCGTCGAAGCGTTCCAGCTTCCACCCGTCGAACAAGGCGCAGGCCTCGGAGACCGAGAACGCGCTGATGTCGTCCTCCGGTGCCCACGTGTCGCGATCGCCCAGGATCTGGCCCACGAACATCCCGCCGTCCCCGAGTGAGGCTCGGATCCGATCCCAGACCTCGTGGAACCGGGCCGGGTCGCAGAAGAAGAGGCTGTAGCTCGCCAGGACCAGATCCGCGGCCGGGAGCTCGACGTCCTCCATCGGCGAGACCTCGGTGGTGAGCCGAGGTTCGAGCGCGCTCGGCACACGATCGCGGAGGCGCTCGACCGCTTCTGCTTCGGCATCGGTCGCGAAAACCCGCCATCCCCGTTCCAGCATCGCGAGGGTGTCGATCCCGGCACCGCACCCCAGATCCACCGCCGCGCCGGGTTCCTCGAACGTCGCCAGCGCCGACAGCAGCAGCTCGCGCGGATCGCGGCCCTCGTTCTGCTCGTAGTAGTCGGACCAGGTCTCGCGGTTCGTCACGGTGTCCCTCCTCGGTGGGCGATCCCTCGACGCGGGACTTCCACGGGTGCTGCTTGGGGATGGTAGGCCGCTTCGGCAGTCGTCGCCGAGCGATACGCGAACTGGTAGACCGTGTGTCGTTCCGTTCTATCCGACGCCCTTTATCGATCCTCAACTCCGGTCGATGTCTCCAGAGAGGATCAGCAAGCCAGACCTGAGGAGGACCGATGCGCGTCGCCACCTGAAACTGTCAGACAGGGCTCAGCACGAACTGGGACACGATCGAGCGCCTCGGTGCGGATATCGTCGCGATCCAGGAGTGCCGGGAGGGCACCCTAGAGGAGGCCAGCGAACAGGGCTGGGCCTGCGAGTTCCAGCCCGGTGGGTACGGCAAGGGCCTCGCAACTTTGATCCGCGCTCCATACGTCGTGGAGGACCGCGAACGAACCGAGTCGTTCCTGATCTCGACCATCGTTTCGAAAAACGACAGTCGCATCCGCTTCGTGAACTTCTGGGCCATGACCCCGAAGCTGGCTGGCTACTCCTACACCCGACAGGCGACGCTCCTGATCGAGAGCTTGCCGGACGACGGAGTCCCGACGATCGTCGCGGGGGACTTCAACGCGTCGAAGAGCGAGGCGCATCTCAATAACGTCAGACGCCTGAACGAACGTGGCCTCGTGAGTGCCTACCACCGACGGTACGAGCGCGAGCACGCTGAGTCCGAGGACGACCCGACCTCTTTCTACCTCTGGCGAGAAGATCGACCGTTCCACATGGACTTCGTCTTCGTGCCGCGGGACTGGCCGATCGAGAGTGTTGATGTGGGGTCCTACGAGGACTATTGCCTCACCAGGTTGAGCGACCACGTGCCCGTCGTCGTGACGCTTGATGCGCTGGTGTCCGCCTCGCCCGCTTGACTAGGCTTGTCCGCAGTGCCTTTCGACTATCGCACCGTGACCACGTCCGAGATCTTCGAACGAGCTCGAACGCTCGAAGGTCGCCTGGAACGCCCTGACTACCGAGCCTTCTTGCACGCGAACAGCAGGAACCGCGTGAACCCCACGTTCGAGAGCGCCCACGGGCCGCGCGCTGCGCGCACCAGATCGATCGCCTCGAGCGGCGGATGCCCGAGCTCGATCAACGCC
>JANLXF010000193.1:0-2925 GCA_031364965.1 Actinomycetes bacterium | reverse complement strand
TCGTCCATGATGTGCGGCCAGACGAACCGGTCGTTGTCGATGGACTTGATGATGGCGAGCTGACGCATCACCGAATCGCGCTGCGCCTCGGCCTTCTTGCGATCCTTGAGGACGGCGGCGAAGCGCGTGGAGTCCTGCACGGCGCGCTGTTCCTTGACCGTCAGCGAGCGCGAGACCGCGCCTTGCCGCAGGAAGAGGCCGCCGATGACGAGCGCGGCGAGCGCGAAGGACGCGACCGCCCCGATGAGGAACGGGTCCTTGACTTGCGAGGCCGCGCCGGACATCGCACTTGCGAAGTTGACGCCCGCGCCTTTCCCCTTGGTCTTGCGTCCGGAGCCGGGGAGCAGATTGATCTCGATCATGTGGTCGGTCTGCAGAGGGGGGTCAGGCGACCTGGCGAAGCGCCAGCCCGATTGGAAGCATGAGCAGCGGCGCCACTTCGTCTGTGACGAGCGACTCGAGAGCGCCGTCACGCACCTTCAGGTTCGCCAACGGGTTCGCCTGCTCGACCGCGAGTCGCAGTCTCGTGGCAAGCGCAGCGGTCAGCCCGGGAATTCGCGAGCCGCCGCCGCAGGTGTAAACAGCGCGCATCGGGCTCGCCGACCGGGAGGACGACGCCAGGAACGCGGCGGCCCGCTCGATGCCCACCGCGATCTCTTCGCCGCGGCTCTCGATCACTGCGTCGAGGTGCGGCGAGCGGTCGTAGCCCTGGAGGAGCGCATCCGCCTCCTCCGCACCGAGGCCGCGCTCGCGCTGGAGATCCTCGCGAAAGCGGCGCGTGCCCACCGTGATGTCGCGGGTGAGGATCGGCACCCCTTCGTCGAGAATGTTGATGTTCGTGTTCTCGTGCCCGATGTTGATCAGCCCCACGACGCCGTTCATCGCGTCGGGATAATTCATCTCGAAGGCGTTGTGCAGCGCGAAGGCGTCGACGTCCACCACGGCCGGAACGAGCCCGGCGTCCGTGAGCACGCGCAGCTTGGCCTCGACCAGCTCCCGCTTGGCGGCGACGAGCAGTACCTGCATCTCGAGCCCCTCGGCGTTGGGGTCGAGGATCTGGAAGTCGAGCTCGACCGACTCCATGTCGAACGGCACGTGCTGTTCGGCTTCCCAGCGCATCAGCTCGCGCGCCTGCTGCTCCTTCACGCGCTCGATCTGGATTTTCTTGATGATGACGTCGCGTCCGCCGACGGCGGTGACGACTTCGCGGGTCTTGATTCCCGCCTGCGTGAGTGCGGCGCGCACCGCGTCGGCGACGATGCCCGGGTCCATCACCTCGCCCTCGACGATTGCGTCGGCGAGCAGCGGAGCGATCGCGACCTTCACCAGTTCGGGCGATCCCTTCGAGTGATCGATCACGACCACCTTGATGAGGCCGGATCCGATGTCGAGCCCGATCGTGGTCTTCTTACGGCCGAAGAGCGCCATGTGTGACGAAGCCTGTGGCGGGGGGAATACCGGGTGTTGACCGGAGAAACGCGAGCGAGACGAGCGAGACGTGAATCACGTCGCCGGACCGCGGAGGGCGCTATAAAATGCCCTCCCAAGTCCGTTTGTCAATAGAGGTTAAGCTCGCTGACCTAACGAGCCCTCGTTCATGAATTTGGGTGGAGCCGTGCGATGGGCCCGTGAGCGGCTTCAGCGACACCCATCACACGACCCTGCGCGGAGAACGTAACAGCGCGCGCGCGAAACGGGGCGCGCACCCGTGGGTGACACGCCCCGTTTCCCCGCATTCGACTCGCGGTCGAGAACCGCGGTCTAGAACATGTCGGCCCAGGCGCGCTGGTTCACCGGAACGATGATCGACGACGCCCTGGTGGCGCTCTCGTTCGCGCACTTGGAGTAGAAGATGAAGGTGTTGCCGAGCAGTGAGGTGTCGTCGGCGCGCACGTTATCGCCGGCGATGATCGAGCCGTAGATCTTCGCGGTGCCGTTACCCTTGGTCACGTCGTTCGTGGCGATGATGACGCAGTAGAATTCGAAATTGCCGTTGAAGCGCACCGAGCCGCTCACGAGAAGCACTCCCTGGCCGCGGCCACCGTCGATCTGGAGGTCGCCGTCGTGGTAGATCACGGGGAAGTAGTTCTTGCAGCCGTTGACGCCGAACCCGCGCCAGGGCTCACCCCAGTTCGTCTGGAGATTCCCGCCGGTGCGATTGCACGTGCTATCGGTACCGACGGGGTCGGGATTCGGTCGGTTGGTGCTGAGAATGATGTCGGCGTTCGCGGCCATTTCCGCAAAGTTGATGTCCGACCCGAACTGCTTGAACGTTGAGGTATCGTCGTACTTCGGATCGCGGTAGAAGTCCGCGGTTCCGGTCACGTTGTCGGTTTTCTGGATGGTGACGGTCGCGCTGTCGCCGACGGCGATCGCCGCGGTGTCGTTGCCGCCGATGCCAGGGCACTGCGTCCAGCCGACGGGCGGCGTATTGTTTCCCGTGACCTCGGCGCTCCCTCGCACGCTGATGCTGCCCTTCGAGGTGATCGCGCCCCCGATGGGGAACAGCGGCTTCCGGATGCGAAAGGTGGTGCTGACGCGCCGAACCGACTGGTTCGACAGACCGGCGTTCACTACGCCTTCGGAGACGACCCAGTAGAGCGCGTCGTTCAGCTTCGTGAGCCTCACATTCGAGCGCGCACCCGACGGCTGCGTCCCGGCGGCGCTCGACGAGTTGTAGGTCAGTTGCTGCACCTCGCCCGCGACCATCGTGAGGTTCAGCGACTTGTCGAAGGTCGCGACGGTCTCGTTGAGGCCATACTCGGCCGCCGAGAACGCGCGCTGCTGGACGAGCGTGTTTCGGCCGACGCGGGATTCCTGCGTCGAGGCGAAGAAGGCGCCGGCGATCAGGGCACCGATGATGACGATGGCGAGCAGCGAGACCGCGAGCGCGAAGCCGCGGCGTGAAGTCTGGTGGAAGCGCAT
>JANLXF010000191.1:0-3566 GCA_031364965.1 Actinomycetes bacterium | reverse complement strand
CGCGCCCGTCGGGGAGCTCGCGGAGCGAGGCCCGCACGGCGCGCTCGACGACGTCCATCGCCTGCGAGAACGTCGCCCGCACGGTGGCGGATCCGAACCGCTCGACCGTCTCCTCGAGCCGGCGCCGCCCAAGCAGACATGCGGCGCGTTGGGCCTTGAGGTCCGCGATCGTCGAGCGCGGGTCCCGGATGTTCTCGGTGAGGATCGACAGCACGTCGGGGTTCTCCTCGCCGGCCACGTACAGGCGGACCGGCGCGAGCACCAGCCCTTCCGCGTAGACCTGCTCGAGCGCGGCTCCCTCGGTGCCCGGGTTCACCCCGCCGACGTCCAGGTGGTGCGCGGTCGCGCCCGTCCACGCGTAGAGCGTGCCGCCGATGAACACCGGGGCGATCACGTTGATGTCGGGCGTATGCATCGCCCCGAGGAACGGGTGGTTCGCCATGAAGACGTCCCCGTCGGCGATCCGGTCGCCCCAGGTGTCGATGATCGAGCGCACGACGAGGGACATCGCTCCGAGCTGCGCGGGGATGTAGTCGGCCTGCGCGACCATGTCGCCGTCGGCCGCGAAGAGCGCGCACGAGAAGTCCTCCATGTCGCGGATGATCGGGCTGTACGAGGAGCGCTTCAGGACGCCCCCCATCTCCTCGGCGGCCGAGAGCAGGGCCGCGTGCACCAGCTCGAACGTGATCGGATCCAGGCGCGTCATCGCCGTGCCTTCCCCGTCTCGCGGATCCACATGTCGCCGCTCGGTGCGACGGTGACGCGCTGGCCGGGCAGCACCACGGTCGTCGAGTCCATCTGCTCCACGATCGCGGGGCCCTCGATGCGGTTGCCCGCCCGGAGCGCCGCGCGGTCCCAGACGCTCGCGCGGACCGCCCGCGCCTCGGTCGGCAGGAGCACCCTGCGCGCGCCCACGCGTGCCTCGGCCGGCGGGGTCGCGCGGCCGCGGGCGATCTCGGGAGCCTCCGGGGTCGGGAGCTCGCCGAAGGCCGCCAGCCGCACCGCCACGAGCTCGATCTCCTGGTCGGGGTTCGCGTGGCCGTACACCGACCGGTGCAGCTCGTCGAAGTCGTGCCGCAGCGCCCGGAGCCCCGCCTTCGACACCTTCGGGAGCGGCACGGTGAGCTCGTAGCCCTGCCCCGCGTAGCGGCAGTCGGCGCTCGCGACCACCCGCGTGCGCGACGCGGGCACGCCGTCCTCGCGGAGCTGGGCGCGAAGGCGCGTCGCGCTCTCCCGGTACCACGCGAGGACGTCGTCGAACCGTCCCGGTTCAAGGGACCACAGCAGCGTGCGCGCGTCGTCGATCCGCAGGTCGGCCGCGACCAAGCCGGCGGCGCTGAACAGACCCGGGTGCGTGGGCACGAGCACGCCCGCCATCGCGAGCTCGCGCAGGAGCATCGCGGCGTGGAGCGGGCCGGCCCCGCCGAACGCCACGATCGTGAACTCGCGGGGGTCGATCCCGCGCTCGACCGAGACCCGCCGGAGCGCGCGCGAGGTGTGGGCCAGCGTCACCGCGAGGATCCCCTTCGCCGCGGCGTCGAGGGACAGCCCGAGGTCGTCGCCGACGCGGCCCACCACGCGGCGCGCGGCCTCCACGTCCAGGGTCATCCGGCCGGCCAGCGGCGTCGTGGGTCCGAGCGTGCCCGCGACGACGTGGGCATCGGTGACGGTGGCGTCGGTCCCGCCCCGCCCGTAGCACGCCGGGCCGGGGTCGGCGCCCGCGCTCTGAGGCCCTACCCGGAGCCGGCCGCTGCGGTCGACCGAGGCGATCGAGCCGCCGCCCGCGCCGACCGTCTCGATGTCGACCGAGGGGCTCAGGATCGGGTGCCCGTCGACCTCCTGCGTCGGTACCACCGGGGGAACGCCGCCCTGGACCAGGCACACGTCGAGCGAGGTGCCCCCCATGTCGAGCGAGACGAGCTTGTCGACACCGTGCCGGCGTCCCAGCGCGAGGAGCCCCGTGACCCCGCCCGCGGGCCCCGACAGCAGCAGACGGTGGGCTTCGCGCCCGGCTCGCTCCGCCGGGACGCAACCGCCGTTGGACTGCATCACCAGGAACGGGCTCGCGACGCCCAGCTCCGCGGTCCGGCGGCGGGCATCGAGCAGGTACCGTCCGACGATCGGCCGCAGGCCGGCGTTCAGCGCCGCCGTGGCGGTGCGCGGGTATTCCCGGAACTCCCGCGCGATCTCCGACGACAGGGTCACGGGCACGCCCGGGAGCCGGCGGCGCAGCGCCTCGCCCAGGAGCTGTTCATGGCGGTCGTCGAGGTAGCTGAAGAGCAGCGCGACCGCGACCGCCTCGGGCTCGCGCGCCGCCACCTCGTCCACGATCCGCCGGATCTCGACGCGCGTGAGCCGGGCGATCACCGAGCCGTCGCCGCCCAGACGCTCGTGCACCTCGAGCCGGTCCTCGCGCTCGACCAGCTCCGAGGGCCGCGCGGGGGCGAGGCTGTAGATGTCGGGCCGGCTGCCGCCCCGGAACCCCAGGATGTCGCGGAACCCCTCGGTGGCGACCAGCACGACCCGCCCGAGCCGGCCGGTGAGGATCGCGTTCGTGGCCACGGTCGTCCCGTGCGAGAGCAGCTGGATCTCGGAGGGCTGCACGCCCTGGTCGGCGAGCTCTCGCACGGCGGCGAGCAACCCGAGCGAGGGATCCTCAGGGGTCGAGGGGACCTTCGCGACGCGGATCCCTCGGTCGCCGCCGATCGCGACCGCATCGGTGAACGTGCCACCGACGTCGACGGCTACCACCCAGTGCTCGCTCAGCCTGATCCTCCCCGGAAGCGGGACCTCAGGTATGTATAGCGGAAGCGCCGCACGCGCGCGTGGTCGCGTCGAGGTTGACTCCTCGAGATCCGGCGCGCATGATCGCGGGAAGCTCGTCCTGACCGCCACAGATCTGCCCGCGGTGAGGAGTTCCCGATGAACCGCAGGCTCCTGGCAGCCTCCACTCGGGCAACGTTGATCGCTCTGGTCGCCGGTGCGTTCGCGCTCTCGATCGCTCCGGCCGCGTCTGCGGCAACGGCCTCCTCGATCTCCGCGGGCTACGACCACACCTGCGCCGTCACGACGGGCACCGGGGTCCGCTGCTGGGGAGCCAACGACTACGGCCAGCTCGGGAACGGGACGACGACACCCAGCATGACCCCGGTGAACGTGACCGGCCTGTCCGGAGTGGCCGCGCTGTCCTTGGGCGTGCACGAGTCGTGCGCTCTGACGATCTCAGGTGGGGCCCGCTGCTGGGGGACCAACACGGGCGACGACACGCTGCCGAGCTCGCGCGTCCCGGTGACCCCGGTCGGGCTCGGTTCAGGCGTCCGGTCGGTCTCGGTCGGGTACGACCACGCGTGCGCGCTCATGACCGATGGCACCGTGCGGTGCTGGGGCTCGAACGGCCAGGGGCCGCTCGGCGACGGCACGCGGGCCCCGAGCGCGGTTCCCGCGACGGTGCCGGGCCTCACCGGGATCGCCGCGATCTCCTCCGGCGGGGTGCACACGTGCGCGCTCACCGACGGTGGCGCGGTGAAGTGCTGGGGGTACGACGCCTACGGTCAGGTCGGCAACGG
>JANLXF010000152.1:0-3212 GCA_031364965.1 Actinomycetes bacterium | reverse complement strand
CCATCGTCTTCTACATCATCCGCGGTGCCGACACCCTCTACGGCCACATGCGCCTCGCCAGCGAGCGCGGCAACACAACCCCCCGCTAACGCAGCGCCTCGCTGTGGCCGGTCTCCGATCACTTGCTGTGGCCGGTCTCAGACCGAGCCACCCCTCTCGTTCCCAGGCTCCAGCCTGGAAACGCACTCCCCCGAGGCTCCCGCCTCGTCTATTGCCAGAGACATTTTGAAGAGAAGGGGAAACGGGATACCGCAGAGTCATTCTGGCTTGCAGACAAAAACCCAAACTTCATACAGCACGACCACGATGGCACCGTGATTGCGGATGGCACGCCCGCGCAGACGCTGGGCGGGTGGGCGGTCCCCGGGCAGGGCATGGTGCCGAGCGCCCCACCGTTCGCCGGCTTCGGCGGTGGGCAGCCGGCGGCGGGCGGTGGCTTCCCCACGCCGCAGACCCAGCCGATGTTCGGTGCGCCGCAGCAAGGGTCGACCCCTCGTCGTCGCTCAAGCAGAGGGGCGGGCCGAGCATCAGCAGATCGCCGGCGCCGTCGACATGGCCCGTCGAGGAGTACAGCAGCAGCCCCGCCTGGCGCGCGGCGGCCACGACGCGCTCGGTCACCCGATCGGCGCGCGCGAACGGCTCCTTGGTCGCACGGTCACGCACGAGCTCGATGCCGATCATCATGCCGAGCCCACGGACGTCGCCGACGCAGGCGATGTCGGCCGTCGCCTCGCGCAGGTCCCTGCGGAGCCGTTCCCCGAGGGCCGCGGCACGCTCGACGAGTCCTTCCTGTTGGAGCACGTTCAGGACGGCTCGACCCGCGGCGGCCCCGAGGGCGTTGTGCGACCAGGTGAACCCGTGGACGAACCCCGCCGAGGCCACCGTCTCGAAGACCTCCCCCGTCGCGGCCGCGAACCCGAACGGCACGTAGCCGCTCGTGGTGCCCTTGCCGGCCGTCAGGATGTCGGGGCGCAGGTCCCAGTGGTCCCCGCCGAACCAACGTCCCGTCCGGCCGAATCCCGTCATGACCTCGTCGGCGAGCACCAGGACGCCGTGACGCCGGCAGACCGCCGTCACGGCCGACCAGTACTCGTCGCAGGGGACGGCGGCGGCCAACGTCGCGCCGGCCACCGGCTCCGCGATGAACGCGGCGGTCGCCCCTTCCCCCGATTGGGAGATCACGCGCTCGAGCTCGGCGGCATGCCACGAACCGCAGGCGTCGGGGTGCGCCGGGTTCCCGCAGCGGTACTCGTAGGCCGCCGGAACATGCGGGAATCGCCCGAGCCACGGGGTGTAGGGCTTGCGGAGCGGTTCCTTCCCGCTCGCGTCGAGCGCCCCGATCGTGTTGCCATGGTACGCGCTTCGTCGCCCGATCACCACGACGCGCGCGGTTTCGCCGCGCGCCAGGTGGTAGCTGCGCGCCATCTTGATCGCGGTCTCGACCGCCTCACTGCCGCCGCTCACCGGATAGAGGTGCGGATCGTCCATGGGGAGCAGCGGCGCCAGCTCGTCCGCGTACGCTTCGAGCGCATCGGTCGTGAACATCGTGCCGTGCACGTACTGCGTGGCGCGGAGCTGCCGTTCGATCGCCTCGATCACCTGCGGTACCCCGTGTCCGACATTGACGACGATCGCTCCCCCGGCGCCGTCGAGGTACCGCGTGCCGTCGGCCGCCGTGATCCATACCCCTTCGGCGTGCACGGCCTTCGGCAGCTCCCGACCCACCACGCGCGGGAAGACGTGGCTCACGGCCGAGGCTCCTCACGCTTCGTGGCGGCGGGCGCGCCACGTTCGGGATCGTCGTCGAACGTCGCGAAGATCTCGCGGAGCCGGTCGCTCCGCGCGCGCCGGCGCGCGCGGATCTCCTCGGCCCAGTCGGGCTCGGGCTCGTCCCGGTCCGGTGACACCGTGCCCTCGGTCGGCCGGGGAGACGCTCTCGGTTCATCCCGATCGCTCGGCATGGACGTCACCGTACCGCCTTGACGCGACCGAGCCAGGCGGCGAGCGCGCGGTCGCCGGCTCCCTCCAGCGTCACCGCACGGCGGTCCGCGATCTGCACGTCGCCCTGGAGCCTGAGGACCAGGGTGGACAGCCGGTAAGCGATGTCGCGCGTGTCGGTGGCCCCCATGCAGAGCGCGTTCGTCTGCAGACGGAAGTCGAGCGGCAGGGTGGACCCGTGGCTATGGGCGCCTGCGAGCCCGGCGAAGTAGAGCATCGTGGGGAACGCACCGCGTGCACGCTGCGCGAAGTCCCCGAGCGCCCCCAGCAGCGCCTTCACGACGGTCCGGCGAGCCGACACGATCTCGGGGTCGTCCTCGGCCGGGGGATAGAGCGCCTCGGACCCGAGCTCCAGGCATGCCCGATGCGCCTGCACGTATCGGAGGGCGTGCGCGGGTCCCGGGGGGGCGTACACCGGGGCCCAGGTTCCCGGCACCCCGGCGGCACGCACCGCGTCGGTGACGCGACGCGGGAGGTCGGCGAGCGCCTCGGCGAGCTCGGGTCCGTCGCCGGCGTCGATCTCGTCGTCCACGATCACGCCCGAGGGACGGTCCACGCGGAGCGAGAGCCGGCGCGCCTCGGCCGTTCCTCGCAACGAGGTCATCACCAGGAGCGACGCGTCCAGCCGGCGAGCCGGGAGATCGCCGGCTCCCGGGAGCACGGTTTCCGTCATCGCGACCGTGTCGGCCTCGGTGGCGAAGCGGACGGCTTCCGCGAGGAAGAGCGGAAGGCCGATCGCGAGGTCGCGGTCGGGTGCGCCCTCCGGGTGCTCGGAGGCGAACGCCACACGCACCGCGTCCGCGCGAGGGGCGGGAAGCAGCCACGTCGGCTTGCGGAGTCGCTCGAACCAGACGGGTTCCTCGAGGGCCGGGGTGGGGGCGTCGGCAGGCACGTCGCCTACTTCGTGTAGGTGCCGCCGGGGTCGAGCTCTTCGCGGATCAACCTGAGCTCCTCCACCGTCGGCACCGGGGTCTCGCCGAGGTCGGAAGCGACCCTCGGCTCCCATCCCATGTTGGCCCGCACGTCGTCCAGGGTGACCCCCGGGTGCAGCGTCCGCAACACCATCTCGCCGGTCTCCCCGTCGAACCCGTAGGTCCCCAGGTCGGTGACGACGCTCGTGGGTCCGCTGCCGTTCCACCCTCGGGCGGCGTCGTGCGCGGGATCGCCGCTGTGCCCGGGCGAGGTGCGGAAGTCGAGCGCGTCGACGAACGACG
>JANLXF010000029.1:0-14102 GCA_031364965.1 Actinomycetes bacterium | reverse complement strand
GTGCGGCGCGGGCCGGGGACGGACCGACCGTGATCGTGGCGTCGGACCCCGATCTCGCGACCCTGTTGGCGGCGGTGCACGGTGTGTCCGCGGAGTACGTGATCGCCGTCTGCAGCTCCCCCGACGCTGCGGGACAGGTCGCTCGAGCGGCCGTCCCCCGCCGTGGACGGCCGCTCCCGGTCCTCGGGATCTTCGAAGGGGCCGTCGACACCGTCACCCTCGAGCTCCTTCGCGATCCCTCCCTGGAGGAGCTGAACGTGGCCGTCCCGTCCCTCGATGAGCACGAACGCCGCCGGCTGTGGGACTGCCTGCGCGCGGAGCGGATCGAGGAGCGGCATCACCTCGTCGAGGTCGACGGGCGGCCCGCCCTCTCGGAGCTCGCCGGGCTCGCGGCCGCTCCCGCCCACGCCGACGCCGGGCTCGGAACCTCGCTCGAAGGGACCGGCGCGCTGGCCGCCGGCGCCGCGGGGGTGCTGGCCGGGCGGATGGCCGCGTCGGGTCGCCGGTGGCGGGACGGATAGCGGCCGTCGCCGGCCCGGGGTGGCTCACATGTGCGCGATCAGCTGGTCGACCCGCTCGTCGACGCTGCGGAACGGATCCTTGCAGAGCACGGTTCTCTGCGCCTGGTCGTTCAGCTTCAGATGCACCCAGTCCACCGTGTAATCGCGGCGCTTCGCCTTGGCCTCCCGGATGAAATCGCCACGGAGCTTGGCGCGCGTGGTCTGGGGCGGCTCCCGCATCGCCAGGCTCACCTGCTCGTCGTCGACCACCCGCTCGACCCTCCCCGCCTTCTCGAGCAGGTAGTAGAGCCCCCGATTCCGGTTCACGTCGTGGTAGGCGAGATCCAGCAGAGCCACCTTCGGGCTCGCGAGCGTCAGGTCGTGCTTCACCATGTAGCGGTCGATCATCAGGCGTTTCGTGACCCAGTCGACCTTGCGCGCCAGGCGCTCGGACTCCCCCACGGCGAGCGCTTCGAGCGCGCCGCGCCACTCGGACAGCAGCAGGGTGGCGCTCTCGTCGGCGCCCCTGCGCGCCATGAATCGCTCGGTCTTCTCCAGGTACTCGGTCTGCACCTCGAGAGCCGAGAGCTCCCGGCCGTTCGCGAGCTTCACCTTGCGGGTGCAGGTCGTGTCGTGGCTGATCTCGCGGATCGCCCGGATCGGGTTCTCGAGCGAGAGGTCCCGCATCACCGTGTTCCCCTCGACCATGCGCAGCACCAGGTCGGTGATCCCCACCTTCATGAACGTGGTCCACTCGCTCATGTTCGAGTCGCCCACGATCACGTGCAGGCGCCGGAACCGTTCGGCGTCGGCATGCGGTTCGTCGCGGGTGTTGATGATCGGCCGGCTCCGGGTCGTGGCGCTCGAGACGCCTTCCCAGATGTGCTCGGCACGTTGCGCGATGCAGTACTGCGCGCCGCGCGGGCCGTGTAGGACCTTCCCGGCGCCGCTCCAGATCTGCCTCGTCACGAAGAACGGGATCAAGATGTCGGCCATCCGCGCGAACTCCCCCTGACGGCCCACGAGGTAGTTCTCGTGGCACCCGTACGAGTTCCCGGCCGAATCGGTGTTGTTCTTGAACAGGTAGACCTGGCCGTTGATGCCCTCTTCGTGCAGGCGCATCTCTGCCGCGGCCAGCAGTCCCTCCAGGATCCGCTCGCCGGCCTTGTCGTGCGCCACGACCTCGCGGACGACGTCGCACTCGGGGGTGGCGTACTCGGGGTGGGAACCGACGTCGAGGTAGAGCCGGGCGCCGTTCTCGAGGAAGACGTTGGAGGACCGCCCCCAATGGACCACCCGTCGGAAGAGGTACCGCGCGACCTCGTCGGGCGACAGGCGTCGCTGCCCGCGGAACGTGCAGGTGACCCCGTACTCGTTCTCGAGCCCGAAGATGCGCCGGTCCATGGCTGGAAGCCTACGTCGGGCAGCCGCGAACGCCGGGAGCGCTCAGCCGCCGAAGATCGCGCCGAGCTCCGCCTCGTCGAGTCGGTGGAACTTCCGGCGATGCGATCGAGTCCGGTCGAGCACGCCGGCCTCGATCGCTCCCGCTTCGATCGTGCGCCCGTCGGGCGAGCCGAGCACCTCGGCGCCTGCGCGGATCGCCGTCGCCAGGTCCCAACCCTCCTCGTAGCGGCCTTTGAGCGTTTCGGCGAGATCCTCGGCGTGGCCCCCGATCGCGACGAACCCATGCTCGTCGTTCACCGACCCGTCGAACAGCACGTGGTAGATCGCGGTCCCGGATGCATCGCCGTCGACCTCTCCCACGAGGATCTCCACCTCGTAGGGCTTCATCTGCTGGGTGAAGATGTTCGAGAGGGCCTGCGAGTAGGCGTTCGCGAGATCGCGCGCCTTCACGTCCTCGCGCCCGTAGGAGAACCCCCGCAGGTCGGCGAGCCTGATCCCCGCGATCCGCAGATCCTCGAACTCGCTGTACTTGCCCACTCCGGCGAAGGCGATCGAGTCGTAGATCTCGCTGATCTTGTGCAGGGTCGCCGAGGGATTCTCGGCCACGAACAGCAGGCCGTCGGCATACTCGAGCCCGATCACGGATCGTCCGCGCGCGATGCCTTTGTGGGCGTACTCGGACCGATCCTTCATCATCTGTTCCGGCGCGACGTACGGCATGAACCCCATCAGGATCGCTCCCCAAGCACGGCGGCGACGGCCGCCTCGACCTCGGACTCCGGTACCTCGGAGGCCCCATCGGCGGTCACGGCGAGCACCACCGGATAGATCTTGCGCGTCGGATTCGGGCCGCCGGTAGCTACGTCGTCCTCCGACGCGTCGAGCAGGGCCTCGACGGCAACCCGCAGCGCCGCCGCTCGATCGAGATCGCGCCGCCAGCGCTTCTTCAGCGAGTTTTTCGCCGGCTGGCTACCCGAACCGGTGGACTGGAAGTCGTCTTCTTCCCACCGGCCGCCGGTCGCGTCGTAATGGAAGATCCGGCCCTCGCCCCGTCGCAGGTCGTACCCCCCGAACAGCGGCACGACCACCAAGCCCTGCATCGCGAGCGGGAAGTTCTCGCGGATCAGCTGGCCGAGGCGGTTCGCTTTGCCTTCGAGGGAGAGACGGTCGCCCGTGAGCTTCTCGTAGTGCTCCAGCTCGAGCTGGAAGAGTTTCACCATCTCCACGGCCATCCCGGCCGCGCCCGCAATCGCGATCGCGCTGTAGTCGTCGGCCGGGAAGACCTTGCGCATCTTGTCGTCGGCGATCGTGTAACCGGCCGTCGCGCGCCGGTCCCCGGCCACGATCACGCCGTCGGCGTACTTCATGCCGAGCACCGTCGTGCCGTGGGGCACCTGGCTCACGGCGGCGGCTGTCATCGATCCGCCCAGGGACTGCGGCAACGCCTCGGGACGCTCACGGCGTACGAGGTCGGTGAAGCTCGGGTTCAGGCCGAATGCCGAGACCGAAACGGGAAGCTGCGTGGGATCGCTCACTCGCCGCCCTTCTGCACGTAGGACTTCACGAACTCCTCGGCGTTCTCCTCCAGGACCGAGTCGATCTCGTCGAGGATGTCGTCCATCTCTTCCTTCAGCTCGGCGGCCTTGGCCGTCGAAGACACCTGCCCGGCGTCGGCGTCGGACTCGCCGCCGCCACCACCCTTCTTCTGGACCTTCTTCTGTTCTTGCTCTTGCGGCACAGGATGGGCTCCTTTCCGTGCGAGCGATTCTAGCGGTGGGTCCGCCTCACGCTTGGAGGAGTGCGACGAGCGCTGCGGCATCCTCCGCCTGCTCGAGGAGCCCCTCGACGTGCTCCTTCGTCCCCTTGAGCGGCTCCCGCATCGGGATCCGCTGCAACGCGTCGGCGCCTGTATCGATGATCAGGGAATCCCACGAGGCGGCCGCGATCGAATCCGGGAACCGTGCGATGCAGCGGCCGCGGAAGTAGGCGCGCGTATCCTCGGGCGGGTCGTCGATCGCGGCGTCAACCTCGGCGTCGGTGGTCAGTCGCTCGACCTTCCCGGACGCCTCCAGCCGGTAGTAGAGGCCCCGGTCACGCCGGACGTCGTGGTACTGCAGGTCGATCGCCCGCAGCTTCGGGTCCGACCACTCGAGGCCGTCGCGGTCGCGGTAGGCCTGGAGCAGTCGTTGCTTCGCCACCCAGTCCAGCTGAGCGTGGAGCGAGGACGGATCGTCTTCGAGCGCCGTGAGCACGGCCTCCCACCGGGCGACCACCTCGCGCTGCTCCGGCGTATCGTCCTCGCGCTCGACGTACTTCTTCGCATGCTCGAGGTACTCCCACTGGAGTTGCACGGCGGTGACCGTCCGTCCGTCGGCGAGCGTCAGCTGGGCACGGCAGCCGGGATCGCGCGAGATCTCGTGGAGGGCCTGCACGGGATTCTGCACGGTCAGGTCGGGCAGGAACGCGTCCTCGATCATCTTGAGCACGATCGCGGTCGTCCCGATCTTCAGGAACGTCGAGACCTCACACATGTTCGCGTCGCCCACGATCACGTGGAGACGCCGGTAGCGCTCGGGGTCGGCGTGCGGCTCGTCGCGGGTGTTGATGATCGGCCGTTTCAGCGTGGTCTCGAGCCCCACCTCGGTCTCGAAGAAGTCGGCCCGCTGCGTCAGCTGGAACCGGCTGGCCCCCCGCTCGTCCCAAGGCGCCTCGGCACCGACCTTGCCCGCGCCCGTGAACACGATCCGCGAGACGAAGAAGGGCGTCAGGTCGCGCACGATGTCGCCGAACGGGGTCGCGCGATCGACGAGGTAGTTCTCGTGCGTCCCGTAGGAGTTCCCCTTGCCGTCGCTGTTGTTCTTGTAGATGGACAGCGCCGGCGCGGCCGGCATCACGCGCGCGACCTCGGTCAGCGAGCGCTCGAGGATCCGCTCCCCGGCCTTGTCGTGCACGACGAGCGCGCGGGGGGTCAGGCACTCGGGCGTCGAGTACTCCGGGTGGGCGTGATCGACGTAGTAGCGCGCGCCGTTGGGCAAGATCACGTTCGCCAGACCCAGGTCCTCGTCAGATCCCGCGTTCGCCGGCACGGGCTCGAAGCCGCGGGCGTCGCGCATCGGCGATTCCTGCTCGTAGTCCCAGCGGATCCGCCGAAGCGACCCGGCGTAGGTCGAGATCAACAGGGACGAGGACAGGACGGGGTTGAACTCGGGCGCGCCGGCGGCGGCGATCCCGTACTCCGTCTCGGTACCGAAGACCTTGGGGATGGCCATTCGGCCACCTTACAGGTACTGTCCGGCGTTCACGCGCTCGACCTGGCGCCCATCGCCGTCGTGGCCCAGCAGCGTCCGCACGTACACGATCCGCTCGCCCTTCTTGCCGGAGATCCGTGCCCAGTCGTCCGGGTTCGTGGTGTTGGGCAGGTCTTCGTTCTCCTTGAACTCGTCGCGGATCGCGGTGAGGAGGTCCTCGGTCTTGATGCCCTTCTCTCCCTTGGAGAGGAAGCGCTTGATCGCGTCCTTCTTGGCCCGGCGCACGATGTTCTCGATCATCGCGCCCGAGTTGAAGTCCTTGAAGTACAGGATCTCCTTGTCGCCGCTGGCGTAGGTGACCTCCAGGAACCGGTTCCGATCGCTGGGCTCGTACATCTGCTCGATCGTCTTGTCGATCATGCGGAAGCAGGCCTGCTGCGCGTCGTTGCCGTGCCGGGCGATCTCGTCGGGGTGGATGGGCACGACCGGGTGCAGGTACTTGGCCATGATGTCGCGCGCCTGCGGGGCATCGGGCCGCTCGATCTTGATCTTCACGTCGAGGCGGCCGGGACGAAGGATCGCCGGGTCGATCAGGTCCTCGCGGTTCGAGGCGCCGATCACGATGACGTTCTTCAGGGTCTCAACGCCATCGAGCTCGCTCAGCAGCTGCGGCACGATCGTGGACTCGACGTCGGAACTGATCCCCGTGCCGCGGGTGCGGAAGATCGAATCCATCTCGTCGAAGAAGACGATCACCGGGAGGCCTTCCTCGCTTCGCTCCTTCGCGCGCTGGAAGATCTCGCGGATCTGGCGCTCGGTCTCTCCGACGTACTTGTTGAGCAGCTCGGGTCCTTTGACGTTCAGGAAGTACGACCGGGCATCGCTTCGGCCCGTCCGCTCGGCCACCTTCTCGGCGAGCGAGGCCGCGACCGCCTTCGCGATCAGGGTCTTGCCGCACCCCGGGGGTCCGTAGAGCAGGATGCCCTTGGGCGCCTCGAGCTGGTGCTCGTGGAAGAGCTCGGCGTACAGGAACGGCAGTTCCACGGCGTCGCGGATCGCGTCGATCTGGCCCTCGAGGCCGCCGATGTCGTCGTAATTGACGTCGGGGATCTCCTCGAGCACGAGCTGCTCGACCTCCTCTTTGGGAAGCAGCTCGACCGCGACGTTGGAGCGGTTGTCGAACAAGACGTTGTCACCGACGCGGATCGGGGTGTCGAGCAGCGAGCCTGCCAAGTGCGCGACGTACTCCTCGTCGCCCCGGCCCACGACGACCAGGCGGTCCTCGCCGAGCTTGTCCTTGACCTTCATGACCTCGCCGGCCCGATCGGGTTCGAGCACCTCGACCACGTTCAGCGACTCGTTCAACACGACCTGCACGCCGGGGCGGAAGGCGCGCTCGTCGAGGTCGGGCGCGGGCATCACGCGCATCTTGCGGCCCGCCGTGAAGACGTCGAGCGAGCCGTCGTCGTTCTTGTGCAGGAAGACGCCGAAGGTGGCGGGCGGCTGCGACAGCTTCTCGACCTCCTGGGCGAGCGCCTCTATCTTGTCGCGCTCCCCTCGCAGGGCGTCGGCCAGCTTCTGGTTCTGCCCCATGGCCTTGGTGAGTTGCTCGCGCGTCTCGACCAGCTTCTCCTCGAGGAGGGTGACCTGGCGCGGCGCGTTCGTGAGGCGACGACGGAGCAGGCCGACCTCCTCTTCCAGGAACTTGACCTGGCTCTGGAGCTCGTTGACCTGATCCTCGTAACGTGCAGCCTGTTCGTCGTGGCCGGGCATCTAGCTTCACCTCCGCACGGGGGGTCGAGTGTATCCCCGCCCCTTCGCAACCCCGGGAGGCGCGCGAGGCGGTTCCTTCCCCCTCTCTTACGGCACTTCTGCCCGGAAGGCTTAGGCCCTATTCCAAGGTACCTCCGTCTACCGACGCAGAGGGAGTGCCGCGCAGCCGGGCTCAGTCCACCGAGGCGGCCAGGCGACCCACCGTGAGGAAGCCCGTATGCCCGACCATCCGATGATCCGGTCGGACGCTGCGCTCCGTCACGTGCCAGCCCCTCCGCAGGGTTTCGAAGGTCTCGACATGTGAGAACCCCGCGCCGGGCAAGGCGAGCACGAGCGTCTGCACCTGGATGATCGTCGGCAGGTAGGCGCACACCACCCCTCCGGGCTCGAGGACCTTCGCCAGCGCCCGGAGGGGGCCCCAGGGCTCGGGCATGTCGAGCACGGCGCGGTCGTACCGCTCACCGGTCTCCCCCACCTGCGAAAGGTCACCTTCCCGCAGGGTGAGTCCGGGCGGCATCGCGTCGTAGAACGTCTCGATGTTGCGCACGGCCTGCTCGCGATGCTCGTCCCTGAGCTCGTACGACACCACCACACCGGAGTCGCCGACGGCCCGGCACAGCGCGATCGTCAGCGCGCCGGAGCCCGTCCCTGCCTCCAACACCCGGGCGCCCGGGAACACGTCGGCGTACGTCACGATCGGACCGAGGTCCTTCGGGTAGACGACCTGCGCGCCTCGGGGCATCTTCAGGACGTAGTCGGCGAAGCGCGGCCGGAAGGCCACGAAGACCATCCCCTTGGAGGTCTCGACCTTCGTGCCTTCGGGCTTGCCGATCAATTCCTCGTGGCCCAGGGTGCCGCTGTGCGTGTGATAGGTGCCCGTGGCCTGCAGCGTGAACAGATACGTGCGGTCGCGCTGATCGATCAGCAGGATCTTCTCGCCGGGCTCGAAGGGTCCCCGCGCCCCGCTCACGCCGCGCCATCCGCGGGCGGGGTGTCGTGGACGGGGTCGCGCGTTCGGGGGTTCACGCGCCCAGGCTAACGCACCGCCGGGAGGCTACGGCAAGACGGTGGGCAGCGGGCGCGCGCCCAGGGTGACGTCGATCGAGCGCGCCACCCCGCCGTTCGTCACGATGTCGACCGAAACCCGCTGGCCCGGATCCAGCCCTTCCAGTGCCTTGCCGAGGTCCTCGGCCGTTGTGATCGGGGTGCCGTCGACGCCCACGATCACCACGCCTTCCTGGATCCCGGCCGCCTGAGCAGGGCCGTCGTTGGTCGTCGCGAGCACGTAGGCGCCGTGATCCACGCCGAGGTTGAACTGCTGTGCGAGCGCCCCGCTCACCGACTGCGTCGACACGCCCAGGTAGGCGGTCGCCGCCAGAGGGTCGGCCTGCGATCGGGCGATCGTGTCCTTCGCGGAGTCGATCGAGATCGCGAACCCGATGTTCTGCGCGGAGTCGTCGCCCGCCGAGTTGATGCCCACCACGCGCCCCTGCATGTCGACGAGCGGCCCGCCGGAGTTCCCGTGGTTGATGGCCGCGTCGGTCTGGATCACCTCGCTGTAGGTACGCACCCCGTTCGTGCAGACTTCGCACTGGGGGTCTCGCGCCTGGATCGTGCGGTCGAGCGACGACACGATGCCCGTCGTCACGGTCGGGCCGCCTTCCAATGCGAGCGCGTAGCCCAGGGCGACCACTCGCTGGCCGAGCTGGAGGGACCCCGAGTTGCCGAGCTGGACTGTCGGTAGCCCGGTTGCGTCGATCTTCAGAACCGCGAGGTCGTGCAGGCAGTCCGCCCCGATCACCCGAGCCTCGAACTCGCGAGGGGTGGCCTCGGAGGTCGAGACGGTGATCTTCGAGGCGCCCTCGACGACGTGACAGTTCGTCACGACCACGCCGTCGGACCGGACGACGAATCCGGTCCCCACGCCCTGGGCCTGCGACGCGCTGCCGAACGCGTTCCGGCTGAAGATGTCGGTCGTTACGTTTACCACCGCGGGGAGGACGCGTTCGACCACGGCCGTCACGGGCTCCTTGCCCGCATCCAGCGCTTGGAGCGTGGAGGCGTCGACGGCAGGAACGCTCGAGGCCGGCGGATCGCCCAGCTTGACGGAGCAGGCCGAGGCGGCGAGAGCGAGCACCGCCGTGGCGAGGAGCAGCTTCTTCATGATGCACAGCCTCTCAGGTCGGTCACGTTCGTGATTCGACGCCCGCGTGTGACGGGTTCTTGAGAGGTTCCTGAGAAACGCGCTCTCAGACGCCGGCGGCGTCGGGTTCCTGCACCTGCGGCGGCGGGCTCGCGTGGCCGTCGAGGTACCCCTGGGCCACCATCGCCATGAAGGCGTGCACCTCGTCCTCGCTCCACGCGAACGGGCCCTGGCGGAACCCCTCGGAGCCGAGGCCGCGATACACGGACTCGCACGCGAGCCAGTCCTCGCGGTTCGTGATGTCCCAGAACTCGCTGGCGTACGCCGGCGTGAAGTCGGCGCGATCCCTGGCCTCGGGCGGAAAGAGCCACTGGCACTCGACCTTGCTGCGTCCGGGCGCGAGCGGCTCGAACCGATGGGTCATGACGTAGTCGGGATGCAGGCTGATCAGCAGGTTCGGGAAGAGCCCGAAGTAGTAGACCTCACGTCGCTGCCGGTCGTTCAGACCCCGGATCGGCACCCCGCCCGACTCCCCCGTGAGGGACATCGTCTGGGCGAAGTCCTTCAGCTCCATCGATCCACCCACCCAGTGGCCGTCGTGCGCGAAGTTCTCCCCCGAGTCGGGCGGCGTCACCACGCAGAGGGCAGGGTGGATAGACGGACAGTGGTAGCACTCGTGATAGTTCTCGGTGATCGTCTTCCAGTTGGCGGCGATCTCGTACGTGTGCGAGGCGCCGACGAACAGCCGCTCGGGCTCCCACGGAGCGATGAGGGCGTCGAGGTTGCCCACCACCTCGGTGAGCGCGGGTCCCTCGCCGGCGGCGTTCACGAAGACCCATCCGTGCCACTCGGCGATCCGTGCGGCGATCAGCGGGTAGTCGGTCTTGTCGAAGCCGGCGTGGTCGCCGAACCGGGGCGCCGCGCCCAGCGAACCGTCGAGCTGGTACACCCATGCGTGATAGGGGCACTTGATCGCCCGCAGGTTCCGCGCGGTCTCGGGCTCGAGGAGCTCGTGTCCCCGGTGTCGACAGGTGTTGTAGAACCCCCGAAGCGTCCCGTCGACATCGCGCACGACGAGGATCCCCTCGGCGCCGATCCGGTAGGCACGCTGGTCTCCCGGCATCGCGAGCTCGTCGGCCCGCCCCAGGCAGACCCAGCCCCGTTCGAAGAAGTGCTCGGACTCCCAGGCGAACACATCGTCGGACCGGTATGCCTCGGCGGGAAGCGTCCGGCTCTCTCCCAGGGTGGGAGCCAACACCGCGCGAAGCGTCGCGGGGTCGATCGGGCTCTGCGCAGGCATCGGCGATCCTCGTCTCGGGTGGGGCGCGATTGAACGGGCGTTCAACCGGCCGGATCACTGTAGCAGCGGTGTGCCAACGGCCCGGCCGCGGTCCATGACTGCAGGTCAGCGCCCGATCATGCACCTGCTGCGGCATAGACGCGCCGCCCCTCCACGAACGTCTCGTCGACCGTCGCGTCGGCGATCTCCTCGACCGGATGCGCGAACAGGTTCCGGTCGAGCACGGCGAGGTCCGCGAACTTCCCGGGTTCGATCGAGCCCGTATCGGCATCGAGGTGGTTCACGAACGCCGAGCCCATGGTGAAGGCTGCGAGCCCGGTCGGCAGGTCCAGCCGCTGTTCGGGGAGGAAGACCTCGTCGGAGTCCACCTTGTGGTGGTAGCTGGCCGGGACCTTCCGGTTGACCGCCACGTGGATCTCCTCGAGCGGGTTGGGGGTCGAAACGCTCCAGTCGCTTCCCATCGCCAGCACCGCGCCGGCCCGGACGAGGCTCGCGAACGGGTACTGCCAGCGCCATCGCGGCTCGCCCAGGAACGGGATCGTGAGGTTGTCCATCTGCGACTCGTGGGCGGCCCAGAGCGGCTGCGCGTTCGCCACCGCGCGGAGCCGGGCGAACCTCGGGATGTCGTCGGGGTGCACGACCTGCAGATGCGCGAGATGGTGCCTCCCGTCGGTGGGTCCGTTCGCGACGAGCGCCGCCTCGATCGCGTCGAGCGCCTCACGGACCGCGCGCTCGGCCAGGGCGTGGAAGTGCACCTGGAACCCCTTCGCGTCGAGCTGCGTGACGATGTCCTTCAGGAGCTCGGGGTCGACGAACGAGATGCCGCGGTTCTCCGTCGGATGACCGTGTGCGTCCAGGTACGGCTCGAGCACGGCGGCCGTGAAATTCTCGCAGACGCCGTCCAGCATGATCTTCACGCTGGTCGCGGCGAACCGCCCCACGCGGCCGCGCGCCCGCTGCGCCTCGAGCTCCTCGATCTGCTCGATGCCCCGGTGCCGGTCCCACCACAACGCTCCCACGACGCGCGCCGTGAGGTCGCCCGCTTCGGCCGCCCTGACGTAGGTGCCGAGGTTGTTCGCCCACGGGATCGTGCCCACGATCGCGTCCTGCCACGCCGTGATGCCGAGGGAATGGAGGTACGCCTGACCCTTCAGCAGGCCCTCGTACAGCTCGGCCGGCGTCGGATCGGGCGCGTGGCGTCCGACGAGGTCCATCGCGCCTTCGTGGAGCGCCCCAGTGGGCTCGCCCTGGGCGTCGCGTTCGATCCGTCCGTCGGCGGGGTCGGGGGTGTCACGGGTGACCCCACCCATCTTCATCGCGATCGAATTCACCCAGCCGCCGTGACCGTCCCGGTTGGGCAGGTAGACGGGACGGTCCGACACCACCGCGTCGAGCGCGGCCGCCGTGGGGGTACCTCCGGGGAAGGCGTCCATCGACCACCCGCCGCCAAGGATCCACGGGACGTCGGGGTTCGAAGCCGCGTAGGCCGCGATCGCGGCGAGATACTCCTCGGCCGTCGACAGGTCGTGCAGGTCGCACTGGAGCATGTCGACGCCCCCACCGACCGGGTGGACGTGGGCATCCTGGAAGCCCGGCACGAGCATCCGGCCCGCCAGATCGACGACGTCCGTCCCGGCCCCGGCGAGCTCCCGGACCTCGGCATCGGTGCCGACGGCGACGATGCGGCCCTCGCGGACGGCCACCGCCTGGGCCCAGCTGCGCGCCGCGTCGACCGTGTACACCGAGCCGTTGACGAAGACCAGATCGGCCGAGCCATTCCCGTTCACGTCAGCCTCCTCGAGTTCCGGGTTGCGGCAGCATAGTCGGCCGGGTTGCCCTCCCGTTCAGGGCGGACTTCAGGCCAGGGCGACCAGATCGAGCAGCTCGTCGTCCCAGTGGTCGAGGGTGCCGTCGGGCATCAGGAGCACGCGTTGGGGTGCCAGCGCGTGCACGAACTCGATGTCGTGGCTCACGATCACCATCGCGCCCGGCCAGTCCTGGAGGGCAACGGCGATCGCGGTGCGGCTCGGCGGGTCGAGGTTGTTGGTGGGCTCGTCGAGGAGCAGCAGGTTCTTGCGCCCGGCAACAAGCTGCGCGAGGGCGAGCTTCGTCTTCTCCCCGCCCGAGAGCGTGCCGGCGTCCTGGAACGCCATCTCGCCGTGCAACCCGAACATGCCGAGCAGGGCGCGGAGCGCCTGGTCGTCCTCCCCCGACTCGGCCTTCATGTGCGCGAGCACGGGCAACCCGTCGCGGATGCCCTCGTGCTCCTGCGCGTAGTAGCCGGGCACGACGCCGTGCCCGAACGTGAAGGTCCCGAGATCGGCCTCGGTCTGCCCGGTGAGGATCCGCAGCAGGCTCGTCTTCCCGGCGCCGTTCAGCCCCATGATCAGCAGCCGCTCACCCCTGCCGACGCTGAACGACACGTCCTCGAACACCGGAGGACCTCCGTACGCCTTCGCGAGGTCCTCGGCCACGAGCACCGTTCGTCCACAGTGCGGCGGCGCGGGGAACCGGAACCTGACCGTTCGCTCCTTCGAGGGACCCTCGACCTTCTTCGCCTCCAGCTTGGTCGCCCGGGTGTCCAGGGTCTTGGCTTTCCGAGCGCGCTTCGCGGTTTGTCCTCGCATCGAGTCGGCGAGGGTCTTCAGCCGCTTGATCTCCTGCTCCTGACGGTGCGCGAGTGAGGTCAGGCGCTCCTCGTCACGGCGGCGCGACTCGCGGTACTGGGAGTACGTTCCGCGGTATTCGACGACCCCGTCTCGGTCCAGATGCAGGATCCGGGTGATCGAGGCGTCGAGCAGGGCCAGGTCGTGGCTCACGACCATGAGCCCACCCTTGTACGTGGCGAGGAACTGCATCAGCCACGCCTTGGCGTCGGCGTCCAGGTGGTTCGTCGGCTCGTCGAGCAGCAACAGATCCGATCCTCCGAACAGGATCCGGGCGAGCTCGAGCCGGCGGCGCTCACCGCCCGAGAGCGCGCCCACCGCCAAGCCCAGCCGGTCCTGCGCGAGCCCGAGTCCGGCCGTGATCGCTCGAGCCTCGGATTCGGCCTGGTAGCCGCCCTCGTCGCGATAGCGCTCCTCGGCGCGGGCGAACCGTTGCACGTTGCGATCCGAGTGCGATTCCTCGAGGGCGACCCGCGCCTTCTCGACGCGCTGCGCCATCTCCACGAGGTCGCGCGCCGACAGGATGTACTCCAGGCCGCTCCGTTCGTCGTCTTCGCGATGCTGGCGGGGATCCTGGCGCAGGTACCCCAGAGCCGCACCTCGGCTGTCGACGATCCCTCGGAGGGGCTCCGCCTCACCGGCCAGCACCTTCATGGTGCTGGTCTTGCCGGCACCGTTGCGCCCGACCACGCCAACCTTGTCGCCGGCGCGCAGCGAAAAGGTCAGACCTTCGACGACGGTCTTGCCGCCCGCCTCGACGGCGAGGTCGACGATCTCGAGCGTGCTCACGGCGAACTCCGAGGATGAAGGACGGGGAACGGGGACGAGCGGAACATCGACGGAACCTCCTGGAACGTCGTGCGGCGGCGAACGTGCACGCGAACACGCCCCACCTCGGTGGTGGCAGCGTGCGCCGAGGAGGTCCCGCTAACTCATCGCGCAGAGTCTAGCAACGAGGAGCCGTGCGAGCGAGGCAGCCGGACGCGTGGGAGGGGGCCGGGCACCCCGCCCCCTAGAAGTTGGGGGGGTACACAAAAACCCGCGGGGTTGTTTGGGGAGAGATTATTT
>JANLXF010000027.1:0-1506 GCA_031364965.1 Actinomycetes bacterium | reverse complement strand
ACCCCAAGGCCTCGCGCTCGGTCTACGACTTCGTCGTGAAACTATGCGTTTCGCTGGGCGCGAACGAGAAGGACCTCGTGCCGTTCGAGAAATACGCGGCCGCGGCGCAGTCGCTCCTGACGCCCTCCTCCGCGGCGCGGGCCGTGGCGGCAGGCGCGCCGAACATCGAGCGCACCGACCGCCTGGTGAAAGCGATCGGCGCGCAGAAGAACATGCGCCTGCCGGAAATAGACGAGATCGTGGCCACCGTGGACGCGCGGCTGGAAGCGAACCGCAAGGCAGCCAAAAAATAGCTCAGTCGTCGGCGTCGCCGATGCCGAGTTCCTGGATTTTTCTCGTGATGGTATTGCGGCCCATGCCGAGCAGGTTGGCGGCCTCGATCCTGCGGCCGCCGGTGCGCGCCAGCGCCTTGGAGATCAACGAGCGCTCGAACTGGCGCGAAAGCTGATCCAGCACGCCGGTCTCGCCGCGCGCCAGGCGCCGCTCGACTTCCTGTTCCAGCGCGGCGATCCAGTCCGCAGCGGCGGCCTGGCCCGCGGTCGCGGGCTCGCCGCGGAATTCCGCGGGCAGGTCGGCAATGCCAATCGCCTGGCCGGCCGCCATGACGGTGAGCCAGTGGCACAGGTTCTCGAGCTGGCGCACATTGCCCGGGAAATCCATGCGCGCGAGATGCGCGAGCACGTCGTCCGAGAGGCGCTTGGGCTCGACGCTCAGGTCCTTGGCGCTTTTCGCAAGGAAATGCCTGGCGAGCAGGGGAATATCCTCCCGCCGCTCGCGCAGCGACGGGATGCGCACGCGGATCACGTTCAGGCGGTGGTACAGGTCGTCGCGGAACGCGCCATCGCGCACGCGGCTCTCCAGGTCCTGATGCGTCGCGGCGATCACGCGCACATTCGCCTTCAGTTGCTGGTGGCCGCCGACGCGGTAGAAGGTGCCGTCGGAGAGCACCCGCAGCAGGCGTGTCTGCAGTTCCGAGGGCATGTCGCCGATCTCGTCAAGGAACAGGGTGCCCCCATCAGCCTGCTCGAAGCGGCCGCGCCGCAGGGCCTGGGCGCCGGTGAAGGCGCCGCGTTCGTGGCCGAAGAGTTCCGACTCGAGCAGGTCCTTCGGCATCGCGGCGGTGTTGATCGCGACGAACGGTTTGGACACGCGCGTGCTGTGGCGGTGCAGGGCGCGCGCTACAAGTTCCTTGCCGGTGCCCGATTCGCCGGTGATCAGCACCGTCGCGCTCGACTGCGAGAGCCGCCCGATGGCGCGGAACACTTCCTGCATCGCCGGCGCCTGGCCAAGAATTTCCGGAACTTCGCCGAGCGGTTCGAGCGCCGCCAGTTCGCGCTGGCTTTCATCGAGCGCACGGCGGATGAGTTCCACGGCCTGGTCGACGTCGAAAGGTTTTGGCAGATACTCGTAGGCGCCCCCCTGGAATGCGGCGACCGCGGACTCGAGGTCCGAGTACGCTGTCATCACGATCACGGGCACCGCCGGATGCTTCTCCTTTACCTGCTG
>JANLXF010000266.1:0-7497 GCA_031364965.1 Actinomycetes bacterium | reverse complement strand
CGCAGGGCATCGACGTCAACCGCTCGCGTATCGGGGAACGATGGCGGATCGGGGACGAGATCAGCGAACGTCCAGCCGGTCCACAGATCGCTCGCGATCCGCGCCATGGGTGCCTCGGAGCAAAGTCCGGGGCGACTCTCGCGGCGCCCGGACGGGACCCTCGCGCTCGTCGCGGTGACGCGGAGCGACGACGTGTGTCGGTCCTTCCCCCGCCCACCGACTCAAGCGATTCATCGGCTTCTAGGTGCGGTCGATCGCGAGGATGCTCGCCATCTCGTCTCCCTCCGGCGTCGCTCCCGGTGCTAGCCTCGCGACCATGTCCTCCCCGCCCTTCGAGTCGCGGGTCCTCTCGGTGAACGTGGGCCGCCTGCGGCCCAACCCGAGCAAGGACGCACCCACCACCGGGATCGACAAGCGTCCCGCGACGTCTCCGGTGTTCGTCCGCGCGCCTGGGACGAAGGCCGACGGTCTGGGGAGCGGGCTCATCGGTGATGTGATCGGCGACCGCCGGTCGCACGGCGGTGACGGTCAGGCCGTCTACTCGTACGCGCGCGAGGATCTCGATCACTGGGAGCAGGTGCTGGGTCGCGATCTACCGTGCGGTTCGTTCGGCGAGAACCTCACGACGCAGGGCATCGACGTCAACCGCTCGCGTATCGGGGAACGATGGCGGATCGGGGACGAGCTGGAGCTCCAGATCACGGGCCCGCGGATACCGTGCTCGACGTTCAGATGGTGGATCGGGAAGAAGGGCTGGCTCAAGACGTTTACCGTCGCTGCCATCCCCGGGGCGTACCTGCGCGTCGTCAACCCCGGCCCGGTCTCCGCCGGCGATCCGATCGCGGTCACGCACGAGCCTGCCCACGATGTCACGGTCGCCCTGGTCTTCCGCGCGTTCACGCGCGAACCAGAGCTCTTGCCCTCGATCTTAGAGGCCGGCGCCGATCTGCCGGAGGAGGAGAGGATCATGGCCAGCGAGGGGCGCACCTTCACGCTCTCCTAGCCGCCGTTCAGCTCCGGGTAATGGGTCGCCGTCGAAGACAACGCCGCTGATCGAAACCGCGGGCGTAAGCCGGCGCGACGGCGCCTTCTGGATGGGCTGGACCTATGCCTTGATGCGTTCTCGCTTCGGGTCGTACAGGGGTGTGAGCGACACCGTCACCGGGTAGCGCGTGCCCACGATATCGAGCTCCCAGCTGCCGCTGTCGATGAAGACGTCGGTGATGTTGCCCTCGAGATCGATGCTCGCGAGTCCCACGCCGCCCCCGAGGGTGTGGCCGTAGGCCCCGTTGTTCACCTCGCCGACCCGTTCCCCATCGCGGTAGAGCTGCTCGCGCTCGTACAAGAGCGGCTCGGGGTCGTCGACGAGCACCTGGACCAGGCGCGAGGTGAGCACGCCGGAATCGCGCTGGGCCACCATCGCGTCCTTGCCGATGAAGTCCGGCTTGTCCCAGGCGACGGCCCAGCCCAGCCCGGCCTCGAGCAACGAGTCGGAGTTGTCGATGTCGAGCCCGTAGTCGCGGTAGGCCTTCTCCAGCCGTAGGGAGTTCAGGGCGCCGAGCCCTGCGTGCATCAAGCCAAGGTCCCTGCCCGCCTCGACGAGGGCGTCGTAGACGGTCAGCGCGACGTCGTTCGGGATGTGAAGCTCCCACCCGAGCTCGCCGAGATAGGTGACCCGGATCGCGAGCGCGACCCCGTGATACGCGTCAATCTCCTGCGCGCTCATATAGGGGAACGCGTCGTTGGACAGGTCCGCGGTCGTGAGACGCGAAAGGAGTTCCCGCGACTTCGGACCCTGGACCGTGAGCAGCGTGCGGGCGCTCGTCATGTCCGTGACCGTCACGAACTCACCGGCCGCTCTGTGGCGCTCGAGCCACGCGATCATCCGTCGGTGGATGATGTCGGCTCCGACCACCATGAACCGGTCCTCGCCGAGACGCGTGATGGTCAGGTCGGTCCAGATGCCACCCTTGGGCGTGCACCAATGGGTGTAGACGATCCTGCCGACCGGCACGTCGATCCGGCCGGCACTCACCCGGTTGAGCAGTGTCAGCGCGTCCGGCCCCTGCACGAGCAGGCTCGCCATGAACGACATGTCCATCACGCCGACCGCCTCGCGCACGGCCCGGTGTTCGGCCGCCGTCGCGTCGAAGGCCTGATCGCGACCCCACGTCTGCGGGCGCTCGTGCGACACGCCGGGTGCCGCGAACCACTCCGGCACCTCGTAGCCCGTCAGCACCGCGAAGTCGGCTCCGGCGTCGGCGAGGCGGTCGTGGATCACGGAGCGTCGCACGTTGCGCGCGTAGCGGGGCTTCCACGTGGGGAAGAACGCGTCACCGAACGCATCGCCGAGCGACTCGACCGTGCGCTCCTTCCTGAAGGAGCGGTTCTTCATGAACGGCAGCATCCGGTCAGGATGGATCCCCGTGACGTCCACGGGCGGCTCACCGTCTTGGATCCACTGGGCCATCATCGAGCCGACGCCGCCGGAGAACAGGATGCCGAGGGAGTTCAGTCCGCACGCCGCGAAGAAGCCGCGCAGCTCGGGCACCTCGCCGAGCAGGGGCCCGTTGTCGGGCGTGAAGCTCTCGGGGCCGCAGAAGAACTGGCGGATCCCGACGGATTCCAGCATCGGGAATCGATCCATCGCGGTGGTGAGGAACTCGCCGGTGCGTTCCCAGTCCGGCGGCAACACCGCGAAGCCGAGGTCTTCGGGGATGCCGTCGAGCGACCAAGGAGCGGCCTCCGGCTCGAACAGACCGACGAGCATGCCACCGCCCTCCTCGCGGTAGTAGCCGTAGCGGTCGGGGTCCTCCACGACCGGGGCGTTGGTGTCGGCCCACTCGACCTCGTCCGTCAGCAGGTAATAGTGCTCGGCAGCCTGCAGCGGCAGCGACACGCCGGCGAGTTCGCCGAGCTGACGTCCCCACATGCCGGCCGCGACGACGACCGTGTCGGTCTCGATCGTCCCCTGATCTGTCACGACGCCCGTCACACGTCCGTTGGCCTGCGTGAAGCCGGTGACCGGAACGCCTTCGATGATCGTGGTGCCGCCCAAGCGGGCGCCCTTGGCGAACGCCATCGTGACGTCGGCTGGGTTGGCGCGACCCTCGTCGGGCACCCAGGCGGCCGCGATGATGTCATCGACCCTGATGGTGGGCCAGTGTCGCTGGACCTCTTCGGGCCCGACCATCTCGATGGGCACGCCGTGGGCCTTCGCGAAGCTCGCCTCGCGGATCACCGTCTCGACCCGCTGAGGCGTGCAGGCCAGATGAAGGTGCCCGATGGTGCGGAACCCCGTTTCCTGTCCCGTCTCCTCGGTGAGCTTGGGCAGCAGGTTGGTCGTGTACCGCGACATCCACAGGAACGTCTCCGTGGGCATGCCGGCGCTGGTGATGAGGCCGGCGGCATGCCAGGTGGTTCCGGCGGTGAGCTGCTTGCGTTCCAGAAGCACCACGTCGGTGATACCCAGCTTGGTGAGGTGGTACGCGATGCTGGTGCCGATCGCCCCGCCGCCGATCACCACGACCTGGGCGCGCTGGGGGATGTCGGTCATCGGTCACTGCTCCGCTGGCACATCACCCAACTGTATGGCCTGTCCCCACGCCTCGTCGATGTCGTCGACGTGCCTCTGCTCCCGAGCACGACGGCTAGCAGACCTGGCTGAGCAGTGGGTACGGGTTGATCGCGTCGTCGATGATCGCCAAGCCGTAGGCGCTGGTCGGCCAACTCGACGGAATCACGTTCGGGTGGTACTCGAAGTGGTTGTGGTTAACCCCGGCGCCGGATGCGCCGGTCATCCCGACGTAGCCGACGATGTCACCAGCCTGAACCGTCCCAAGGCTGCCCATCCTGGACATGTGGGCGTTGTAGACGTAGCCGCTCGCCCCCTGGACGATCACGGCGATCCCACCGATCTCGTTCGTCGCGTCACGCGCCACCCCGTCGAACGGAGCGCGGATCGGTGTGCCGGATGGCGCCATGATGTCGTCGCCCTTGTGCGGGTGGTATCCGCCTACATACCGAGGGGCCCCGAAGCTGTCGGTAACGACCTTCGGCGCGTCGACCGGGCAGTACCTGAATACGCTGGACGCCCCGGGCGGAAGCGGCCCTGCCGATGCCCCGCCGTCGACAGTGGGTGGGAGCAGCGAATCGAGATAATCCGTGCGCTCTTGGCTCAGCTTCTGCGCGTACTTCTTGGCGGCTGCCGTCTTCGCCTCGATCTCGGCAACCAGCTCAGCTTGGCGCTGCATCTGGGCCTGGACCTTCACCTCCGCGGCCTTGATCTCTCCCAGGGCGGCAACCTCGGCTTCTCGCAGCGTCCGAAGTCGAGCCGCCTCAGCCTCCATCAACGTCCGCGCGTTCGTCACCTGATTCCCGAGATCCGCATCGCCTTGGGTGACGGCATCGACGAACTCCAGGCGGTCCGACAGGTCCGACATCGAGTCAGATCCCAGCAGGAATCCGATCGAATCAGCCTGCCCAGCCATGAAGGCCTGCGCGGCGCGATCGTTCAGACGGGCCGCAACACGGTCGTACTCCGCCTGCAGATCAGCTGCTCGTTGCTCCGTCCTCGCGAGCTCGGTGGTGATCTGCTCCACCTTGCCCTCCTGCCTGGCCATCTGCTCAGCCAACGCCTGAACCTGCCCCGAGATGGTGTCCAACTCGGCCCGGGCCGACGCTGCCTCGCGGAGGAGCTGCTTCGCATTCTCGAACGCAGAGTCGATCTCATCCTGGCTCGGTGCTGCTGCTGCTGATGTCCCAACGGCGATGAGCGCAGCGGCCGCCGCTGCTGCGAAGCTGCGTCGGACAGCTATCCGGAAGGTTCGGGGCATAACGAAGGGATCTCCTCGCTGGTGGGGTCCGGACACACTACTACACGCCATCGTATGATCGATCCCCATCTGATCGACGGCACTCCCGAGTAGAAGGGCCTGCCGGGAGGGAGCGTAGATGTTCGCACTATCCGAGATCGGATGGCCGGTCCTGGATCGATTCAGGCTCGGTGGGCTCTTCGCCCTCTCCCCCCACGGGATCTTCACGGCGTTCGGCTTCCTGGGAGGCGCTTGGCTCTTGGGTCGGCTTGCGCCGCGCAACGGGATCGAGCCCGAGCACGTCCAGAGCATCGTGATGTGGTCGGTCGTGGGTTCGATCGTCGGCGCCAGGGTCTTCTACGTCCTCGCCCACCTGAGCGAATTCCACTCCCCCTTCGAGGTGCTCGAAGTCTGGAAAGGAGGCATATCTCTTCTGGGCGGTATCGCTGGCGGCGTCATCGTGAACGCGCCCCGCGCCCGCCACTGGGGGTACCGCTTCTTCCAGGTGTCCGATCCGACCGTGGTCGCGCTGACGCTCGGGATCGGGATCGGCCGCCTCGGAGATCTGATCATCGGTGATCACCTCGGGCGTCCGACGAGTTGGCCGTTCGCATGAACCTATCGCGGCGGCTCGCTCTCCGCTCCCTTCCACTGCGTCGAGAACATATGCCGCGCGACGCTGCAAGACGGCTTCGTCGAGACCATCAGCCGCCAGGGAGCGCAGCTGGTCGATGCCGCCGGCCGGATACAGGCGGCAGGCCGCGGCGTCCACCAGCCAGCCCTCTACGACATGGTCATCGCCTTCGCGCTCTTCGGTGCGCTCTGGGCGGTGCACCGGACCGGCTTCCGAGAAGGGACCGCAACGCTGCTCTTCGGCCTGATGTACGGGACGGCGCGGCTCCTCGAGGACTCGGTGCGGATCGACAAGAGGTTCTTCGGCCTCACCGGCTCCCAGTGGACGGCGGTAACGGTCGCGACGATATCGCTGGTTATGCTGGCGTGGCGCGCGTTCCACCGGGAGCCCGTCCGCTCCGAGCCGGAGGCGGAGGGGGCGCTCAGGTGAGCTCGCGAAGGAGCCGTCGCCGACCGATCATCGCAATGGGGCCAGAGCGCCGATCCCCCCGTCTCCCCTGGGAAGGCTCGATCGCGATACCGGTCCCCGGAGCGCCGATCTGGATCATCTGGGGCGCTCGTTGGGACGTCATCGAGACGCGAGCGACATCGCGGCCCGGCGGCGCCCGAGATCACCCCACGACAGTGATGTCGCCCATCATCCCTGCGGCATAGTGACCAGCGACATGACAGCCGTAGAGGAGTGAGCCGGGCTCCGTGAACCTCCAGATCACACTCTTGGTTTCACCTGGAGCGACCGAAACCGCACCGCGTTCGTCGGTCGGCATCGACCCATCCATCCCCGCCATCTCGTTCTCATGGGCAGCTTGGAACGCCGCGTTACCGAGCACGAATTCATGGTCCACTGTTCCCTCGTTCGTCACGACGAACTCCACCGTCTCCCCGAGTTTCACGTCGAGTGACCCGGGGTCGAAAACGAGCGTGTCGAGCTGCGATACCGCGATGGTGGCGTCGACCTCGCTTTGCCTACCGGGCATTCCCCCCCCGCCCGCGTGGCCGCCGGGCGACATCGGCATGCCCGGCATACCGGACATATCGGGAGATCCCGCGACCGAGCTCTCAGCGCTGTCCTGGGCGGATCCGCAGGCGGCAGCGACGAAGCTCAGACCGATCGTCGCGCTGATCACCAAGAGACGCTTCATGCGATCGCTTCTCCTTCGTTCCATCGATCGGACCCCATATACTACCTGCTGTCGTAGACACAGGAGGCCCTCTAGGCGGAGAGGTTTGCGTGCGGCAGGTGACACACCGAGTGCAGCTCCTGCGACCGCGCCAACGGCGAGATCCGGGGCGCGTCGGCCGCGAACGTCACGAGGATCACCACGAGGAGGGTGGTCGCCCCGACGACGAGAACAGAGCCGGCGAGTTTGCCCTTCCGCGTCCCGCCAGAACGGACACCAAGGAGCCGCCGCCCGCGCAATGAGAGGTCTCCCCCGAGGGCGGCCAGCGCCAGACCAGGCTGCGCCGCGACCGACCCCATCCGGGCGAGCGCTCGGGCGACGACAAGCGGGTCGCCGACGTCGCGCACTGCCGCGTCATCGGCCGCAAGCTCCAGGCCCGTGAGGAGCAGCGCCGCTGCTTTCTCGACGGGCGGGATGAATCCGAATGCCCGCTCGACCGATCGCCCGACAAATAGGAGGAAGGGGTGGCTTCCCCGAACGTGCGCCCGTTCGTGCGCCAGGACTGCTGCGCGTTCCGATCTCGGAACGGCATCGAGGAAGCCGGTGGACACGACGATGAGCGGGCGGAACAATCCGGCCGTGTAGGCGACCGGCTCGTCTGCTTCGAGCACCACCAGCGAGGCACCTTCGAAGTTCGCGGAGGACGTCGCTCCCACGAGGACGCCACGCTGCAGCCGCTTCGCCTCCCTGGCGGTGCGAAAGGCGCCGTAGGTGTAACGCACCATGAGCGCGACGACCAAGGTACCCACGACGATGTTCGGCCAGTGCGCCACTGGATGGGACAGGAGTCGCCCCGCCGCGTCGACACATCGCCCGACTGCATCCGGGATCGCGGCCGCCGGCAGACTCGGCGGCCCCACCGCTGCCGC
>JANLXF010000265.1:0-12366 GCA_031364965.1 Actinomycetes bacterium | reverse complement strand
GCACATCGGGCACGCGTACAACGCGGTGGCCACCGACTTCATCGCGCGGTACCACCGCCTGCGGGGCGAGGAGGTGTTCCATCTCACGGGCACCGACGAACACGGGCTGAAGCTCCAGCGCGCGGCGGAGGCGGCCGGCCTCGACCCGCAGCAGTGGGTCGACGACATGGAGCCGAAGTGGCGCGAGGTCTGGGCGCGACTCGACATCGCCTACGACGACTACATCCGGACGACACAGCCCCGGCACGAGCGCGTCGTCCAGAAGCTCCTCACCGCCGTCCACGAGAACGGGCGCGACAACATCTACAAGGGGTCGTACGAAGGCCTCTACTGCGTGCCCTGTGAAGCGTACTACGTCGAGGACGACCTCCTCGAGGGCGGGCTCTGCCCCGTGCACGAGCGTCCCGTCGAGCACGTCGTCGAGGAGAACTACTTCTTCCGGCTCTCGGCGTACGGGGACCGGCTGCTGGCTTACTACGAGGAGGACCCCTCGAGGATCGAGCCCGAGTCGCGCCGCAACGAGGTCCTCAGCCTGATCCGCGGCGGCCTCCAGGACTTCTCGATCAGCCGCACCTCGTTCTCGTGGGGCGTGCCGGTCCCGTGGGACCCCGAGCACATCTGCTACGTGTGGTTCGACGCGCTCTCGAACTACATCACCGCTGCCGGCTACGCCGACGACCCCGAGCGGTTCGCCCGGGTGTGGCCGGCGAACATCCACCTGATCGGCAAGGACATCCTGCGGTTCCACGCCGTCTACTGGCCCGCGATGCTGATGGCCGCCGGCGTCGAGCCGCCCACCCAGGTCTGGGCGCACGGGTTCCTCACCGTGGGCGGCAAGAAGATGTCGAAGACGAACGCCACCGGGATCCACCCGTTCGAGCTCGTCGATCAGTTCGGCACCGATTCGTACCGCTACTACTTCATGCGTGAGATGCGCTTCGGCGAGGACGGCTCGTTCTCGTGGGAGTCGATGGTGGACCGCCACAACGCTGACCTCGCGAACGGGCTCGGCAACCTCGCCGCCCGCGTGCTCGCGATGCTCGCCTCGAACTACGAGGGAGCTGTGCCCGAACCCGCCCTCGAGGGGGCCGAGTCCGACCTGCCCGCGGTGATCGCGGACGCGATCGCCCGCTACGACGAGCACATGCTTGCCCTCCGGCTCCAGCCTGCCCTCGTGGCCGTCTGGGACATCGTGGACCGCGCCAACCACTACCTCGTCGACACGGCCCCCTGGAAGCTCGCGAAGGACCCGGCCAACGCCGACGAACTCGCGAGCGTTCTCTACGCCAGCGCCGAGACCCTCCGCATCCTCGCGATCGCCGTCCAGCCGATCATGCCCAGCGCCGCCGAACGCCTCTGGGAACAACTCGGCATCCCCGAACCCCTGGCGCACCAGAAGCTGCCGGCCGCCGCCGACTGGGGCCAACTCAACCCCGGCACGAGGAGCACGAAAGCCGGAAGCCTCTTCCCCAGGGTCGACGCAGCAACGGAGTGAGGGAACCGTGGGCCACGGGGTGGCCCCGCAGCGTCGACGAAGCCGGAGCCGAGCGACTCGAGGCGCAGGCGAGCAGCGAGGAGGCCGCGCCGTGGCCGCCCACTGTGCCACCGTCGCTCTTCCCGCCGCGTCGACTTCGCAGTGAGACTTCCCGGATCCGTGTTTCACGTGAAGCTCCCCCCCTCGACCGCATATGGAGAGCCGAGTAGAGTCGCCGCTCGTGAACGACCAGAACCCTGAACTGTCGGTGCAGCCGGGGGCGGTGGACACCCACTGCCACCTCTTCCTCCTCGACCGCCAACCTGCAGATGTGGTCGAGACTGCACGGGCCGCGGGGGTCGACCGACTGCTGTGCGTCGGCGTCGATGTGGAAACCAGTCTCCGATCGCTCCAGATCGCCGAGACGCTCGAAGGTGTGTTCGCGACCGCCGGGATGCACCCCCACGATGCGAACGCCTTCGACCTTGAGGCGGCGGCGCGCATCGAGGAGCTGATCAACGACCGGCTCGTCGTCGGCGTGGGGGAGTGCGGTCTCGACTACTTCCGGATGCACTCGCCACGCGATGATCAGATCCGGGCGTTCCGCACGCACATCTCCTGGTCGAACGAGTCGGGGAAGCCGTTGGTGGTCCACGTCCGCGACGCATGGGACGACGCGCTTCGAGTGCTGGATGAAGGTTCGGCCGAGCACGTGGTGATCCACTGCTTCAGCGGCGACGCCGAGATCGCACGACGCTGTCAGGAGCGCGGGTATTGGGTGAGCTTCGCCGGCAATCTCACCTATCCGAAGAACGAGCACCTGCGGCAAGCGGCCGCCGCGCTCGAGCGAGATCGCATCCTCGTGGAGACCGACGCTCCGTTCCTATCTCCCCAGAAGCTGCGTGGTTCCGACAACGAGCCCGCAAACGTGATGCTCACGATCGACGAGCTCGCACGCGCGCGCGACGACGACGTGGACTCGCTCGTCATCGCGACCGCGCTGAACGCGCACGCGGCCTTCCCGGGCATCCGATAACCGAGTGGGTTTTCCACCGAACGTACGTTCGGCCTCAAGGTTGCAGTAAGAGTTGAGGGTTTGTTAGGGTGCGGGTCCGCGAGTTCGAAGGTTCCGGTTCCGGTTCGAATCCGCTTCCCCCTGGAGCCTTCCTCAGATGCTTGGAGGAAGGTTGATCCGATCCACCCGCGTTCGTCGGCGACGGATGCACCGCGCGTACCAAGGCGCCACCGTCGTGGTGGGCATCGCCTTGGTTGCCGGCGTGGCCTACACCGCCTTCACCAAGCACGTGACGCTCGTGGTCGACGGACGCCCGCAGGGCATCCGGACGACCTCGGGCAACGTTCAGGACCTCCTCGGGAGCGAGGGCATCTCGCTTACCTCGGGGGTGCTGGTGGCGCCGCCGCCGGGCACCGTGCTCGCCGACGGCATGACCGTGATCGTGAGCCCCGCTCCGGAGCTCCCCGAGGGCGCGTTCGCCACGCCTCTCGGCACGGTGTACCAGAGCCCTACCGATGTGGGGGTCTGGGCGGTGATCGGGACGGGCGGGCTCGCTGATGCGCGCCGGCTCGTCGAGTCTTCGGGTTCCGCATCGCGCGCCGGTTCGTCCCCGGTCGTGGCCGTGCAGACCGTCGTGTCGGGGAAGGTACACGACGTGCTGACCAACGCGGGCACGGCCGGGGATCTCCTCTCGGCCATGGGGATCGAACCGGATGCCAACGACCGCGTCCGACCATCGCTCAGCACCCCCCTTCACGCCGGCCTCGTCCTTGGGTACGACCGCGTCAACGTCGTCACCAGGATCGAGGTCGTGACGATCCCTCACGGGGTCCGGACCCGGTTCTTCGAGTCGATGGTCCCGGGCACCGTGAAGGTGCTGCAGGAAGGACGCGACGGGACCGGGCGCGCGACCTATCGCGTGACGATGGTCAACGGCGAGCCGGTCGGGCGGACGTTGATCGGCCGCTGGATCGAGCGGGCGCCCGAACCGGAGATCCGTCGATCGGGCCCGGAGTCGATGTACGCCGGCACGACCGAGGTGCCCGGCACCCGGGGTCACATGCAGACGGGCGAGGCCTCGTGGTACGACCCACCGTGGTCGGGCCTGACGGCCGCGCACCCAACGCTGCCGTTCGGCACGTACGTCACCGTGACCGATGTCGAGACCGGTCGCAGCGTGGTCGTCGTGATCGACGATCGGGGCCCGTTCGGCCCCGGGCGAGTGATCGACCTGTCGCCCGAGGCGTTCCAGATCCTCAGGCCGCTCGGGTCGGGCCTCCTCAGGGTGCAGCTCAGCTGGTGAGGTGAGCGCGTCCCGCGACGGAGGCGACGGAGGTTCCGGCGCGTCGGCCGGTCTGGGGGCCGGGGCGACCCGCGAGCTCGCCGCCCGACACGGGATCCGCCCCACGAAGTCGCTCGGGCAGCACTTCCTGATCGACCCCAACCTCGCACGGGCGATCGTTGCCGATGCCGGCGTGGCGCCGGGCGACCGGGTCGTCGAGATCGGCGCGGGCCTCGGGTCGCTCACCCTGGCGCTCGCTGCCGTGGGCGCACGCGTGCGCGCGATCGAGTTCGACCGACGGCTGATCCCCGCGCTCGAGGAGGCGACGGCAGGTCTCAACGGCGTCGAGATCGTGCACGCCGACGCGATGAAGCTCGACTGGGCCACCGAGCTCGCGGGCGAACCATGGACGGTCTGTGCGAACCTCCCCTACAACATCGCGGCCCCCCTCGTGCTCTCGATCCTCGAGGACGCGCCGACGGTGCGGCGGGCGGTCGTGATGGTGCAGCGCGAGGTGGGTGAACGCCTCGCGGCGACGGCGGGACGGGAAGGATATGGAGCGGTGAGCGTGCGGGTGGCCTATCGAGCGGCGGCGACGATCGTGCGCCGCGTGCCTGCCTCGGTGTTCTGGCCGCGCCCCACGGTGGCCTCGGTGGTCGTGCGACTCGACCGCCTGGACGTGCCTCCGGTCGCCGTGGAGCCCGAGCGGCTGTGGCGCGTCGTGGACGCCGGGTTCGCCGAGCGCCGCAAGACGATGCGCAACGCCCTGCGCCGGCTCGGCCTCGACATCGCCGCGGCCGACGCCGTGCTGGCCTCGTGCGGGGTGTCGTCGACCGCGCGCGCCGAGGAGCTCGACCTCGAGACGTTCGCCGCGATCGGCGAGGCGCTCCCGAGGTGAGCGACCGTGAGATCACGCGCCGGGCGTACGCGAAGCTGAACGTCTCTCTTCGGGTCCTCGGCGCCCGCGACGACGGCTACCACGAGATCGAGAGTCTCGTGTTGCCCGTATCGCTGTTCGACCTCGTGACGCTGCGTCCATCCGACCGGCTCACGCTGTCGGTGACCGGCGAGACCTCGGCGCACGTGCCGGTCGACGACACGAACCTCGCACTGGTGGCGGCGCGCGCCCTCGCCGCCGCGCTCGACCACGAGCCCACGGGTGCGATCGTGATCGACAAACGGACCCCGGTAGCGGCCGGGCTCGGAGGGGGGAGCGCCGATGCTGCCGCCGCGCTCCTGGCGTTGCGGGAGCTCTGGGACGTGCCGATCGACGACGACACCATGCGGTCCGTCGCCGCATCGATCGGCTCCGACGTGCCGGCGCTCTTGACCGGGTCGGCCGCGCTGATCACCGGGCGGGGCGAACGGACCGAGACGGTGGCGGCCGCCCCGACGTGGTGGACGGTGCTGCCCTTCGCGTTCCCGGTAGCCGTCTCCGATGCCTACGCGTGGTGGGACCTCGACGGGATCACCGGACCCGAGCAGAAGGAGCTGTGCGAGGCGATGTCGTCGGGTGCGCCCGAGATGCTCGCCACCATGCTTTCGAACGATCTCCAGGCGCCCGTGATCGCGCGTCACCCTGAGATCGGCCAGGCGATCGACGCGTTCCTGGGCGCGGGCGCGGTCGGTGCCCTGATGAGCGGGAGCGGACCGAGCGTCGTCGCGCTCGCGTGGAACGAGGCGCACGCCGAGCGGCTCGTCGACGCGGTACCCGGCGCCTTCGTGGTCACGGGACCACCCGAGTCGGGCACTGGGTGATCGCCGATCTAGGGTGACGCCGTCGGCGATGCGTCGACCAGGTCCAATGCGCCGGGCCGGGCGTGGATCGCGATCGGCCCGCCGAGGGAGGCCCCGTTTTCGCCGAACGTCACCTGCGTGGTCTCGCCGGCCGCCAGCGAGAAGACACAGAACTCGGTGTTGGCGAAGTTCGACTCCATGGACACGGTGAAGCAGTCGGGGGTAGAGCCCTGGGCGACCATCGGCGTCTTGCCCGGAAGCACGACGACGACCGTCGCATGCTCCCGGCCGTAGAAGCCGCCGATCACGGGTAGCCCGCCGTTCCTCGAGAGCTCGTACCACGAGGGCAGGCAATCGCCCGTGCCGCTGTCGGACGGGTCGGCCCCGATCACCTTCACCTGGGCGCATCGATCGGTGTGGTGCACGATCCCCCAGGAGACGACGCCGTCGCTCCCCGATCCGAACAGGCCGTCGGGGGACAGGGCCCACGGCCATGAAACGAAGGTCGGCAACGAGCCGGCACCGGTCGCCATCCCCGTTCCCGCGCCGGGCAGGGCAAGCAGCCACAGGTTCGCGGGGGCACCCGACGCGTCCTGCGCCGGCGCGGATCGCCCGTCGATCGTGCGGGCGGGCGTGGTGTCCGATCTGTCGGTCGCGACCGACCACGATGTGACGCTCGGGTCGAAGACGCCGATCAGGAACGTGCCGCCGTCGACGTCGACCGCCGTGGAGGCACCCGTCACGAACGAGAAGGTCCCGTTCGACGCGTTCGTGCCGTCCACGGAGAACCGGATCTCGCCGTTGACGTGACGGATCTCCCAGTCGTGGCCCAGGTCACGGCCGTAGATGACGAGTTCCCCGCTTGCAGTCTCCCGGGTCTGCAACGGCTCGGCCGCGTTCGTGGCTTGGGCGGTGGGGGAGTCGGCCGGAGCGAGCGTCGGTCGCAGCGCGCCGAGCGCGGTGGCGGTCGCGTACCAGAGCCGACCCGACGGCGCGCTGACCGCGGACGGCAGCGAGCGGAGCCCCTGCGGCCAGGGAAGCATCGCCACGCCGGTGGTGCTTCCGTCCGCGGCAACGAGATCGATCCCGGTCACTGAGGTGGTCGCCGTGCCGAACTGCACGACGAGTGGACCGACGTCGCCGTAGCCCACGTCGGCGTAGTCGCCGTTCACCTGCTCGGAAGGGGTGGCCGGCGGGAGGGTTCGCGCGCGTTCCTCGCCGCGCAGCGTCGTCACGAGCGTCGCGCCCAACGATGGCGTGCCATCGTTGTCGAGCGAGGTGATCCCGGCTTCCAGCCGCCAACGCTCTTCACCTTGGAATCCGGCGGCGAGCACGTACCCGGGCCCCTCGGTCGAGGGCGGCGCCGTCGGCCACGGGGCGATGCGCGTGTCGGTGAGACTCTCCAGGTAGTCCCGCGCGGTCGCCACGTCCTCGGCCGACGGCGCTGACCCCGTCACCAAGATCGCCCCGTAGAGCATCCGCGACCCGGTGTCGGAGAAGGTCGTCGTGTTGGTGCCTTCCGTCGTCGACAGGGCGGGGCACGCCTGTGCGACCCGGTCAATCGCGAACCCGTCGGTGAACGCCGCCACGTACACGGCGACCCCATCGGCGGGCACGTCGGCCGCCGGCCCGGTGTCGCCGAGCCCGCACACCGTTTCCGTCAAGGGCATCTCGAAGTTCGCGAGCTGCAGGACGGGCACCCCCGCCGGGAGGCTGGACGGCTCACTCGTGCACGAGGGCGAGGCCTCAGGCTGCGGCGGCACCTCGATGGGCGAACCGCTTGCGTCGACCGCGGTCGCCGAACCGCTCGACGAGCAGGTCTCTACCGATGCCGGCAGCAGGGCGGCCAGCGGCCAGTCGTCGATGAGTGTCCAGCCGGCGGGCGCCGTCACCGGCACACCGCCGATGATCGCCGAACGCGGCGGGAGCAGTTCCCGGCCGGCAGGCGTGGAATCGTCGGGACGCTGGATGCTGCCGACCGAGGCGATCGCGACGGCGATCGCGACGACACCGGCGACCGCGCCGCCGAACACCGTTCGCGCCTGACGACGACGGCCGCGACGGATGATCGAGTCCGGGGCCAGCGCCGCGGGGTCGACATCGCGGGCGCGCTGCTCGAAGAGGTGCTGGAGTTCGCGTTCCAGGTCGTTCATCACTCATCACCTTCGGATCGGTAGGTGGGCAGTTGCGCGCGCAGCGCGTCGGAGCCGCGTGCAACGAGCGACTTGACCGCCGGCAGGGTGCAGCCGAGCGCCTCGGCCGTCTCTCGCTCCGACAGGTCCTCGTAGTAGCGGAGCACCAGCGCCGCGCGCTGACGCGGCGGAAGCGTCCCGAGCGCGCTCCACAGGTCGGCCCGCGCGCCGACGTCACTCTGAGAAGACGCGGCGGTCGCGACCCGGTGACCCTCCCGCTGCACCCACTCGCGCTCGAGCCGGCCGCGACGGAGGCCGGACGTGTGCAGGTTCACGATCGCTCGGCGCAGGTACGCCTCGAAGGCAGCGTGAGCGCGAAGGTGGCTGAACCTGCCCACGCACCGGATGAACGCCTCCTGGGCGAGATCTTCCGCCTGGTGCCGGTCGCCGGTGAGGAGGTACGCGAGTCTGACGCCGTTCGGCACGTAACGTGCGTAGAGCTCCGCCATCCCGCTGCGGTCTGGCTCCACGTAGGTCCTCTCGGTCGACGGGGTCGTGTTCGTCTGCATCACCTGGCAAGACGCACGAACGGGCCAAAAGGTATCGCTCGGAGCCTCGATGTCCTCGCGGGCGGGCCACGTACGATAGGGCCGCCTTCCGGGGTCGTCTAACGGCAGGACACGGGCCTTTGGAGCCTGGAATGGAGGTTCGATTCCTCCCCCCGGAACCATGCATCATGGCCGCGAAACCGCCATCTAGGGTATCCGGCTAGCTCCCCGGGAGATCAGGCGTCAGTGGCAGCGTCAGTGAGCGGTAGCCCTCGACCGCCGTGTAGCTGCTCTCGGCATACAGACGCAGAGCGGGGGTGTTGTCGGCCTCCGTCTGAACGACCAAGCGTAGGGCACCCGCTCTGACTGCGGCGGCGCGGATGAAGTCGAGCAGCGCGCTGCCGACGCCGAGGCGACGATGGTTCGGCACGACGAAGAGGTCTCTGATCTGCCAGAAGTAGCCGAGCCGCAGCGATGCGGGAACCGTCATCGTGATGGCAAAGCCGACGAACGCACCCTTGTCTTCCGCTACGAAGGCTTCGAGGTGGCCGCTGCTGATGTTCTCTTCCAGCCAACTCGCCGTCCGTGACGCGTCAGCCGCTTCGCCGTAGTGGAGGCGATACCGGTCGAAGATCTCCGCGAGCTGCTCGATCTCGGCTCGGGTCGGCGCGGTCAGCGCGCGGACTTGGCCGGAGCCGCTGGATGCCGGAGGGTGGCCGGTTTCGTCCATCACGGTGTTCTTCTACACCTCGGCGCTCGCTTCGGTGTGAGCGGTAAGCGCCGGCAGGCATTCCTGACCCTGGATCGAAGCCTCACCAGGAAGCGGGCACGCCGAGCCGTGGCACGAGCTGATCGTCGGAGGCCGGCACGACTTCTCACGCTGTTGACCAGTTCTGTCACCGGCCGCTAGCGTCACGACCATCCAATCGATAGGTTCGTGACGTTCCCCGGCGGATCGATGGCACGGCGGACGAGACCATCCAGAGACGAGGGAGAGAAGACACGATGTTCCCGCTTCTCCCCGCGACGTGGATCGGCGGAGAACGCTCGCACCGACGAGCGGGTCTCACCCGAGCCGTCCTCGCCGCGACGACCGCGTTGCTGACGGCGGGCCTCCTGCCGGGGCCGGCGGTTGCAGCTCGAGCCGCGACGCCCACGTGCTTGGGCCAGACCGCGACGATCGTGGGCACTTCCGGAGATGACAACCCTCTGCTCGGGACGTCCGGCGACGACGTCATCGTCGGCCGGGGAGGCGACGACGCGATCCGAGGACGTGGGGGCAAGGACCTCATCTGTGGCAACGGCGGGGCCGACATGGTGCAGGGCGGCGCCGGCGATGACACGCTCATCGGCGGGGCGGGTGACGATGGCCTCCGCGGAGGCGTGGGAGAGGACAGGGCGGACTACTCGCTGTTCTACAGGCCGTCGCCGAGCGACGGTGTGAGCGTCAACCTCGCGACGGGGCAGGCGACAGGAGAGGGAGTTGACCAGCTGACCGGCATCGAGGGTGTGAAAGGCTCCGATTACACCAACGACATACTGACGGCGAGCGACGCGGGATCGACGCTGGACGGAGGGTTCGGGTCCGACACCCTGATCGGCGGCGCGTTGGCGGACATCCTCGTTTCCGGTGCGACCGACGCCGACCCCGATAGGTTGGAAGGAAAGGGCGGCGCCGACACGCTCGAGTTCGGCGACTCCAGCGACGGGGATGTGCTCTCGTATGAGCACGCTCCGAGCGCCCTTCACGTCGATCTCGGTCTGTCGACGTCGAGCGGCGGCGACGGCGCCGACGTTCTCGTGGGCTCGCCGGACCAGGTGATCGGCTCCAGGTACGGGGACGAGATCATCGGTGACGAGAACGGGAACATCCTCATCGGCGGTCCCGGACGCGACACGATGGTCGGCGGCGACGGTTACGACACGCTGTACCCAGGCCGCGGCGACGATACCCTCGATGGTGGCCCGGGGTCGGACACCGTCGCGTACGACGACGGGACGACGACGGCGGGCGTGACGGTCGACCTCACCCTCGGTACGGCGCTCGGCGGTTCAGGCACCGACACCGTCACCAGTATCGACACCGTTGTCGGCACGGGATCCGATGACGTCATCAAGGGGGACGTCGATCCCAACGTCTTGTCTGGACTTGGCGGCGACGACACGTTGAGGGGCCGCGACGGGAACGACTTCCTGCTCGGCGGTGACGGGACCGACACGCTGACCGGTGGAGCTGGTCTCGATAGCTGCGAGGGAGAGTTCACGGTCTCCTGTGAATTCTGAGTAGGACGCGGCCGACCTGAGCTCCGACCGTGAGGGGCACGCACGGTCGCCCTCGCCACGCGCTGCGGCGATATGGGACCATGTGGACCCCTCGACCCTGGACACGTGTTGGCCCAGACGAAGACGAGTCCTCGTTCCCTGGCCCTGGTGGTGCTCGCCGCGGGCAAGGGGAAGCGGCTGAAGTCCGCAACTCCCAAGGTCCTGCATCCGATCTGTGGCAAGCCCGCGCTCTGGCACGTGCTGCAGGCGGGCCTCGCCGCGAAGCCCACCAAGGTGATCGTGGTGGTCGGCCACGGCGCCGACGACGTCCGCTCAGCCGTTCGTTCCTGGGGGATCACGCCCGCCCCCGTCTTCGTCGAGCAAGCAGAGCAGCTCGGGACCGGCCACGCGGTGCTCGTGGCCCGGGCGAAGGTCGGCCGCGTCGACGACGTGCTCGTGTTGGGTGGCGACTACGACCCGGTCGCGGGCGACGACGTGAAGGCGCTCCTGAGGGCGCATCGCCGATCGCGGGCGACGGCGACGGTCGCCTCGACCGAGCTCGACGACCCGGGAGGCTACGGACGTGTGGTGCGCGACCGGGGACGACTGATAGAGATCGTCGAGGAGCTCGACGCCTCGCCGGAGACCCGCGCGATCCGCGAGGTCTCGATCATGCTCTTCGTCTTCCGCCGTGACGCCCTCTTCCGCGCGCTCCCCAAGCTCGACCGGAAGAACCGCCAGCGCGAGTACTACCTGAACCGGGTGATCCCGCTGTTCCTCGCCGACGGCCAGAAGGTGTCGGCCGTGCAGGTCGAGACCGGCGGCGTGATGGGGCTGAACTCCCGCGGCGGGCTCGCCGCGGTGGAGCGGGTCGTACGCACACGGATCAACGCGGCGCACATGGCGAACGGCGTGACCCTCGTCGACCCGGCCACCACGTACATCGACGTCGACGTCACGATCGGCCCTGACTCGGTGATCCGCCCGATGTCCTTCCTGGAGGGCTCGACGCGGGTGGGCGAAGGCTGTGCGATCGGCCCCTCAGCCCGCGTCGTCGACTCGACCGTCGGCGATCGCAGCGAGGTGACGTTCGCCGTCGTGCTCGGGTCCATACTCGGGCGCGACGTCACGATCGGACCGTTCGCGCGGCTGCGTCCCGGGTGCGAGTTCGCCGACGGCGCGAAGGCCGGTGCGTTCGTCGACCTCAAAGCCGCGAAGGTCGGCAAGGGGTCCAAGGTCCCGCACCTCGCCTACGTGGGGGACGCGATCCTCGGCGACGACGTGAACATCGGTGCGGGCACGATCACCGTGAACTACGACGGCTACGCGAAGCACACGACCGTGGTGGAGGACGGGGCGCGGGTCGGCTCCGATACGATGCTGGTGGCGCCGGTTCGCGTGGGCAAGGATGCGAACACGGGCGCCGGATCGGTGATCACGAAGGACGTCCCGGCGGGCGCGCTCGCCGTGGAACGCGGGGAGCAGCGGACGATCCCCGGCTACCGGACACGGAAGGACGCGGAGCACCGCGGGCGGCGCAAGGGCGGCGAAGGGGGCCACTGACCGTGGAGATCATCACCAAGAAGCGGATGATGCTGTTCACCGGCACGATCCACCCGGCGCTCGGCCACGAGATCGCCGACTGTCTCGGGATCCCCGTCAGCCCGGCGCAGCTCCGGCGGTTCGCCTCCGGGGAGATCTACTTCCGTTCCGAGGAGAGCGTGCGCGGCGCCGACGTGTTCGTGGTGCAGACGCACTACGAGCCGGTCAACGAGGCGCTGATGGAGCAGCTGATCATGATCGATGCGATGAAGCGCGCGTCGGCCAAGCGCATCACCGCGGTCGTGCCCTACTACGGCTACTCGCGACAGGACCACAAGGCGCTCTCGCGCGAGCCGATCAGCGCGAAGCTCGTG
>JANLXF010000295.1:0-23074 GCA_031364965.1 Actinomycetes bacterium | reverse complement strand
CGACGCCCGCGAGCATGTTCCCGATGAACCGCTCGTGTCCGGGCACGTCGACGAACCCGGTCTCGCGCCCGCTCGGGAGCGTCGCCCAGGCGTAGCCGAGATCGATCGTGAGCCCGCGACGCTTCTCTTCGGCCAACCGGTCGGGATCGATGCCGGTGAGGCGGGCGATCAGCGCCGACTTGCCGTGGTCGACGTGACCGGCGGTGGCGACGACGCGGAGCTCGCCCACCGGATCAGTTCTCGTCGAGGTCGTCGCCCTCGAGCGCGTACAGGAGCGCTCGGGCCAGGTGCGGCTCCTCGGCGGGCGCGACCGTACGCAGGTCCAGCAGCACGGCGCCGTCCTCGACGCGGCAGAAGACCGATGGGGTACCCACGCGGAGCCGCGCGGCGAATCCGGCGGGGTCGGGCACGGTCACGCGGATCCCGTACGACGGGAGACTGGCGCCGGGCGTGGATCCCCCTCCCACGACCGAATCGCACTTGTGGACGTGCGCGTGCTCGAGGTCGCCGCCGAGCTCCGCGCAGAGTGCCTGCGCCCGGTGGTGCACCGACTCGGCGGTCTCCCGGAGCATCCGGTGAACAGGGATGTCGTCGTCGCGGCCGGTCGCGTACATCTGCAGGACCTGTTCGAGCGCGGCGACCTGCATCGCGTCGACGCGGACGGCGCGCGCGATCGGGTGCCGACGAAGCTTGGCGACGAGGTCGGCCTGACCCACCACGATCCCGGCCTGCGGGCCGCCCAGGAGCTTGTCGCCCGAGCACAGGACCAGCCCGGCGCCGTCGGCGAGCGCGTCGGCCACGCTCGGCTCGTCGGGCGGCATGCCGTGGCCGTGCGCGAGCAATCCCGATCCCACGTCGTACAGGAAGGGCACGCCGCGCTTGTCCGCGAGCGCCGCGAGGTCCTTTGCGCTCGCTTCGGCCGTGAACCCGACCACGCGGTAGTTCGAGGGATGGACCTTCAGGATCGCGCCGGTGCGATCGGTGGCCGCGGCGCGGTAGTCGCCGATCCGCGTGCGGTTGGTCGTGCCGACCTCGACGAGCTTGGCGCCGGAGGCACCGATGATGTCGGGGATCCTGAACTCGCCGCCGATTTCGATCAGCTCGCCGCGCGAGACGAGGACTTCCTTGCGCTTCGCGAGCGCGGCGAGCGACAGCATCAACGCGGCCGCGCAGTTGTTCACGACGAGGGCGTCCTCGGCGCCGGTGAGCGCGATCAGCAGCTCCTCGGCGCGGGTGCCGCGTTTCCCGCGCTTCCCGGTGGCGCGGTCGACCTCGAGGTCGGCATAGGAGCGCGCCGCTCTCGCCGCCGCCCGGGCGGCTTCCTCGGGGATCGGGGCACGTCCGAGGTTCGTGTGCAGGATCACGCCGGTCGCGTTGATCACCGGGGTGAGGCCAGAGGCGATGCGGGAGGCGCGCTGACAGGCGCGCGCGAGGATGTCGTCGGCGGTCGGCGGTTCGGTGCCGTCGGCGGCCGCCGTGCGTACTTCGTCGAGCGTGACGGCGAGACAGCGCTTCAGGAGGGGCCGGCCGAGGGAGTTGGCGGCGCGCTTCCCGGGCTCGCTGCGCAGCAGCCCATCGAGGGACGGCACGGAGCGGCGTGCGTCGGCCATGCCGGGAGCCTACTTCGCCTGAGCTGCACCCGAGGGTCTTCGCCGAGCTGGCGTCAGGCGTCGTCGCACCAGACCATCCATCACTGCCAATGTGCTTCTGTGTGGCCGTCCAGGGACAATCTGCGTCTGATGTCCAAGATGCCTGATCGCCCGAAGCCTGGTGAACCGTGGCTCCGAGCTCTCATTCCTGGCGCCTCGGTCTGGGGTGCTCCTCGTCCTGCGAGCGAAGGATGATCCGGCTCCCGGAAGCATCGTTGCCGGGATAGTCGGCATCGTTGCCGGCGCGTTCGCCGCTAGGCAGCTCACCAACTGGGCGCGGCGATGCCTCGCGGCGAAGGGCCAGGATGGCGCTGGAGCCCATGGTCAGCCGTGGGTTGTGCCGCCATAGCGGGTGCGTTGCTCAGGGGACCCGAGTGGTTGGCCGTGTTCGTGGTCCTGTACTGCATGACGATGCTTGCGGCGATGCTGTTGTGGGATGCGATCCTCCAATGGAGGGATGAACGCCGCGCTCAACGTGGGCCAGAACCCTGAGGCTGCGAGTACTTCGCGGACCTCCCAGTCTTGCCACGGATCCACGACACACCGCGGCACCCCCGTTGGGTAGGATGGGACGCCATGGTGGATACCGACCAGCGCCCCGCGTTCCAGAACCAGGTCACCTCGATGATCCGCGGCGGAGGCCTCGACGTCGAGGTCGTCCCCGCCGGCGATCTGACCACCGAGGAGATGATCCTCAATATCGGGCCGCAGCATCCCTCGACGCACGGCGTGCTCCGCGTGGTCCTGGAGCTCGACGGCGAGGTCATCACGCGCGCCGAGCCCGTGATCGGGTACATGCACCGCGCCGCCGAGAAGCTCGCGGAGTACCGCGACGTGCGGCAGACGCTCGTGCTGATGAACCGCCACGACTGGATCAGCGCGTTCAACAATGAGCTCGGCTGGACGATCGCCGTCGAACGGCTGGCCGACATCGAGGTTCCCGACCGTGCGCAGTGGATCCGCACGATGTTCGCCGAGTGGAACCGGATCTTGAACCATCTGATGTTCAGCGGTTCCTACCCGCTCGAGCTCGGGGCGATCACACCGGTCTTCTACGCGTTCCGCGAGCGGGAGATGATCCAGGACCTGATGGAGTCCGCGACCGGCGCTCGCATGCACCACTCGTATTGCCGGGTCGGCGGCCTGAAGGACGACCTGCCCCGCGGCTTCCTGAAGCAGAGCGGGGTCGTGCTCGCCGCGGTCCGCAAGTCGATCAAGGACTTCGAGTCCCTGATCATGGGGAACGAGATCATCTTCAAGCGCTGCCGCAACATCGGCATCATCCCCTCGGAGATGGCGATCCAGTACGGCACGTCGGGTCCGGTCCTGCACGCCTCCGGCGTCGCGATGGATCCGCGCAAGGACGAGCCCTACGAGAAGTACGCCGAGGTCGAGTTCGAGGTCCCCGTCGGCAAGACGGGCGACTCGTACGACCGGCTCTGGGTCCTGATCGAGCGGATGAAGCAGTCGTGCAACATCATCGAGCAGTGCATGGACAAGCTCCCTCCGGGCGCCTACCGCGCGGCGAAGCTGCCGAAGACGCTGAAGCTCGACGGCGAGATCTACGTCCGGACCGAGAACCCGCTCGGACTTATGGGCTACTACGTGGTGGGCAACGGCAAGAAGGAGCCCTACCGTCTGAAGATGCGCACCGCATCGTTCTCGAACGTGAGCGTGATCCCCGCGATGCTGCCGGGAACGCTCCTTCCCGACCTGATCTCGATCCTCGGCTCTGTCTTCTTCGTGGTCGGCGACGTCGACCGCTGACCCGGTCGTGTCGCGCCGTAGGCTGGCGCCGTGAATGACCCCCTGACCGAGGCGGTGGCGCGTGCTCGTCGGGTCGCCGACGAGGTACTGTTCCCCGCGGCGCAGGCGACCGACACGGCGGCGCTGGTTCCGAGAGCGAACCTCGACGCGCTCCGCGATGCGGGTCTGCACGGTCTCCAGGGCCCCACCGAGGTGCCCGGTGGCCTCGGCGCGGGACACGTCGCCGCGCGGCCGGCGCTCGAGGCGGTGACCGGCGGGTGCGGCGCGACCGCGTTCGTCTACGCGCAGCATCACGGGGCGGTCCGGCGAGTGGCGGGGGGCGACGGACCGGCGCGCGAGGCGTGGCTTCCCCGCCTGTGCGACGGCTCGACGCTCGCGGGGATCGGGTTCGCCTACCTGCGTCGTCCGGGCGAGCCCGCGGTCCGCGCGACGCCCGACGGCGACGGGTGGCGCCTCGACGGGGATGCCCCGTGGATCACGGGCTGGGGCCTCGCGCACGTCTTCGTGCTCATGGCGCGCGCCCCGGACGGGCGCGTCGTCACCGTGGCGGTCGACCGTCCGTACGAACGTGCGGAGCTGGCGCCCGGCGAGCCGCAGCGCCTCTCGGCGATGGGTGCGACGGGCACGGTGGCGCTGACCATCCACGGGCTGCGCGTGACGCCCGACGACGTGGTGGGCGTACAGAGCGAGCAGGTTTGGCGCCGCCGTGATCTCGCCGGCTCGGCGATGCCGTCGGCCGCACCGCTCGGGATCGCGGATCGCGCGATCCGGCTCCTCGAGCCCCGGGAGCCCGAGGTGGCGGAGGCACTGCGCCTGCAGCTCCTCGCACGCCGGGCCGCCGCGGACGCCGGATCGATCGGCGTGGCTCACGCGCTCGGGTCCGACGACGACGCCGGGTTCGCTCGGGCGATCACCGAGGGAAGCGCGGAGCGCGACCGCGGGCTGGATCTGGCACGGCGCGCGAGCGACGCGCTCGTGGCCGCGAGCGGCGGCGGGGCGATGTCGCTCGATCACCCGGCGCAGCGGCTCTCGCGCGAGGCGACCTTCTACCTGATCCAGGCCCAGACCCGCGACCTGCGCGCGGCCACGCTGGCGCGCACGACCGGCGGCTAAGGGTTCCGGCCCACGCGCTCGTTCGGCATCGAGCGCTTCAGCCGAGGCCCCCCTGCGGCCGATACCTCCCCCGAGGGGGTTCCACTATGCAGCAGGAGTTCGTGGGTGGGTTCCGCGTGCGCGCGGTCAAAGACGGTTCGCTCGAGGTGTGGGCGAGGGGCTGGCGGCTCGAGCTGCGGGTGCTCCCGCTCGTCCCGATCGCGATGGCGGGCGCGTTCCTGGTCTCTCCCGTATCGATCCCTGCCCGCGTCTTCGCCGCGACGCTCCTCCTGGCATGCGCCGGCGTGTGCCATCGCCTGACGAAGATGGGGTTCCGGCTCACCGAGAACGGGGTGGAGGTCGTGGACGTCCTGAGAACCACGCGCGTTCCCTGGGACGCGGTCGCCGGATTCGTGAGCGAGCCGGGTCCGCACGAGACCCGATGCGTGCTCGTGGGCGAGCGCGGCCTCCACGTGCGAGCTCCGGGGACGTTCGACGCCGAGGAGATGGGGGCGTACGAGCAAGCCGACCGATCGCCGATCGACGAGCTGAACCGACTCCTGTGGTCGGTCAGGCGCGGCGAGCGCCCCCTGGCCGCCTGACCGGCGTGCTACTCCTCGGCCGCCGCGGCGTCGTGCCATGACGGCGCCGGGAGCCCCGGGGTCGCCAGCAGCAGCCACTTGAACCGGCCGAGTGAGGCGGGGTCGGCGAGGAGCGTCGCCCGGCTGCGTCCGGTCCACGCGCGAACGGCACCGAGCCCGTCGCGTTCGTCGAGCAGCGTCACCTGTCGCGCGAGCTCGGCGCGCACCCACTCCTCGAATCCCAGCGCCATCAGGACTCGGTGCTGGGTGAGGACCGGGAAGGCGGTGAGACCGGCCCGCTCGGCCCGCGACGCGACCTTCGCGAAGTCCACGCCTGCCGTGATGTCGGCCTCGCCGGGGACATCGAGCGGATCGTCGACCACGCGGTGGCCGCGGTACCCGTGGGTGGGCCCGCCGCTCGATCCGACGCCGCCGTAATCGATCACCAGGGCGTAGCCGCGTGTGAGCGCGGCGGCCACGTCGTCGACGAACGCGAGCGCTTCCTCTGCCACCACCACCTCCTCGTCGGGCGAGAGATCGCCGGCCTCGCTCACGAGTTCGTCGTCGGCGTCGACCAGGATCTCGACCAGACGGTCGCCGATCGCTCCGATACGCACCTCGCGAGGCCCGCCGGGGGTTCCCCGCACCCGGCGGAAGGGGAGGTTGTCGAGCAGCTCGTGCGCGAGGATCAGGTGAGGGCCAACGGGGCTCGCGTCGCCCAGCGAGTCGTGCAGCGTGACGCCCTCGACCGAGGCGAGGGCGGCTCGCGCCCCCCCGCTTCGTTCGATCGCCGCGTAGTCGAGCCCGTCCGGACCGAGTGCGGCGATCAGTTGTGCGGCGAGCGTGCCGTCGCCCGCGCCCACCTCGGCGATGCGGAACGGGTCGGGATCACCGAGTGCGGAGCGGAGCTCCTCGATCGCGCGCCCGAGCAGCTCCCCGAACACCTGATGGACGTGGGGGCTCGTGACGAAATCGCCGTCGGCGCCCACCGGGGGGTCTTCGTAGTAGCCGCCATCGCCGTACAGCGCGAGGTCCATGTACTCGGCGAACGTGATCGGGCCGTGGTGGCGGATCGCTCGGAGGATCGTGTCGCGGACCGGTTCGTGCATGCGTCAAGTATCGCGGTGCACGTGTCCGCGCGGCACCTGGGAGGATGGCCCGCGTGAACGACCCACGACCGATACGGCACGCGGCGTCGGTGATCGTGGCGCGTCCCGGCGACGACGGGCCCCAGATCCTGGCCGTCCAGCGAGGCTCGGGAAGTCGCTTCCTGGCGGGCTACGTGGTGTTCCCCGGCGGGGCTGTCGACGCCGAGGATGCGGCGCTCGCCCGGCAGTGGTTCGGGGATCCCGGCGAGGCCGCCCGCGCCGCGGCGGTGCGAGAGTTGGTCGAGGAAGCCGGCCTGGCCCTTACGGCGTCCGGGCTCGTCGACGCGGGCAACCCCGACTCGCTCGATCCGACGAACGCAGCGCCGCCCTCGATCCACCAGCTCCCCGAGATGACGCACTGGATCGCGCCCGAGGACGTGCCCGTCAGGTTCGATGCCCGCTACTTCGCCGTGGAGGCGCCCGCCGGGCTCGATCCGGCCGCCGACGGCGCCGAGGCCGAGTTCGCCTGGTGGGAGAGTCCGCGCTCGCTGCTGGCCGGATGGGCTGAAGGGGATCGCAAGCTGTATTGGCCGACGTACTTCACGATGCTCCGCCTGGCGACTTGCGAGACCGTCGACGACGTGATCGCGCTGCGGTTCGCGACGCGCGAGGCCGACGAGGCCGAGGTGGACTCTTTGCCGCCCTCGGTGTTCTGGGAGGCGTGAGGTGCTGCGGATCCTGCGGGTGCTAGCGCCGAATCCCGACGTCTACACGTTGGAAGGCACGAACACTTGGATCGTCGGCGAGCGGCCCGCGGCCGTGATCGATCCCGGGCCCGACATCGCGGCGCACCTCGAGGCCGTTGGGCGCCTGGCTGGCCGGGTGGGCGCGGTGCTCGTGACGCACGACCATCCCGACCATGCGCCCGGCGCGATCGCGTTCGCCGAATCGGCCGGCGCGCCGCTCTATGCCTTCCGGCTGCCCGGCGCCGAGCACCTGCGGGACGGGCAGTCGATCGGTGTCGGGGGGCTCGAGATCACCGCCGTGCACACACCCGGGCACTCCGCCGATCACGTCGTGTTCCACCTCCCGAGCGAGGGTGCGCTCTTCACGGGCGACGCCGTGCTGGGGCGCGGCACGAGCTTCATCGACCCGCCCGACGGAGACCTCGCGAAGTACCTTCGCTCGCTGCAGCGCATGCAGGACCTCGCTCCGCGCACGCTGTATCCGGGGCACGGCCCGATCGTGCTGCGCGCGGGCCAGAAGTTGCAGGAGTACCTCGACCATCGCGCCGAGCGCGAGGCACAGGTCCTGGCCGCGCTCGGGGACGGCGCCCGTACCGTCTCCGACCTGGTCGAGACGATCTACGCGAACTATCCGCCCGAGGTCCATCCGCTCGCCGCCCGCTCGGTGCTGGCCCACCTGCTCAAGCTGGCGTCGGAGGGACGGGTCGCGCGCTCGGGCACGGGTGAGGACGCCACCTGGGGGACCGTGGTGCCACGTGCGTGCGCCCGGTGCGGACGCCCGGTGCGGGGCCGAGCCCGCTACTGCTCGACCTGCAGCCTGGTGCTCCTTCAGGAGGGTTCGGGCGAGCCTCCCGCGACGACGCCCGAGGGCTGACGCAGCGCTCAACCGGTCGCCGCGCGCAGGTGATGGCGGACGAGGTAGCGCCCCCGCCCCACGACCGCGATCGTCCCGAAGGCCACGAGCCGCCGGATCGCGCGGTTCGCCGATTCCCGGGAGGTGCCGGCGAGCGAGGCCAACGTCTCCTGGGTGAGCGCGAACGGGATCACGGTCCCGCCCGCCGCCGGTTTGCCGAACCGCGAGGCGAGGTCGTCGAGCCGGCGCGCGACGCGCTCGTCCACCCCCAGCCACGCGAGATCGCATGCGAGCGCCTCGCGGCGGCGCGAACGGCTCGCCAGCAGGGCCTCGGCGTCGCACCCGGCCACAGGCACCAACCGCGACGGTCGCATCGCCCGCACGGTATGGCCTGAGACGGCGCCGTCGGGCTCGCCGACCGGGTCGCCCGGGCCAAGCACGTCGAGCGTGAGTTCGCGGCCGTCGTTGCCCACCGCGGCGGCGGTGAGGACGCCGGATCGCACCCGCCACAGGCCGGGGGCGCGTTCGCCCTGGCGGATCACGGCCTGACCGGTCCGCAGGGGCGTGAGGGGGAGTGGTTCGTGCCAGCGGGTCAGCCGCTCGGCCATCGTCGCCACTCCTTCCGGGGGAGCCCGGGGACCGCGGACGATAGCGGGCGGTACCGACACGGCCGACAACCGGTGGGGGGCCGTTGCGCCTGCCCGTCCCGTTCCACCGTCCTCGGGACCCGCTAGGCTGGCCTCGCGGAACCCCCGGACGACAGGAGGAGGCCTTCCGTGGCGAAACCGAAGCTCGAGGTCGTGCTCGCGGCCGTGCCCCTGTTCGAGGGGCTTTCGAAGAAGCAGCTGAAGCATGTCGCGGGCCTCGCCGAGATCGCGAACTATATGGAAGGGCACTCGGTCGTTCGTGAGGGCGAGATCGGGGATTCCTTCTTCGTGGCGCTCACCGGCCAGGCGAAGGTGCAGGTGAAAGGACGGACCGTGCATCGGATCCTGCCGGGCGATCATTTCGGCGAGATCTCGTTGCTCGACGGTGGCGAGCGCACCGCGACCGTGATCACCGAGACCCCGATGACGATGCTGATGATCTCCCGTGCCAACTTCCTGCGATCGCTCGAGCAGGACGCCGAGATGGCGATGGCGCTCCTCGAGAGCCTCGCGCGGATGCTGCGCCGCGTCGACCGGTCGCTCGGCCGGTAGCTCGTATGAAGGCCGAGTTCTACCGGGAGGACGCGCCCGACGATGTGATTGCCGCCGCGACCTGGGACGGCCGGGGCGTGGCCGTCGAGAGCGAGGACTCATCGCTCGCCGCCACCATCACGAAGTCCTTCCGGAGAACCCCGGTCGTGACCGACGACGGCGCGTACCGCCGCTTGGGGGCGAGCGGGGACGTGCAGCTCCAGCCCGGCTCGCTCGAGTGGTTCCGCGCCGTCGCCCAGATCCGCGCGACCGCGGAGTCGGGACTGCGCGCCCGCCTGGTGCCGGGGATCCGCGAGGGCGGCTTCGACCCGGCCGCCGCTTACCGGTCGTTCGGCGACGCCGTCGAACGACTGTCGTTCCGCGCGGGGGATTCGGCGGGGGACGCCGCGCCGCCAGCCGCGAGATAGGCCTTCCCCGCGTCGCAGAACGCACGGAAGTCGCAGTGGCGGCACCACTCGCCCGGCGTCGGGTCGAACGCCCCGCCTTCGATCGCCCCGAGCGAATCGGCCACGCGCTTCCTCACCACGTCGGGGTCGTCCATCGGGCGGACGACCTCCTCGCCGCTCGCCAGGTAGAAGTAGGTGAGCGTGACGTCCTCGGCCCGCTTGCCCCAGATCTCGACGCACGCCAGGCCGTAGAGATCGAGCTGCAGGCCGAGCGACGGGTCGTCGGCGGGCGGGCGCTTCCCCGTCTTCCAGTCGACGACCTCCCACGGCCCGCCGGGCTCGCCATAGATCGCGTCGATCCGGCCGGCCACGCTCATCGCGCCGAGCCGCAGCAGGAACGCCCGTTCGGCGAACAGCGGCGTCACGTCGTTGAAGCGGCTCTCGATGAACGCCTGCCGGAGGCGCTCGACCCGGCCGGGATCGCCTGCGAGCTCCTCGTCGGTCAGGTCCGGCGCGTCGCTCACCTCGAGCAGCTGGCCCTGCCCGCGCGCCCTGCGTTCGATCCACTTGTGGACGTCGGTCCCGATCCGCGCGGCCGGCCCGCTGAACCGGGGGAGCGGCCGAACGCTGGTCCAGTAAAAGCGCTTCGGGCACTGGGCGTACGTCGTGACGCCGCCGACCGAGACCGAGAGCGGGACGCCTTCGGCGGGCGAGACGCCTTCCGCGGTCTCGCGTTCGCGCAGGTGTGCGGCCACCTGCCGGCGCTCGGCCGCGAGTCGCTCGAAAGCGGCCCGGTCGTCGTCGCCCAGCGTCTCGATCAGCGAGGACTGCACCTCGCCCGCCTCGACGGCCTCGAGCGCGGCACGCCGCCAGCCGTCGGGGAACGTGCCGTCGGACTCGTCGGGCCGCGCCGGACCCGGCCAGTCGCGCACGAACCGCGCACGGAACCCGAGCATCGGGTTGACGTCACCGGGCTCGTCGGGGCCGCGCTCGACGGTGGCGTCGCCGGTGGTCTCACCCCAGGCGAAGAGCTCGTCGAGGAAGGCGCTGGGCTTCTTCGGGCGTGAGTTGTCGCCGTACCACAGGGACCCCGACACGTGGAGCGACCGCCGCGCGCGCGTGAGCGCCACGTAGGCCGTGCGGCGCTCCTCGACGATCTCCTGCACCTTCAGGGCGTCGCGGAACGCGGAGAGGTTGCCCTCGAAGGCGGGCAGGATGTCGCGGTCGCCTCGCAGCTCGAAGTCGAGCGACTTCCCGCGCTCGGCCGGGTTCTGCGGGATCGCGGGGTTCGGCAGGATGTCGTGCGCCATCCCCGGCACGAAGACGTGATCGAACTCGAGGCCCTTCGCGACGTGGATCGTCATGGCCTTCACGGAGTCCTCGTCGGAAGGCTGCACGGGCGCCCACTCCTGCTTGTCGAGCGCCTCGACCGCGTCGACGTGATCGAGGAACGCCCGCAGCGTCAGCTCGCCCTCGAGCGGCTCGAACGCGTGCACCTCGTCGAGGAACGCGGCGAGGTTCCGGCGGGCCGAGACGGCGCGGCCGCGGTCGACATCGGCGTCGAGCTCGGCCAGGATCCCCGTGCGCCGGATCACCTCGCCCAGGAACTCGCCGACCGGCCGGCGTGCCTCCACGTGGAGCGCTTGCAGCTCGTCGCGGAACGCTGCGACCCTGGAGAGCCCGTCATCGGACAGGTCCTTGACCTCCTCGAGGTGCTCGAGCACCTCGGACACCAGGAAGCGGTCGTCTTCGTCGAGGCCGAGCGAGTCGCGCAGGTCGCGCGTGTGCTGGCCCGCCGCGCGCGCGAGCACGGCGACGTCCTTGAATCCGACGCGGTAGCGCGGCCCCATCAGGATCCGCGCGAGCGCGACCGAGGCCGTCGGGTCCTGCACCGCCCGCGCGTACGCGAGCACCTCCACGACCTCGGGCTGGCTGAGGAGCCCGGCGAGCCCGAGCACTTCGACCGGCACACCGCGTTCGCCGAAGGCCTGCTGCAGCAGCCCGAAGAGCCGGCTGGTGCGGCAGAGCACCGCGACGTCGGACCAGGCCGCCCCGGCCTCGTGGAGCGCCAGGACGCGCTCGGCGATGCCGCTGGCCTCCGTCCACTCGTCGGCACATCGCGTGAGCGTGACCTCGCCTTCCCCGTTCGGCGGGTGGGGGACGAGCTGCTTGTCGGCGTCGGGCCGCAGCCGCGCCGGGACCGACGCGATGATCGCGTCGGCCGCCGCGAGGATCCGGGACCCCGACCGGAAGTTCGTGTAGAGCGGCAGGCGTTCCGAAGGGGAACCGTCGGCCCGGGGGAACTGCGTCGGGAACTCCAGGAGGTTGTAGAGCGAGGCCCCGCGCCAGGCGTAGATGTTCTGATCGGGGTCGCCCACCGCGGTGACGGGATGTCCGTCGCCGAACACGAGCCGCATCAGCTTGGCCTGCGCGACGTTCGTGTCCTGGTACTCGTCGAGCAGCACCGCCTGGAACCGAGCCCGGTGGTCGGCGACCACCTCGGGGTGACGTTCCATCACGTCGATCGCGCGCTGGATCTGATCGCCGAAGTCGATCACGCCGAGCTCGCGCTTCAACTCGCGGTAGCGGCCGGCTGCGTGCGTGAGCTCGAGGCGTTCCTGCGCGGCCTTGTAGACCCGCTCGGAGCGGGCGGACTTCAGGGTGTCGAGGCGGCCTTCGAGCCACTCTGCCGCCGCGGCCGGCTCCACGAGGTGGTTCTGCATCTGGTCGTCGAGCTCGAGGATCTTCGAGACGAGCGAGGGTTGATACGTGGCGGCGGCGTGCTCGAAGGTCATGTCGTCGAGGACCCGGGCGCACAGGGACGTGCGCTGGGCCGCCGACAGCACCCGGGTGCCCGGCTCGTAGCCGGCGAGCATCCCGTAGCGCTCGAGGAGGCTCGCCGCGAACCCGTGGTAGTTCGCGATCTCGGGCTCCTCGCCCTCGCCTAGCTCGAGCCCCGCGAGCGCGCGCCGCACCCGTACGCGAAGGTTGTCGGTTGCCTTGTTCGTGAAGGTGAGGCAGAGGACGTTGCCCGGCATCGCGCCGCCGTGTCCGGCCCGGGCGCGCCCCGTGGCCGCGAGCGCGAGATAGACGACACGCGCCGCCATCACGGAGGTCTTCCCGGATCCGGCCCCCGCGATCAGCACGTAGGGCTCGAGCGGCATCGAGATCGCGCGCCACTGTTCGTCGGTGGGCGGGGCGCCCATCGCGGCCTCGATCTCGGGCGGAACCGGCGGCAGGGCGCTCACGAACGCGCCCCCGCACGAACCCCGTCGACCGGGAAGAGCGGCCGGCCCTCGACGTAGAGCGGACACAGCGACTTGAACTCGCACCAGAAACAGTCGGCGGCCGGGTTCGGGCGATAGACCTCGTCGGCGTTCAGGCGCTTCTTCTCGGCGATCAGCTGCGAGAGCGTGGCCTCGACCTTGGCCTGGTACTCCTCTTGGGAGCGCTGCGAGACCTGCCAGGCCTTCGTCACGATCTCGCCCGTGCGCCAATGGCCTTTCACGAACGCGAGCTCGACCGCGCGTACCGGCCGGTACTCCGCGAGATCCTCGCTGCGCTGGACGGCCAGGTAGTAGATGCCCAGCTGCAGGCTCTCCTCGGCCTTGGGGGCGTTGTCGGGGTTCCCGGTCTTGAAGTCGGTGATGCGGGTGCCCCCCGAGAGGATCGCGCCGATGCGGTCGATCACGCCATTGATCGTGACGTCGTCGAACTCGAATTCGAAGTACTGCTCGACCGCGAGCGACTGGGTCTCGCCGTAGGAGAACCACCAGTTCGGCAACATCCGGTCTTCGACGAGGCGCCGGTACGCGACGCTCACGGCCTTCGACGGGAACACGCGCTCGTCCCACCGGGCGTCGAGCGTGGCGAGGATCGCCTCCTTGGTTTTGGGAACCTCGCCCTTCTCGCAGTCCTCGATCAAGGCGTGCACGACCTTGCCGACCCAGGCCTGATATCCCGCATCGCGGCCGAGCCCGAGGTCGTCGCCGAGCACGTGCTGCAGCTCGCAGTTCGCCAGGTTCGACAGGCGCGAATAGGAGACCCGCAGGTTCTCGTGCAACGGACGGCCTGTGTCTGTCCAGTCGCGTTGGAACCACCAGGCCGTGGGGTCGACCCCGAGCGAGTGCAGTCCTTCGATCGCCGCCAGGCGCTGCCAGCCGGGGAGCGACGGGTCGGCCAGGGACCGGCGCCAGGAGGCCTGCGCCTCACGCACGCTCACGGGCTCGTCGAACGGGCCGGCGGGGACGGAGGTCCACGGCACGCCGCGCTCGTCGACGAATCGCGACCGCGACGACAGCTCGTCGACGTCGGGGTGCGTGTCGGCGCACGCGAGCACGACCCGCGACCGGGCCCGTCCCACCACCATGTCGAACAGACGGCGTTCGTCTTCGATCCGGGCGCGCGTGCGCTCGGCGTTCGTGATCGAGCGCTCGAGCACCGCGAGATCGAACATCGGCTCGGGCCGTGTCAGGCTCGGGAAGTTGCCCTCGACGGCGCCGGCCACGAGCACCGTGTCGAACTCGAGACCGGCGGCGCCGTGGGCGGTGAGCACCTGGACGGCGTCGGCGCGAGCGCGCTCCCATGCGGAGTACCCGGGGCCGTGCTCGCCCGCATCGAGGCCCTCGAGGAACGCCGCGACGCTCGTGTCGCCGTCATCTCCCGTGTCGGCCACGGCGTTCGCGAACGTCACCACGGTGTCGAGCTCGCGGCGTGCCTCGGCCTGGGTGGTGGCCGCGTCGACGAGCCGGCGCGAGCACGGCAGCGCCTCCCACAGCACCCGGAATGCGTCCTGCACCGACATGCCGGCGAACAGGGCCGCCCTCGTGAGCGCGTCGCGGGCGGCGACGACCTGCGCGGCCTCTGCCTCGCTCAGGCCCTCGGTGACCTCGAGCGCATGCGCGTTGGAGCCGAGCCGGGACGACGCCGTGCGCAGCACGCCGCGTGCTGCCGCGGGCGAGAGTTCGACCACGTCGGAGGTCAGCAGCTGCTCGGCGAGGTCCTCTCTGCGGGGCTCGTCCGCCACGAGCCAGCGGAGCGCGAGCACGTACGGGCGGGTGGCCGGTTCCGAGGTGAGCGAGAGCCCGCGCTCGGGCACGGCGCGCGGGATCCGAGCGTCGTCGAGCGCACGCAGCAGCCCCCCCAGGTGCGTACCCTGCCGGCGCACGACCACGGCCATGTCCTCCCACCCCACGCCGTCCTCGACGTGTCGTCGCCGCAACTCGCGGGCGATCGAGGCGTGTTCCTCAGCGGTGTGCGGCGCCACCCAGGCCGCGATCGCCGGCGGCTCGATCGCGCGATGCGGCGTCTCGAGCCGCAGCACGTGGGCGCCGGGGAACGTCTCCTTGAACCGCTCGGGCGGCGCCGCGCTCATCCCCTGGAACGAGAAGACGTGCGCTCCGGCGTCAGCGGCGACCACCAGATCAGGAGCCGCGAGGCCACGGAGTATCGCCTCGGCCGCCGCGCTCGAGTCCTGGAAGTCGTCGACGAGCACGTGGTCGAAGAGTGGTTCGCCCTCGCCGGCCACGGCGGCGGCCCGCTGGAGCAGGGCAGCGAAGTCGACGACGTTCAGATCGTCGAGCACCGCCTGGTACTCCCCGAGGAACCGCGCGAGCTCGTGCCAGCCCGCGAGGCCCCGGCGGTCCGCCGCCTCGGCGATCGACTCCGGGCTCCGCATCGCTTCCTGGGCACGCAGCAGGAACTGGCGGACGTGATCGGCGAACCCGCGGAGCTCGAGCAACGTGCCGAAGGCCGGCCACTCCTCGGGGTCCTGACCGGCCAGCAGCTCCTGTACCTTCGCGAATTGCTCGGCGGCCGAGAGCACCTGCGGCGGCTCGGCGCCCCCGAGCGCCTCGGAGCGGTCCTTCACGATGCGGTGCGCGAGGCCGTGCACGGTGACGACCTGGAGGCCCGGTAGCGACGAGGGGAGGCGGGCCAGGAGCGCCGCTCGGCTCGCGTCCTTCGCCCGGCTCGAGCCGGTGACGAGCACCACGCGCTCGGGATCGGCCCCGGCCGCGAGCAGCCGCGCGAACCGCTCACGCAGGATCGCGGTCTTGCCCGTGCCGGGCCCGCCGGTGACCAGCGCGGGGCCGGCGGTATGGGCGAGCACGGCCTCCTGCTGCGGATCGGGAAGGAAGTCGATGCCGGGGGAGCTCACGGTGCGATGCTACTCGCCGCCGGCGACACCCCGGGCTACAGGTCGGGGCGGGGCGGCACGCCGCCCACCTGGACGACCGATCCCTCGGCGGGGGCCATGTCGGCCCGCCCCTCGACCACTCGCCGGTACCAGCGCTCGACGTCCGCGGGACCGATCGCGCCCACGAGGGCGCCCTCGCGCAGCACCAGGCTCTCGCGCCCGCCGAGCCACTCGAGCGCGTCATCGAGACGCTCGTCCGGTCCCACCGTGGGGAACTGCGCGAGCGGCACCATCGCGTCGCTCGCGGGCCGGAGCGGGTCGCGACCGCCTACTTTCCGTGCGCCGGCGAGGGAGATCATGCCCACCACCAGCCCGTCCTGGCCCACGACGGGGAGCGTTCCCGGAGCTGAACGCAGCCCGTGGTCGAGCGCTTCACCGAGCGACATCGAGGCGGGGATCGAGACGGGCGACGGCCGCATCGCCTCGGCGACGGTGCCGCGTTCGAGCTGATCCCGGAACGCGATGCGCCGGTCCATCCCGCGCCCCGTCGTGATCAGGATGAACCCGATGTACCCCGTGAAGAGCCAGAACCCGCCCCCGTTGTTGAAGCTGTACAGCGCGTAGGCGAGCATCGCGCCTCCCACGGCGATGCTCGCGTACCCGGCCGCGCGCATCCCGGTCCGGCGGCTCTTCGTCGCGCCCCAGACGCCGGCCATCAGCACGCGGCCCCCGTCGAGCGGGAACCCCGGCAGCGCGTTCAGCCCGGCGAACAACAGGTTCAGTCCGGCGAGGTCGTGCAGGATCTCCGACGTGAGTCCCGAGGTCCCCGCGGCCATCACGAACAGCAGTCCCGCCACGGCCAGCGTCGTGAGCGGCCCGACCACCGCCACCAGGAACTCGCCGCGCGCGCCCTTCGCGTGGGCCTTCGTCTCGGTGGCGCCACCCCAGAACACGAGCGTGACGCCAAGGACCGGCAGGCCGAGCGCGCGGGCCATCACCGCGTGGGCGCCCTCGTGCAACAGCACGCTGCCGAAGAACACCACGGTCGCGAAGACCGCGAGGGCGAGCGCGGTGGACTCTGCCGCGCCGTCGACGGTGGTGAGCCTCGCGTACTGGATCCACACGTAGAGCACGGCCACCCAGATCCACGACATCCCCAGATAGAGCGGGACGCCGCGGATCGTCGCGATCTTCCAGCGCTTGCCGATGCCCATCCGTCGAGCCTACCCCGCCCCCGGCGTTTGCCTTCCCGTCTGAACGAAGAGCATGCTCGCGGCGTTCATGGATGCGATGGGAGAGGCCGCGAGCGCCGTCGATGCGTCGCCCTCGCACGGCTCGTCGGAGCCGGCGGGGTTCGAGACGTTCTTCGAGGCCGAGTATCCGCGGATGGCGAGGGCGATGTACCTGGTGACCGGGAACGCCCAGGAGGCGGAGGAGATCGCACAGGAGTCCTTCCTCGCGGTGTGGGAGCGGTGGGATCGCGTGCGCGCGATGGACGACCCGACCGGCTACGTCTATCGCACGGCGATGAACCGCTTCCGGAGCCGGCTGCGGCGGGCGACCCGGGCGACGCGTCGTGTCATGGGGGCCGCCGAGGGGCGCGACGGGTTCGCCGAGGCCGACGAGCGCGACGCGGTGGCGCGGGCGCTCGCAGGGCTGACCCCCCGCCAACGGGCCGCGGTGGTCCTCACCGAGCTCCTCGGCTACGGGGCCGAGGAAGCGGGTCAGATCCTTGGGATTCAGCCCCCGACCGTGCGGTCGCTCGCCTCCCAGGGCCGCGCCACGATGCGTTCGATGCTGGGGGCCGACGATGGATGAGCTGACACCACTGAAGCCCGATCTCGAACGCCTCGCCAACCGGCTCGAACCGGCATCAGACGCGATGGACCGTCTCCGGGGTCGGCGCGACCGAAAGGCCATCCGGCAGCGGATCGTGGCCGGCACGATGGCGGGGGTGCTCGCGCTGGGAGCGACCACGGCCGTGTGGGTGGCGTTCCGCGGCGACGGCGAGACCCCGCCGGTGACGAGCTACGCGCCCCCGCGGGCCCCGACCGTGTGGCCGGAGTCGGGACTCGAAGGCCAGCAGACCGCAGGGGTAGTGCAGCGTCGCGCCGACGACCACGATTCCGACGTGGTCTGGCGTCGATCGCCCGACAAGGTCGTGCACGCGTTCGTCGCGTCGGTGCTCGGGTGGTCCGAGCCCTCGATCCTTCCTCAGTACCCGCATCTGGAGGGCTCGCGGCGCTGGTACGCAGTCAGAGAGTCCGCGTCGTGTCGGGACGGCGTTATCTGCGACCCGCAGCCTCCCACACTCGACATCGAGGTTGTCCAACCAGCGCGGCAGGGTGAAGGCGGCATCTGGTCGGTCGCAACCGTGCGCAGCTCAGCCCTTGGGATCGTCGCGAACGAGAGCGATCCGCCCAGATCCGGCACGATCCGCGGCGTCGTCACAACGGCCGCCGGGCTCCATACGGTGGCCGGCGCGCAGTGGTTCGACGGCTGCGCCGGCGCGAACGACGTCCTCGACGACATCCGCCGCCCCGGCCGCTTCGTGATCACGCTGCCGGATCCGGCGCCGGCTGCGGCGCCCGGATGCGGATCGGTCGCGGCGGGCTACGTGTACGCCTATTCCGTCCCCCGGGTCACGCAGCCGGTCGGCGACCCCTTGCTGGAGAGCGCCTCGATCAGCGACCTCACGATCGTGCCGATCCGGGTGCAGACCGCCGGCGAGGCACCCGTGCCGACGGGACTCGCCGAGCAGCTCAAGCCCGTGGCACCGAAGCTCCCTCCCGTGCCGTGGGCCGCGTACGAGGATCCGCTCGGGTGGTCGATCGCCTATCCGCCCGGCTGGGGACACGAGCCCCTGAGGGGTCCCGACGCCACCGGCATCCGGATCTCGAACGATCCGGATGCTCGTGTTCGCGGCGGCATCCCGCAGCACGACGTGTTCATCCTGGAGGTCCGCCACTCCGTGCCGGGGAAGCAGCAGGCGATCCCGACGGATGACTCCGAGCTGCCGATCTTGTTACAGGACTTCGTGCTGCATGCGAACGCCTCGGGCTCGCGCGCGCCGGCGTATGGGTTCTCCGCGGTCCGGCTGGGAGGGATCCGGCTCGACCTCTCCGTCGTCTTCGGCCGAGCGATCGATCCCTCGACGATGCACCAGCTCGACCGCGTCCTGGGCACGATCAGGTTCGTCACGCTGAACCCAGGCTACCGCTTCGGCGAGCACGAGCGCCTCCTCCCGTTGCCGTTCGTGGAGCCGCCGCCCGGCCGGGCCGTGATCGAACCTCTCGACGGGGGCTCGGTGTTGATGGTCGTCCACGCAGACGGCGGGCTGTACGCATTGAAGCTGGACACGGCAGACCACCCCGACGTCTCGCGGTGGGAGTGGGACGCCGACGCACGCCAGGTCGTGTACGGAGACCTTCGCTGGAGCTGGGATGGCGTGCCGCTCGACCTCGTGTCCGTCGATCCGCTCCCCACCTTCCCAGTGGCCCGAGGTTGGGACGGCCACCTGCTGGCGAGGACGGCGAGCATCGCGCTCAACCCCGGCTACTGGCCCTGATCGCGGTTCACCTTCCGGCGCCCTGCACGCTCTGTCAGGGTGAAGGAGATGAGCGGCAGGCATGACTTCGATGCGATCTGGCGGGACGCGGGTCCGATGATCTGGCGCGCGGTGTATGCCTACGCCGGTGGACGGCGCGACGTCGCCGACGATGCCGTCGCCGAGGCGTTCGCCCGCGCGATCGAGCACAGGGACACCGTCCGCGAACCGATCGGCTACCTCTACCGCGTCGCGTTCCGGATCGCCTCGGCCGACCTCCTGCAGGCGAAGCGCCAGGGCGAGCCGGCCGATCGTGGGATCGCCGATCCGGAGCCGGCCACCGATCTCATGGCAGCGCTCCGTCGCTTGACCCCGGCTCAGCGCGCCGCCGTGTACCTGCACTATCGGGCCGATCTTCCGGTGCGCGAAGTGGCCGCGATCACGGGCTCGTCGAGCGCCGCGGTGAAGGTGCACCTGATGCGCGGCCGTCGCCGTCTCGCGGAGCTGCTCGCAGACCATGCGGAAGTCCAGACATGACCGACCGCTGGAAGGACGCCCTCCGCGACCTCGACGACGTCGGTCCCGACGAGTCGGTCTACCGCCGCGCCGCGCAAGGTCCGACGCGCTCCGACCTCCCCCCGCCGCCGAACCGCTTGAGCCGGATCGTTGCGGGGCTGACCGCATTTGCGGTGTTCGCGGTTGCTGCGGTATTCGCTTGGAACGCGTTCCGGCCGGAGAGCGTCCGGGAGGGGCCGGTGCCCCGCGCCGTGAGCGTCGCGCCGATGGGAGAGGACGGTTCGATCCTGTGGCCCGAGCGCACCTCCCAGGCTCTCGCCTCGCTGCAGGAGGGAGCTGACGCCGGGCGAGGCAGAACCCGCTGGCTCCTCGACCCCGCCGATGTGGCGGACGAGTTCGTTACCCGCGTACTCGGGTGGCCGTTTGGGACGTACGAGGTCGGCTTGGAATCTCGGACAGATGGGGTGATGGCGCGGGTCGTCCGGGCGCCCTGCCAGGGTTCGGATCCGGGATCTCCTGCAGACGCATGCGCCTTCGGTGCGCGCGAGGACATCCTGCTCGCGCAGCCCGTTGCGCACGGCGTTGGTGGGATCTGGGCCGTGGTGTCCGTCGCGGCTCCTACGTTCGCGCTCCTCGATGTCGTCCCGGGACAGACGGTGGTCAACGGCGAGTCGGTGGAAGTGCATCTGGCCCCCTCTGTCGAGCTCCCGGTCGTCGTGGGCAGCAGGATCGGCGGCTCGTCCGCATCCGGGAACTGCTCGGGAGTCTCGGGTACCGAGCGCCTGCGAACGGACGATGGTCGGATCAGCGTGAGCATCGGGTCGGATCGCGACGTCGGGACCGACTGCGGCGCATCGGCGCCCGGCTACGCCTGGGTGGCGACGGCCACCTGGGACATCCATGCGGGAGCCGATCCGTTGATGGGCGACTCCACGCCGTACGTCGCGGTGACGGCGGTCCCGCTCGCCGTGGCGATCCCCGAGAACGCCGCCCCCGCCGGACTCTCCACCTACGTCGACCCACTCGGCTGGCGTGTTGACTACCCCGCGGCTTGGACCGTCACGCCGATCGCCACGCAGGATCACGTCTCGACCACCGGCGCCGTGTTCTCGAACGTGACGCCGGGCGTGGCGTCCCCGAACGCCTCGACCCCGAGTCCCGTCGGACTGGACCCCGGCACCATGCCGCTCGATGCCGTCGAGGTCGTGATCACGCACCGCGAGGGCGGTCCCCCTCCCGACCTCCTGAGCGACGACTCGCGGTTCCCGGTGACGCTCGACGGCCTGGGATGCCCGTTCGACTCGATGCTGCTGTGCGGCGTGGGTGTCCGTGGCAACGGTCTCGACTACGCGATCGAGGTCCGCCGCGGCGCGAACGCGTCGCCGGAGGACATCGCTGCGGTCGAGGCGCTCGTCGCCTCGATGCGGTTCAGGTCGCTCGATCTCGGAGCGCAGGTCAACGACTGGACGTCGCTCGGGCGGCCCCGTCTGTACCCGGAGGGGGTGGGCACCGCGACGTGGGTGGGCGGTCGTCTGGGCGTGGTCTACGTGATGCGCGGTCCCGGGGGGACCTACGCCCTCGACCTGGACCCTGACGCGTGTGGGGAAGGCGAGAACCAAACCTGGGATCCGACCACGCTCCAGATCTGGATCCAGTGCCCGGCGTATCTCGGCACCGGCGACGTGCGCTATGACCGCTTCGGCCGACCTGACCCGGGTAACGCGCCCGCGTTCCGGTCGCCGCTCCGGGCCCACCCGGTCATCACGGCTTGGGACGGAAGCCTCCTGATCTCTACGAGCCGCGTGATGGAGGAACTTCCTCAGCGTTCCTGGCCCTGATGCATGGGTTCCGGCACCTCCCGACAGAGCACGGGACCCTACGTTTGATGGATGACCGAAGTCGTCCTGTTCACCCGTGACCTGCGGGTTCACGACCATCCGGCGCTTGCGAGCGCGGCCGCGGCCGACGCGGTGGTGTCGCTGTTCGTGCTCGACCCACACCTGCTCGGCCGGTCGCCGAACCGCGATCGCTTCCTGGCGGAGTCCCTCGGCGACCTCGGCCGCTCGCTGAGCAAGCGCGGCGCGGAGCTGACGCTTCGCCGGGGTGAGGTCACCGCGGAAACCGTCGCCGTCGCACGGGAGGCCGGCGCCGACGTCGTGCACGTCACGCGCGACGGCTCTTCCTACGCCACACGCCGGGAGGGGGCCCTGCGCGAGGCGCTCGCCGAGGCCGGGATCGCCCTCCACGTGCATCCCGGGAACGCGGTGGTGGAACCGGGAGTGGTTGCGCCCGACGGCAAGCCGGTCTACTCGGTCTTCACGCCGTTCTATCGCGCGTGGCAGCAGGCACCACGCAGGGCGGTGCATCGAGCGCCCGCCCGGGTCATCGACGTCCGGGCCTCCGATCCCGGCCCCCGATTCGAGGCGGCCTCTTCGGACTCGATCGACGTGCCCCGCGGCGGCGAGTCGGCCGGCCGTCGCGCGATGGAGGCCTATCTTTCGAACGGCGTCGAGCGATACGCGGACGTGCGCGACGACATGGCCGCCGACGCGACCTCGAGGCTCTCGCCCTACCTTCGGTTCGGTTGCGTGAGTGCCAACGAGCTCGCGGCGGCCGCCGAGGAACGGCCGGGGGGCGAAGCGCTGGCGCGCCAGCTCGCCTGGCGCGACTTCTACGGCTCGCTCCTCGCGTTCGACCCCTCGATCGCCTGGCGCAACTACCGCGAGCCGCCCGCCGATGTGCCCGAAGCGCCCGAATTCGCGGCATACGCCTTCGAGTGCTGGACGCTCGGCAGGACGGGGATCCCGCTCGTCGACGCGGGGATGCGCCAACTCCGCCGTGAAGGCTGGATGCACAACCGGGCGCGCATGGTGACCGCCTCGTTCCTCACCCGGAGGCTCGGCATCCCCTGGCAGGAAGGCGCCGCGCACTTCTCGCGATGGCTCGTCGACGGCGATCCCGCCAACAACACTGGCGGCTGGCAATGGGTGGCGGGCACCGGCACCGACCCCCGCCGTGCGCGCTCCTTCAGCCCCGTGCGGCAGGCGGAGCGGTTCGACCCGCGGGGCGAGTACATCCGCCGGTACGTGCGTGAGCTCGCCGATGTGGCGACCCCGCTGATCTTCGCCCCGTGGCTCGATCCCTCGCTGTTGCGTGAGACCGGCTACCCACCACCGGTGATCGACGTGCCCGCACCGAACGTGCGGGTCGGCCCTGCTCCCCGGAGACGTCCGTCGACCGAGGAGGCGGATCCGCAACTCGGTCTGATCTGAGGACGGCTCGGGCGCATTGCCCGCGTCGGCCGAGCCGTCCTCAGATCGGATCAGCGTCCGTCAAGCTCGTCGCGGAGCGCCCCCAAGATCTCGAGCTCCACGCGGTCCTTCGGCCTCCCGGCTGCGCGCTTCATGCGGATCAGGTCGTTCAGCGACGCCGTGCGCACGACGAAGCCCTCGAAGTCGATCGCGACGGCGTTCGCCTCGAGATCGGCGAAGCCGTCGGTGCCCGCGGGTGTGCC
>JANLXF010000239.1:0-2932 GCA_031364965.1 Actinomycetes bacterium | reverse complement strand
ACCTGCGCGACCCGAGCCGCGGCGACGACCTCTGGGAGCGGATCCTGGATGCCGGGAAGCCGTACAACATCCGGGTGACGCCCTCGTCCGATATCCGGCGCATCGAGGCCGGGATCTTCGACTGGGGCTCCGACATCGGCCTGGCGGACAACCCGTTCGAGATCACCGGGCTCGAGCGGCTCGTCGAAGCGCAGAAGGCCGACTACATCGGCAAGGAGTCGCTCGAGCGGATCCGGCGTGAGGGCGTCTCACGCAAGCTCGTCGGGATCGAGCTCTAGGGTGGCCCCGTCGACCAGCCCACGCAGCACTGGCCGGTCGTGCACGGGGGCGAGACGGTCGGCCACGTCACCGACGCGTGCTGGTCCCCGCGCCTGGAGAAGAACATCGGCTACGTGTGGGTGCCGATCGGGCTCGCCGCCCCCGGCGCCCGGCTCGATGTGGAGACCGACGACGGCACCCGCGTGGGAACGACCGCCGCGCTTCCGTTCATCGACCCGAACAAGAAGGTTCCCGCCGCCTAGGGAAGCGCCCAGCGGTCGCCGACCGCGAAGTTGCGTCGTCGCCGGGCCAAGGGGGAAGATGCCGCGTCCCGACCCGCCGCCCGCGTGGAAGAAGGAGTCGCTCATGCAGGTGGTTCCGCACGACGAGGTGACGCCCCAGCTCGCCGACCATCTCGCGTCGGTGTTCGACTCGAGCCCCGACGGCGTCTACGTCTGGCTCGACGAGACGCACTGGAAGTGCAACCAGCGGTTCGCCGAGATCTTCGGCTACGACGGACCCGACGAGCTGAACGACACACCCGGCCTGCTCCAGCGGATCGTGGACGAGGAGGACCAGCAGCTCTTCTCGTGGAACTACTGGAACCGCGTACAGGCGCTCGCGTTCCCCGTCACGTTCCGGTTCACCGGGAAGAAGAAGGACGGCTCGTCATGTCTGATCGAGACCGACATGATCCCGTTGAGCTTCGGCGGGCACACGTTCGCGTACCACTTCGTGCGGCCGGTGGGCTAACCGAACGACGCGATCGAGCCGAGCTGGGGGACCGCCGTGAACCCGTCGCAGGCGCACTCGGAGTAGAGGCAGCGGCGCGCGTCGACATCGCCGTGCACGAATTCGGTGTGCTCGCACATCGCGCAGAAGACCCGACGCGCGTCCACGGGGCGCGAGCGCAGGGCGTGCTGGGGAGGTCGCATCGTTCGACGATAGGCCGTCCGGGGGACGCGGCGCATCGGCCGAAAGGCTACCCCTGGGGCGGATCTGCGCAGATGCGCGCCGGGCGTTCCTAGGCCGATGCCTTCCCCTTCTCGCCCCGCACGTAGTCCTCCTCGGACTCCTCCCAGACCTGCTTCACGTTCTCGACGTTGAACCCGTACTCGAACACCAGCGTCCCGCCGTACGCCGCGCCGAAGGTCACGAGCGCCGCGGAGGCCACCGACAGCGCGAGCCAGACCGGCTGCGTCTGACCCTTGTCGAAGTTCGGGACGCGCTGCAGCAGATCCGCGACCGTGCACACCGTGGCCAAGATCATCACCGTGGCATGGAAGTTGATCGTGCGCCACGCCTGCGTGTGCTTCGCCCGCCCGATCGGTCCGCTCTTGTCTCGGGGGACGCCCTTCCACCAGTCCATGAACCCGGTGATGACCGCCCCGAAGCCGACGACGTAGCCCGCCACCATCACGAAGGTGGCGGCCGCGAAGAAGTCGTGCGCCTTCGGATCGGCGGCGTCGGAGAAGTACGAGATCAGGTCGAAGACGGCCGCCAGCACGTAGCAGACGATCGGGAAGTCGGTGAGCGGGGGATGGGTGGGCTTGCCGGTGAAACCACGGAGCCCCAGGAAACGGCGCCCCTTCATGCTCAGGGTCGGGCGGATCGAGAAGAGCTTCGGCATGACTCCTCCTTGCGGGTGGTCGGTGGGCGGTCCGCATCATGCCACGGGTTCACGCTTCCGGGCAGCAGCGCTGCGCGGGCGAGGTAGGGCATACTCGGGGCTCGGGACAGGAGGGAGCCGATGAGCAGCACCACGTGGAGCCACACGCCCACCGCGCGCGGCCGTGCCGGCGTTCGGCACCGGATCGACGAGCAGACCGAACTGCTCGGGCGGGCGTCCCTCTTCCAGGGGCTCTCCCGGCGGCACCTGCGCGAGATCGCGCGGGTGAGCACGGCTCGCCGGGCCGAGCCCGGTCAGGAGCTCGTCAAGGAAGGTGCCGTCGGCTCGGTCTGTTTCCTGATCCTCGAGGGGACGGCGAAGGTGGTACGGGGCGGCCGCACCGTGACGAAGTTAGGACCAGGCGACCTCTTCGGTGAGATGTCGCTCCTGACGAATGCCCCTCGCACGGCGAGCGTGATCGCCACCGCTCCGATGGAGTGCATCGCCCTGTCGGCTGCGGCGTTCAGGAAGGTGCTGCTCGAGTACCCGCAGATCGCGGTGGCGATGCTGTCCACGATGGCCGGCCGCGTCGCGGAGCTGGATCGCCAGGTCTACTGAGGCCACCCGTCGCCAACGCCCCTGACCTCGCGGCGCGAGGTGGCGCATACTCGAGGTCACCCGACCACGCGGGGCGCTCGACCCATCGGGTCGGCGGACGAGAGAAGGGGACGCCATGCCGCTCTACCTATCGAGGTTCAGCTACACGCCCGAGACCTAGGCCCGGCTGATCAGCACGCCGGAAGACCGCAGAACGGCCGCCCAGTCCTACATCGAGTCGGTCGGCGGGAAGCTCCACGGGTTCTGGTACGCCTTCGGCTCCCACGATGGCTACAACCTCTGGGAGGCCCCCGACAACGTGTCGATGGCCGCGGTCGCGCTCGCGATCGGCGGCGGCGGCGCGCTCAGCTCGTTCGAGACGACGGTGCTTTTGACCGTCGACGAAACGATGGCCGCCCTGCGCAAGGCGGAGCAGGTCGCGTACCGAAAGCCCGGCTCATAGCGACT
>JANLXF010000199.1:0-5053 GCA_031364965.1 Actinomycetes bacterium | reverse complement strand
CCGCGTGGAAGAGCACCTCGTCCGAGTAGATGTTGCCCAGGCCGCTGATGAACTTCTGGTCCATCATCAGGGGCTTCATCTTCGCGCCGCGCTGGGCGAGGAGATACTGGAACGTGGCCCAGGTGAACACCTGGTCGAGCGGGTCGATCGCCAGGTGCTGGAGTTCTTTCACCTTGCCGATCTCGTCGCCCGTGCTCACGAACAGCTCTCCGAACGTGCGGGGATCGATGAAGCGCAGGTCACCCCCCTGCTGGAACGTCAGCACCACGTGTGTGTGTGGCGCGACGGCGACCCGCCCCGTGCCGCGTTGGAACCGGCCGCTCATCCCGAAGTGGGCAACCAGCACGTCGCCTCCGTCGAGCGCGAGCAGCAGGTACTTGCCGCGACGTTCGACCTTCGTGATCTTGTGCCCCGCGAGGCGGGAGGTGAACTCCTTGCGGGTCTTGTGACGGCGGATCACCCGCATCGCGTTCTTGGATCCTTTGACCTCAGCGGTCTTGATGCGGCGGCCGACGACGTCTTTCTCGAGGTCGCGCCGCATCGTTTCGACTTCAGGAAGCTCCACCCTGGTCCCCCCTCACGAGCCGGCCCCGCCGAACCGCTCGGACAACCGTCCGAACGCCTCCTGCGCGGCCCGCTGCTCAGCTTCCTTCTTGGAACGGCCGATCCCGGTGCCGAGCGACTCGCCGCTCAGGAACACCGTGGCCGTGAACTCCTTCTCGTGATCGGGTCCCCGCTCCTCGATCCGATAGTCGGGCATCGAGCGGAGCGCCTGCGAGGCGAGCTCCTGCAGGATCGTCTTGTAATCGCGGTCCCCTTCGCCACGCACGTAGGCTTCCATGCGCGGAAGGAACAGTCGCTCGATCACCTCGCGAGCCGTGTCGAGACCCAGGTCGAGGTAGACCGCCCCGAACACGGCCTCGAGCGAGTCGGCGAGGATGCTCGACTTGTCTCGGCCCCCGCTCTGCTCCTCGCCCTTGCCGAGCAGCACGAGCCGTCCCAGGCCGAGGCCCCGGGACACGTCGGCGAGCGCCGACATGTTCACGATCGCCGCCCGCAACTTGGCGAGCGAGCCTTCGGGCAGGTCCGGATAGGTCCGGTACGCGAGATCCGTCACGACCAGCCCGAGCACGGCGTCCCCCAGGAACTCGAGGCGCTCGTTCGTGACCGCACGACCCTGTTCGAACGCGAAGGACCGATGCGTGAGCGCGATCTCGCGGAGCTCCGGATCGACGAACGTGACCCCGAGCGCCCGGTCCAGTGCCTCGACGGGCACCTCGACGGGAGCGGCGGTCACGCGCTTACTCGACCTCGACGGCCTGGCGGCCGGCGTAGTAGCCACAGTTGCCGCAGACCCGATGCGGGATCGTCGCCTGTTTGCATTGCGGGCACTCGCTGTAGGGCGGCACCTTCGCCTTCCAGTTGGCCGCGCGCTTATCGCCGCGCGTCTTGCTCTGCTTCTTCTTCGGGACGGCCATCGGGTCCTTTCCTTCCTTGGGTCAGTTCTTGGGTCAATGCTCCAGCTGCTCGAACAGCTGCTCGAGCCCGGCCCAGCGCGGGTCGGTGGAGGGGTGGTCGCCGGGGCACTCCCCCAGGTTGCGGTCGCCGCCGCAGACCGGGCAGAGCCCCTGGCAGTCCGGGCTGTGCAGCGGCGAGAACGGGATCTCGACCCCGATCGCGTCGCGCACCATCTGTTCGGGCTCGATCGTGGCCTCGGGTCCCAGCGGGTAGTCGTCGGCGTCCTCGTCGGGCGCCGGCACGAACATCTCGTGCACCTCGACGTCGAACGGCTGGGCGAACTCCTGCAGACAGCGCGCGCACCGCAGCGAGAAATCGCCCCGGAGATGGCCCGAGGCGAGGATCCCCTCGATCACGGACTCCAGCAGGAGCTCGCCCTCGATCGGGCGATCGTCGGGCACGCCGGCGAGCTCGCCGCTCAGACCCTCGAGCGTGCCGCTGAGCACGACGCGGCGGGAGGCTCCCGGGTGGCCGACGAGGTCGTTGACCTCGATCGCGTCGATCGTCACGACAGGTCCTCCTCGTCGAAGAAGGGGGTCTCGGCACGCCCGAGCTCATCCGTCGGGGTGAATTCCTGCTCGGCGGCCGACGCCGGGTTCCGGAGGTGGTCCCGGCCGGCCTCCACCTGATCGAGGGTGCGAGCGAGGCCCTTGGTCGCCGCCTGCGACTCCTCGAGGATCTTGCGCAGGGCGATCTCGAACTGCGCGAGCTTGGCGTCGACGTAGTCCTCGGCCTCGGACTTCATCGCGCGCGCCTGGTCGTCGCTCTCGCCGAGCATCGTCTCGGCTTCCTCGCGCGCCCGTTCGACGACCGCTTCCTTGCGCGCCATGCGCAGCTGCTCCTCGCGGGCCTGCTCGATCAGCTTGTCCCCCTCGGCGCGCGCTTTGGCCAGCAGATCCTCGCGGTCCTTGACGATCCACCGGGCCTGCTTGATCTCGTCGGGCAGGTCCTCCTGCATCTGGCGCAGCAGATCGAGCACCTCGTCCTTGTTGATCAGGACCGAGGACGACAGCGGCATGGACTTCGCCTCGCGGACGATGTCTTCGAGCTGTTGCAGCCGGCCGGCCATGTCCATCACGCACGCGCTCCCATCCGCTCGCGGAGCCGCACGCTCACCGGCGCCGGCACGAGGCCCTCGACGTCGCCTCCGAAGCGCGCGACCTCCTTGACCAGCGACGACGAGAGGAACGACCACGACGGGTTCGTGGGCATGAAGAGCGTCTCCACCCCGCCGAGGCGGTGATTCATCTGCGCCATCTGGATCTCGGATTCGTAGTCGGTCACGGCTCGCAGGCCCTTCACGATCACCGAGGGGCTTCGCTGCGTGGCGAACTCCACCAGGAGCCCCTTGAAGGCCCCGACGGACACGTTCTGCATGGTGCCGCACGCCTCCTCGAGCATCGCGACCCGTTCCTCAACCGAGAACAAGGGCTGCTTGGACGGGTTCTCGAGGACGGCCACGACGACCTGGTCGAAGGTCGTGCTGGTGCGCCCGATGATGTCGAGATGGCCGTTGGTTACCGGGTCGAACGTTCCCGGACACAGGGCGGTCAGGCCCATCACGCCTCCTGGTCGGCTCGCCGGTACAGGGTCAGGATGCTGTCGCCGTAGCGGAGCTCCCTCGCAGCCGCCCATTGTAGCGGAACGACCGGGGCGGAACCCCTGGAACCCTTGGCGCTCCTCGTGAGCACCACCGTGAAGCCCGGGGCGAGCCGATCGGGGGCCGCGAGGGCCGCCAGCAGGTCGTCCAGCTCGTCGCCCCCGGCCTCATACGGCGGGTCCAGGACCACGAGGTCCCACGCCGGATCCTCGCGATGCCGGCGCACGAAGGCCAGCGCGTCGCTCGTGACGACCTCCGCCCGATCATCACATCTGGTGCGCTGCAGATTATCCCGGATGGTGTCACTGACCCGAGGCGCCGCCTCGACGAAGGTGCAATGCGCCGCCCCGCGCGAGAGGGCTTCGATCCCGACCGCGCCCGTGCCGGCGCACAGATCGAGCACCCGCGCGTCGGGGACCCGGTCGCCCAGGCTCGCGAAGAGGCCTTCCCGGGCCCGGTCGGCGAGGGGCCGCACGCCCGGGGGCACGGGGGCGAGCCGCCTGCCCTTGGCCGATCCGGCCACGATCCGCATCGGCCCAGCCTAGCGGCGGGCGGCCGGTCTAACTCCGGAAGAGCCAGTCGATCGAGCGCTCGAACCGGTGCCGGAGCTCGTCGAGGAGCTCGGGGTGCCGCTCCAGGTGCGGGTCCCAATCGATCAGGGCGAACGCCCGTGCGCGAGCGCGCTTGACGAGCTCGAAGTCCTCGGCCAGCCGTGCCAGGCGCAGATCCGGCATCCCCGACTGCTTCGTGTCGAACAGCGTGCCCTCGCCCCGCAGGCGCAGGTCCTCGTCGGCGAGCGCGAACCCGTCGGTCGTGCGCACCATCGCCGCCACCCGCGCTCGCGCCTCGAGGTTCTGCTCGTCGGACTCGTCGAACAGGACGCAGTAGCTGGGGTGCTCCCCTCGCCCGATCCGTCCTCTGAGCTGGTGCAGCTGGGCCAGACCGAACCGCTCGGCGTTCTCGACGAGCATCACCGAGGCGTTCGGCACGTCGACGCCCACCTCGATCACGGTGGTCGAGATCAACAGGTCGGCGTCGCCCTCGCGGAACCGCTCCATGACCGCGTCCTTGTCCTTGGGGCGCATCCGTCCGTGGAGAAGATCGACCCGCAGCTGGGGGAACACCTCGGTGGCCAGGCGCTCGGCCTCGGTCTCGGCGGCCTTGACCTGGGAACGGTTGCCCTCGTCGATCGCCGCGCAGACCACGAACGCCTGCCGGCCCCGGGCGATCTGCTCCCGCACGAGCTCGTAGGCGGCCGCGCGCTCCGACACGGTCCGAGCCGCCCGCGTGTCGATCGGCCGCCGGCCCTGTGGCAGCTCGTCGAGGACGACGACGTCGAGATCGCCGTAGTAGGTCAACGCGAGGGTGCGCGGGATCGGGGTGGCGGTCATGATCAGCACGTCCGCCTCACCCCCCTTGCGCTTGAGCGCCGTGCGCTGGTGGAGCCCGAACCGGTGCTGCTCGTCGACGACCGCCAGCGACAGGTCGTGGAAGACCACGGCCTCCTGCACTAGCGCGTGGGTCCCGATCACGAGATCGACCCCCCCGTCCTCGACGCCTGCGAGGATGCGCTGGCGATCCTTGCCGGTCACGGCGGCCGTGAGCAGGGCCCAGGTCATCGGGGGCTCGGGCTCGTCGGCGTGGTCGGACGCCCCGAGCCCGGGTCCGATCGCATCCAGGAGGGATCCCTGACCGGCCGGCGGAGGGGCAGGCTTGCGTGCGCTCGCGAGCTCGAGGTAGGGCCTCGCGCCGACCCCTTCGAGGAGCGCGGCGACCGACCGAGCGTGCTGACCGGCGAGCACCTCGGTGGGCGCCATGATCGCGGCCTGGTGGCCCGACTGGATCGCGGTGAGCGCGGCATGGAGCGCGACGAGCGTCTTGCCCGCGCCCACGTCGCCCTGCAGGAGCACGTTCATAGGGCGGGGCCTGGCCATC
>JANLXF010000181.1:0-3992 GCA_031364965.1 Actinomycetes bacterium | reverse complement strand
TGGTGGCCGTCGGCATGAACGGCATGGTGCTGCCGCGCGCGCACGGCTACCCGGCCCGACTCCTCGCGCCCGGCTACTTCGGCATGAAGCAGCCGAAGTGGCTCGAACAGCTCGAGGTCGTGACCGAGCCGTACCGCGGGTACTGGGAGCAGCGCGGCTGGGTCAAGGCCGCGGTCGTGCGCACGATGTCGCGGGTCGACGGGTACGGCGCCGTCGGCGGCGGGACCTTCGTTGCCGGGGTGGCGTTCGCGGGCGACCGGGGGATCTCCCGGGTCGAGGTCTCGCTCGACGACGGGGCGACCTGGGCCGACGCCGAGCTGGAACGACCGCTCTCCGGGCTCACCTGGCGGCGCTGGCGCTTCCCGTTCGCCGGCTCGGGGGACGCCGTCGTCGTCGTGCGCGCCACGGACGGCGACGGCGTCGTGCAGTCGCCCGAACCGATGGATCCGCACCCGAGCGGAGCGACGGGGCTCGACCGCGTTACCCTGTGAGCCTATGGCTCAGACCACCGCCGAGGACCAGGCGCTCCGCGACCGCTTCGAGCGTGACGTGCTGCCGCTGCTGCCGAGCCTCTACGGCGCCGCGATGCGCCTCACGCGCAATCCGAGCGATGCCGAGGACCTCGTGCAGGAGACCTACCTGCGCGCCTTCCGCGGCTTCGCGGGCTTCAAAGAGGGAACGAACCTGAAGGCGTGGCTCTACCGGATCCTCACGAACAGCTTCATCAACACCTACCGCAAGAAGCAGCGCGAGCCTCAGATCGTCGAGGGCCCCGACGACATCGAGGAGTGGTACCTGTACGACAAGCTGGGCGGGCGCAGCGTCGAGGCCTCGGCCGAGAACGAGGTCCTGGATCAGATCCCGGACGCCGAGGTAAAGGCCGCGCTCGAGTCGCTCCCCGAGAACTTCCGGCTCCCCGTGCTGCTCGCCGATGTCGAGGGTTTCAGCTACAAGGAGATCGCCGAGATCATGGAGACGCCGATCGGCACCGTGATGTCGCGTCTGCACCGGGGAAGGAAAGCGCTGGAGAAGGCGTTGTGGGAAACAGCCCGAGCGCGAGGACTGGTCGATGAGTGAACACGGCGTGAACTGCGAGGAGACGCTCAAGGAGATCGAGCGCTTCCTCGACGGCGAGCTCGACCAGGGCGCGCAGGGTCAGATCTCGCACCACGTCTCGGACTGCCACCCGTGCATGCAGCGCGTGGAGTTCCGCCGGTCGCTCAAGCTCATGATCTCGACCAAGTGCGGCACCGAGTCGGTGCCCGACGAGCTGGGGCAGAAGATCCGCGCGCTGATCCACGAGCTCGACCCTCACCCCCACGCCTGACGACCCGAGGTGCACGACGGCGCCGCCTGCGTCAGACTGTTCGACAATGGACCTCGGCACCGTGCTCGGCCTCTGGGCGCACCCCGACGACGACATCTACCTGAGCGCCGGGCTCATGGCGTTGAACGTCGATCTGGGGAACCGCGTCGTCGACGTCACCGCCACGCGGGGCGAGGGTGGCTCGATGGACGAGGAGCGATGGCCCCCCGCAACGATGGGTGAGGTGCGGAGCCTCGAGCTACAGCGAAGCCTCGAGGTCCTCGGCGTCACCGAGCACCGCTTCCTCGACGGGTCGGTCGACGTCGACATGGACACGCCCCTGGACCCCTCCGGTGCGGCGCAGGTCCTTGAGATCGTGGCCGAGGTGCAGCCAGACACGATCCTCACGTTCGGGCCCGACGGCATGACCGGCCACGTGGCGCACATGAGCATGTCCACCTGGGCCACCGACGCGTTCCATACGGCGGCGCCGCCCGGCGCCCGGCTGCACTACGCGACGATGACCCCGGCGTTCGTGGAGGAGTTCGGCGAGATCTTCGAGCCCCTGCACATCTTCCGTCCGGGGACGCCGCCGGTCACACCGCCCGAACACCTCTCGATCGACCTGGCGCTCTCGCCCGGCCTGCTCGAGCGCAAGTGGTCGTCGATCATGCAGCACGTGAGCCAGGTCGAGGGGATCTTCGAGGCGGTGGGCGAGGACGTCTTCAAGCGGCAGATGTCGCACGAGTGGTTCCGCCTGGCGGCGACCAAGGCATGAACGCATGAGTCCGTCCGAGCGCCCCGCCCCCGTCCGCGACCTCGACTGGGACGCCAAGCGTGCGCGGGCGTTCACCGACGGCGCCGCCGACATCTGGCAGGAGCTGCTCGAGCGGCTTCCCGACGAGCGCGTGGCCCGGCACTGGACGGCCGCGCAGGTCCGCGAGGCCGTCACGATGCCGGTGCCCGATGAGCCGATGGGGGACGCGGCCCTGCTCGCCTACCTGCGCGAGGTCGTGTTCGAGTGGTCGGCCTACCTCGGGCATCCGCGCTTCATGGCCTACGTGAGCGGTGCGGGCACCCTCCCCGGCGTGGCCGCCGATCTCCTGGCCGCCGGCGTGAACCAGAACGTCGGGGGCTGGATGCTCTCGCCCTCGATCACCGAGATCGAACAGCACCTCTGCCGATGGTTCGCACAGGAGATGTTCGGACTGCCCGAAGGCTCGGGCGGCGAGATCACGTCGGGCGGTGCGATGGCGAACTTCATCGCCCTCAAGACCGCTCGCGATCACCGCGCCGGGTGGGACGTCCGCAACGAAGGCGTCGCGGCGGGGCCGCCGCTCGGCCTGTATCTGTCGAGCGAGACGCACGTCGTGAGCGATCGCGCGGCCGACATGCTGGGCATCGGGTGGGGCAACGTCAGACACATCCCCGTCGAGGGCTACCGGATGAAGATCGACGCCCTGCGCGCGCAGATCGCCGCCGACCGCGAGGCCGGGATCCGTCCGTTCGCGGTGGTGGGCACGGCCGGCACCGTCTCGACGGGCGTCGTCGACCCCTTGGACGCGATCGCCGACGTCTGCACCGAGGAAGACCTGTGGTTCCACGTGGATGGGGCCTACGGCGGGCCGGCGATCCTCGCCGACGACCTGCGACCGATGTTCTCGGGCATCGAGCGCGCGGATTCGATCGCGTTCGACCCGCACAAGTGGCTGTACACCCCGCACTCGGGGGGCTGTGTCCTGGTGCGCGACTTCGAGCACCTCCGCGAGTCGTTCGACGCGTACGCCAGCTACACGGTGCAGGACAAGGACGCGACCGGGCACGGGAGCGACTACGGCCGGCACGGGCCGCTCTTCAGCCGGAGCGCGTGGGCCCTGAAGGTGTGGGTGTCGCTCCTCGCGCACGGTCGCACCGCCTACGGGCGGCGGATCTCGCACGACGCCGAGCTCGCCCGGTACCTCGGCGCCCGGGTCGACGCACGGGAGGACTTCGAGCTGATGACCCCGGTCGGGCTCTCGATCACGTGCTTCCGATACGTGCCGACCGGACTGCGCGACGATGCGGCCGATCCCGAGGCGCGCGAGGCGTACCTGTCGGCGCTGAACCAGCACGTCATGACGCAGGTCCAGCTCGACGGGCGGGTCTTCTTCTCGAACGCGATCCTCGATGGCCGGTTCGTGCTGCGAACCTGCGTCGTGAACTTCCGTACCGAGGCCGACGACATGGACGCGGTCCTCGAGGTGGCGGCAGAGTTCGGCGCCGCGTTCGATGCCGCGAACCGCCCCGCGGAGCTCCGGGCATGACCCGGGCCTTCGCGTTGCTCGGGTCCGGTGAGTTCGACCCCTGGACCGAGTCGATCGATCGATGGCTGCTGGGGCGCGATGGCGCGCGTGACGGTCCGATCCTGATCCTGCCCACCGCGTCGGCCGCCGAAGGCGACGACGTGTTCGACATGTGGGCGCGCAAGGGCCTCGAGCACTACGAGCGGCACGATCTCGAGGCAGTGGTCGTGCCGCTGAAGACGCGCGAGGACGCGTATCGGTCCGAGGTCGTCGCGGCCCTCGACGATGCCTCGGTGGCGTTCTTCTCGGGGGGCAATCCGGCCTACCTCTCCTCGGTGCTCCACGGGACGCCGTTCTGGCGGGCACTGCTCGAGGCGATGGACGACGGTCTCGCCTACGCAGGG
>JANLXF010000132.1:0-1978 GCA_031364965.1 Actinomycetes bacterium | reverse complement strand
CGCTCGCCGTCAAGCTGACCTCGCCCGGCCCCGTCCTCTTCCGTCAGAAGCGTGTCGGACACCGGGGGCGGCCGTTCACGATGCTGAAGTTCCGCACGATGCAGGTCGGCGCCGACCGCATGGTGGACGAGCTCCGGGAGCAGCACGGCGTCGAAGGACTGATGTTCAAGCTGAAGGACGACCCGCGCGTGACGGCGGTGGGCCGGTTCCTGCGCAAGGTGAGCCTCGACGAGCTGCCGCAGCTGCTGAACGTCGTGATCGGCGACATGAGCCTCGTGGGCCCCCGGCCCCCGCTCCCCGAAGAGGTCACCCGGTACGAGGACTGGCAGTTCGACCGGCTCGAGGTCCCGCCGGGCATCAGCGGTCTGTGGCAGGTCAGCGGGCGCAGCGACCTCTCGTTCGAGGACTGCGTGCGGCTCGACCTCTTCTACATCGAGAACTGGTCCCTGGCCTACGACCTCTACATCTTGGCCAAGACGATCCCCGTTCTGGTCTCCAAGCGCGGAGCGTACTGACGTGAAGATCGCGCTGGTGTGCTCCTCGGGGGGGCACCTCGCACAACTGTGGCGACTCCGCGACTGGTACGAGCCCCACGACCGCTTCTGGGTGACGTTCGATACCCGCGACGCCGTGTCGCTCCTGGCCGACGAGCGCGTGATCTGGGCGTATCACCCCACCACACGGAACGTGAAGAACACCGTGCGCAACCTCTGGCTCAGTTGGCGGACGATCCGTCGCGAACGTCCCGACGTCGTCGTTTCGGACGGCGCCGGCGTGGCGTTCCCGTTCTTCGTGATGGCCAAGCTGCACCGAGTCAAGACCGTCTACCTCGAGGTGTACGACCGCATCGACTCCCGCACGCTCACAGGCCGGCTCTGCTACCCGATCACCGATCTGTTCTGCGTGCAGTGGGAGGAGCAGCGCGCCCTCTACCCTCGGGCCGAGCTGATCGGCACGCTCCTGTAGGCCGATGATGGCGACCTCTTCCCCGCTCCCGCTCGTCATGCTCGTGGTGGGCACCGACCACCACCCGTTCGACCGTGCCGTCTCGTGGGTCGACGACTGGGCCGACGCCAACGCCCACCGTGCCCGCGTCGTGATCCAGTACGGCACCTCCCGCCGCCCCGTGCACGCCGAGGGCCTCGATCTGCTGCCCGTCGCCGACCTGGAGGCGATGATGGCGGAGGCCGTCGCCGTCATCTGTCACGGCGGGCCGGGCACCATCATGGGGGCGCGCGAGGCCGGCGTGGTGCCGATCTGCATCCCGCGACAGAGCGGTCTCGGCGAGCACGTCGACGACCACCAGGTGCGGTTCGCGACGCGCGTGGCGCAGGCCGGGCAGGTCCACCTCGCGTCGACGGCCGATGAGCTCGCGGCACTGCTCGAGCGTGCGCTCGGAGGCGACGACGGGTTCAGGCTCGATCTTGCGGGGCACGCCCCCGCGGCCGCCGCGACCGAACGATTCGGCCGGCTCGTCGACCGGCTGTTCGAGCCGGGCTCCGACCGGGCCGAGGCCTCGGCGGAACCGGCGGTGCGCGTGATCTCGATCACGGGTTGGGGGCGCAGCGGCAGCACGCTGTTGGACCGGCTCCTCGGGCAGGTCCCCGGCGTGTGTTCGATCGGCGAGCTCCGCGAGCTGTGGCAACGCGGCCTGGTCGAGGACCGGCTCTGCGGCTGCGGGGAGCGATTCCACGACTGCGAGCTGTGGAACCGGATCGGCGAGCGCGCGTTCGGCGGATGGGACCGGCTGGACGCCGCGGAGGTGGCCGCCCTCCGCGCGAGGGTCGATCGCGCGGGCTCGATCCCGCGGGTCCTGACCGCGCGCGCGGCGCCGGTGGGCGACGAGGACGTGATGCGCTACGCCGAGCTCTTGGGCCGGCTCTATCGCGCGATCGCCGACGTCACCGGCGCGCGGGTGATCGTGGACTCATCGAAGCTCCCCACGCATTCCCTCTTGGTGCGCCAGATCCCCGGCGTC
>JANLXF010000072.1:0-1794 GCA_031364965.1 Actinomycetes bacterium | reverse complement strand
GTGTGCTCACCGACGGTGCGGTAGCCGCACGTCCGGTTGTCGCGGCTCCACACGATGGCGGTCGGCGCCCAGGAGCCGAGCTGATACCGCTTGTAAGAGTTCACGAAGGGGGCGTACATCCACGCCATTTCGCGAGCCGTGGCCATGAGCCCGCCCAGGTACCAGCGGAACTCGTCGCTCATGTGACCGACCCCGTCCTCGTTCCAGGTGAGGCTCTTCGTGCCCTCGGCGTTCCAGATCGAGGAATGGAGGTGGCACGACGAGCCCGCCTCGTCCATCGTCCACTTCGCCATGAACGTGGTGGACACGCCGTTCAGCGCCGCGATCTCCTTGACCCCGTGCTTGTAGAGCGAGTGGTGGTCGGCGTTCGACAGTGCGTCGGAGTACGTGATGTTGATCTCGTGCTGGCCCTTGCCGAACTCACCCTTCGAGAACTCGATCGGGATGCCGGCACCGCGCATGTGGTTGCGGATCTCGCGGATGATCCACTCGTCCTTGGTGGTCTGGAGGATGTGGTAATCCATGATGTAGCTGCTCGACGGGTGCACGTCGCGGTAGCCGCGCTCGGCGAGCTCGGCATACCCGTCCTTGAACAGGTAGAACTCCAGCTCGGACCCGGTCTTCACGGTGAAGCCCATCTCAGCGGCCTTGGCGAGCTGGTCCTTCAGGATCTGGCGCGGCGCCACGCGAACGGGCTCGTCTGAGTCTTCCTCGTAGATGTCGCAGATCACCATGGCGGTCTTCTCGAGCCAGGGACACAGGCGGAGCGTGGCCATGTCGGGGACCATGCGGAAGTCGCCGTAGCCGGTCTCCCAGCTCGCGTACTCGTAGCCGGGGAGCGGCTCCATCTCCATGTCGACCGCCAGCAGGTAGAGGCAGGCGTGCAGCCCCTCCTCGCCCAAGATCTCCTCCAGGAAGAAGTCGGGCAGCACGCGCTTGCCCATGAACCGTCCCTGCATGTCGGTGAACATGCACAGCACGGTGTCGATCTCGCCGGCGCGGCCGAACTCCTCGAGCTCCGCGGCGGTCAACATGCCCTGACGTTCCATCGTTCCTCCTCGCCGGGCACGCGTCGGGCGCGGGGACCGTCGGTCCACCGCGCCCGCAACGCGCTCGTTCCCCTCAGACGACCTCGAGATCGCGCTCGATCTCGGCGAGCTCCTCGGCCGTGCCCATGACCTTCGGGCCCTTGAACCACTTGCGAGCCGATACCACCCACCAGATACCCGCGAATCCCATCACGATGCCTACCGCGATCGGGGCGTAGTTGAGGGCATCGATCGTCTTGATCCCGAGACCACCGGGGCTGAACTGCGGCATCATGAGGATCACGCAGATGAACGCGACCCAGACCACCGCGATCGTGCCCACGAGCCGCGACCACTTGCCGAGGTTCCAGGGGCCCGGCGTGAAATTGCTGCCGGCCCGAAGCCGAAGGAACGTCGGCAGCACGTACGCGATGTAGAGCCCGATGACCGCGATCGAGGTCACCGCGAAGTACGCCACGACACTGCCGCGCCAGTACGCCGGCGCGACCAGCAGCCACGACAGGGTCACGGCGAGCCATATGCCGTTGGTGGGTGTCCGGGTGCGCTTGTTGATCTTGTGCCAGTGCTTCGAGCCCGGGAGCGCGCCGTCACGCGAGAAGGCGTAGATCATCCTGATTTTGTTGGTGATACCGATTTATCATTAAATCTTGGCGGAAGGATTGTAATTAGAGAATCTAAACCAATGACTCTTTCTAGAAATACTGTTATGGTATCTCAAGAAGTTGAGCCTAATTTATTCTTTAGA
>JANLXF010000280.1:0-7528 GCA_031364965.1 Actinomycetes bacterium | reverse complement strand
GCTCGTCGGCACCCTCGCGGTCGTAGTGCGCGGCCATCTCGACCGGATCGCCCGCATCGCGCATGTCCTGGAACTTCGTGCCCTTGACCACCCGGCCGCCGTCGACGTCCAGACACGGGATCAGTCGCTTCGCGAGCACCTCGTCAACCCCGGATGACCTGCGAGAGCTTCAAGGTCTTCTCGTAGAGGGCCTTGCCGGTGACGGCCGCCTCGCACCCCATGTCGCGGAGCGCCCAGATGTCGTCCGCGTCGCGGACGCCACCGCTCGCGATCAGCGGTGTCTCGGTGAGCTTGAGCACGTGGGTGTACAGACGAAGATCCGGGCCGTCGAGCGTGCCGTCTCGCGCGATCGAGGTCACGAGGTAGCGGGGCGTGCCCGCATCGTCGAGCGCCGCGATCGTCTCCTCGAGCTTGGGGCCTTCCTCTTGCCAGCCGCGCACCATCACGCGGCCGCCACGCACGTCGACCGCGACGACGACGCGCTCGGCGAACTCCTCGACGGCGCGCGCCACGAACTCATGGTCGAGCGCGGCCTGGGTGCCCAAGATCGCCCGCGCCGCGCCGTCGCCGATGATCTCCCCGATCGCTCCGAGGGAACGAAGCCCGCCGCCGACCTGTACGGGGATCACGACCGCGTGGCAGATGGCGCGGATCGCCTCGCGGTTATCGCCCTCTTCGAGCGCCGCGTCGAGGTCAACGATGTGCAGCCGGCGGGCGCCCTCTTCCTGGAACCGTTCGGCCACGGCGACCGGGTCGTCGGCATAGGAGGTCTCGTCCTGGGGATTGCCGCGGAGCAGGCGCACCGCGCGCCCGCCTCGCAGGTCGATCGCAGGGATCACGATCATTGGTCGGCCACCGCCTTCACGAATCGTTCGTACAGGGCGAGCCCGGCTTCGCCGGACTTCTCGGGATGGAACTGCGTCGAGAACACGTTGTCGCGGGCGACGGCGGCCGCGAAGGGGCGCCCGTGCTCGGTGATGCCCACGGTGTCCTCGCCCGGGTCGGGCGCGAACGAGTGGACGAAGTAGAACCGAGCGTCCTCGGGCAGGTCCTCGGTGTAGGCATGCTCGCGCGCCCAGGTCACCGTGTTCCAGCCCATGTGCGGGACCTTCACGTCGCGGGGCAGGCGGCGCACCCGTCCTTTCAGCACGCCGAGCCCTTCCTCGGGATCCTCGTCGCTCCCGTCGAAGAGGACCTGCATCCCCACGCACACGCCGAACACCGCGCGCCCGCTCTCGCGGAACCGGAGGATCGCGGCGTCGAGCCCGTGATGGCAGATCGCGCGCATGCACGCGCCGAAGTGACCCACGCCAGGGATCACGAGCGCGTCGGCGGTCGCGACCTCCGCCGGTGCCGCGGTCACGATCGGTTCGCCTCCGACGTGGGCCAGCGCGCGTGAGACCGAGTGCAGGTTCCCCGACCCGTAGTCGAGGATCGCGATCGTCACAGAGTGCCCTTCGTCGAGGGGATGTCGCCACGACCGGTCGGGGCGCACGCGTCGCCGAGCGCCTTCGCGATCGCCTTGAACTCGGCCTCGCAGATGTGGTGGGGGGAGCGCCCCGAGCGCAGGCGCACGTGGATCGTGAGGTTCGCGGCCTGGGCGAACGCGCGCACGAAGTCCTCGAGGAGGCCCGTGTCGAACCCGTCGATCGTCTCGTAGGGCACGGGGACCTCGTGGATCACGAAGTTGCGGCCCGCCAGGTCCAGCACGACCTCGACGGCCGCCTCGTCGAGCGGCACGACGATCGAGGCGAACCGCCGGATCCCGGCCTTGTCGCCGAGCGCCTCGGCGAGCGCCTGACCGATCCCGAGCCCGCAGTCCTCGACGGTGTGATGGCCGTCGACCTGCAGGTCGCCCGTGCACGCGACGTCGAGGTCCCACCCCGCGTGCTTGCCCAGCTGCTGCAGCATGTGGTCGAAGAACGGCATGCCGGTGGCGGCAGTGGATCGTCCGGACCCGTCGATGGTCAGCTCGACCCGGAGGTCGGTCTCCTTCGTCGTTCGGGTCACAGTGGCGGCGCGCGGAGCCGTCATGACGCGAGCACTTCCTGCAGGCTGGTGAGGAACAGGTCGATCTCGTGTTCGGCGCCCGCGGTGACCCGGAGCGCGTTCGGCACCACCGCGGTGAGGTCGCGCACGAGCACGCTGCGGTCGAGCAACCCCTGCCAGACCTGCCTCGCGTCGTGGCCCTCGGGCGGCACGAACAGCACGAAGTTCGCGTCGGAGGGATACACGGTCATGCCGTCAACCGAAGTGAGCGCCTCGATGATGCGGTCACGCTGCGTGCGGATCGCGTCCAGGATCGACATCGCTTCGCCGGCGTGGCGGAGCGCAACGATCCCGGCTGCCTGGGCGAGGGAGGACAGGTGGTAGGGCAGGCGAACGCGCTGGAGGTCCTCGACCACCTCGGGGCTCGTGAGGACGTACCCGACCCGCGCGCCCGCCATCGCGAACGCCTTCGAGAACGTGCGCACCACGGCCAGGTTCGGGTGGTCGGCCACGAGCTTCACCGCGCTTTCGCCGCCGAACTCGACATAGGCTTCGTCCACGACCACCAGCGCGCCGGTCGACCCGGCCAGGTGCGCGATCGTATCGATCGGCTGGGCGGTGCCGGTCGGGTTGTTGGGCGAGCAGACGAACACGACATCGGGCGATCCCGCGAGCGCCCGGTCGACGACGTCCGGGGTGAGCACGAACGGGTCCTCGAGTCGGTGGCTCGCGACGTCGGTGTGCGTGAGCCAGCACAGCCGCGAGTGCAGCAGGTACGTGGGCTCGAAGATCGCGGCGGTGCGACCGGGGCCGCCGTAGGCCAGCAACAGCTCGGTGAGCACTTCGTTCGAGCCATTCGCGACCCATGTGCCCTCGACGGGATGAGCCAGGTGTGCCGCGAGGTCCTCGCGCAGGCGTGTCGCCTGGCCGTCGGGATACCGGTGGAGCGGCAGGTCGCCGATCGCGCGCGCCAGCTCCTGGCTGAACCCCTCGGGCAGCGGGTGCGGGCATTCGTTCGTGTTGAGACGCGCGGCGACCTCAAGCTGCGGGGAGACGTACGGCTCCACGTCGCGGACGCCGCCGCGCGGCGTGGCCGCGGGGGTCATCCCTCCGCCCCGTCGCGGTGCTCCGTCGCCCGCGCGTTCATGGCTTTCGCGTGTCCCACCAGTCCCTCGGCGAACGCGATCGCCGACGCGCCGGGCGCGAAGCGGGATGCGGCCGCACCGGTCATCTCGACGACGGAGGTGACGGTGACGTAGTCGGCCGCGCGCAACCCGCTGGAGAAGCGCGCCGTGCCGGCGGTGGGCAGCACGTGGTTCGAGGCGACGCCGTAGTCGCCGAACGGCACCGCGGTCCAGTGGCCCAGGAAGATCGCGCCGGCGTTGCGCACCTTCGCGAGGAACGCGTCGGCCTCGGGGAGCAGGATCTGCAGGTGCTCGGCGGCCAAGTCGTTCACGACGTCGGCGGCCTGGTCGAGATCGCGGACGACGACCGCACGCGTGTAGCGGAGCGCCGCGTCGACGATGTCGCGACGACCGGCCTTCTTCAGGGCGGCCTCGAGCGCCTCGCCGACCCGCCCGATCAGGTCGGCCGAGGTCGTCACGAAGAACGTGCGCGCCTCGGGGTCGTGTTCGGCCTGCGCGATCAGATCGAGCGCCGCCATGTGGGCGTCGACCGTGTCGTCGGCAACGATCGCGAGCTCGCTGGGTCCGGCGAGGCCGTCGATGCCCACGAAGCCGGCCACCTGGCGCTTTGCCTCGGTCACGTAGGCGTTGCCGGGGCCGACGATGCGGTCCACGCGCGGGATCGACTCCGTGCCGTAGGCCATCGCCCCCACCGCCTGTGCTCCGCCGGTCTTGGCGACGAAGGTGGCACCGGCGCGCGAGGCCGCGTACAGCACGGCCGCGGGGATCGACCCGTCGGTCTGCGGAGGCGTGCACAGCACGATCTCGCCGACGCCCGCGACCACCGCCGGCACGACCGTCATGCAGACCGACGACGGGTAGACGGCGCGGCCGCCGGGCACGTAGCACCCCACCGACTCCAGTGGCCGGACGATCTCGCCGAACCGGACGCCGTCACGCTCGGTCCACCACTCGGCGGGGATCTGCCGCGAGGCGAGATCGCGGAGCCGCTCGATCAGCTCGTCGAGCGCGGTTCGCAGCTCCGGCGGTGTGTCCCGCTCGCCCGCCGCCATCTCGTCGTCGGTGACCAAGATCTCGGTGATCTCGGCGCCGTCGAAGCGGTGGGCGAGCTCGACCAGGACCTCGTCGCCTTCGACGAAGACGCGTTGGAGGATGCGGGTGACGGTATCCGCGACGGTGGGGTCGATCTCGAGCCTGGTGGCTTCGAGACGCTCGCCCCGCTCGCGCAGGTCGAGGAACTCGAGCACGTCAGGGCTCCTCGTGGCCCTCGGGATGGGATCCGCGGTCGCTCGCCGCGGCCGCTGCGCGTACCAAGCGCCGGTCGCGGGTGAACAGCGCGAACCCGCTGACACCCACCGCCAGGGCGGAGGCGACGAGCATGGCGAGTGCGAGCAGGAGCGTGGTTTCGCGGTCCATGGGAGGGTTCCAGGGTACCGAAACGACCTCACATCGGCCCCGCGGGCTCCGGGACGCACGAAAGGCCCGGCACGGGGGCCGGACCCTTCGTCACGCTCGATGAGCGGGGGGAGCTACTTCTTCCCGGAGACGCTGCCCTTCAGGCGCGCGCCGGCGGTGACCTTCACGGTCGCCGATGCCGGGATCTGGATCGTCTCGCCCGTACGCGGGTTACGGCCCGTGCGGGCGGCGCGCTTCACCTTCTGGAACGAAGCGAAGCCGGGGATCGAGATCTTGTCGCCCGTGGCGACGTTGTCCTCGATCGTGTCGGTCATGCCCTTGATGACGGCGTCAACCGTCGACTTGGCCACGCCCGTGCGATCAGCGATCGCATCGATGAGCTCGGTCTTGTTCACTACTGCACCTCCCCAGGTGTCTGATTGCGGGGGAGCCTACCCCAGATCCGAGGGAAACCCTTGCAACCGCGCGGGTTTTCGAGGTTCCCGCTGGTCAGGGCGGTTCACGGGCGCGGCTCAGACGCCGTCGAACGTGTGGTCTGCGTGCGGCGCGGCTGCATCGAGGTGGTCGCCGAGCACCTCGTCGGCAAGCCGGAACGCGCTCGCCGAGACGTCGAGATCCTCGCGGTTCGCGAGCACGATGACGGTCAGGTCCTCGGTCGGGAACCGCACCATCTTCGCCTCCCAGCCCGGGAAGTTGCCGCCGTGGCTCACGATCGGCAGCCCGCGGTGCGTGCGCACCGAGAGGCCCCAGGCGTAGTGGATCGGCGTCCCGTCGTCGAGGGCGCCGCGCGTCATGAGGCGATCCGAGAGCCAACCGCCCGTGAGGCGATCCGCTCCGAGGTTCGCGCTCCATGCCGCGAGGTCGGCGGCGGTGGTCCACAACCCGCCCGCGCCGACCGCGTGGAAGCGCGCTGGCTCGACGTGGATCGCGCCGTCGTCGGCCTGGAAGTGACCCCGAGCCGCGCGCCCGGGCAGGTCCGTGGGAGCCTCGCGGAAGGCGGTGTCCCGCATGCCCAGCGGATCGAAGATCCGTTCGGCTGCGAAGGTCGCGAGCGAGGTGTCGCTGGCCGCGACCACGACCTCCGCCAGGAGCAGGTACCCGCGGTTCGAATAGCCGTAGCGGGATCCGGGCTCGAAGTCGAGCTCCTCGACGGCGCGCAGCACGTCGAGCAGCTCCCGGTTCCCCCACGCCGGCACACCGTCGACCGGGACGCCCGGGCCCTCGCGGGCGCGTTCCCGCACACCGCCGGTGTGGTGCACGAGGTGGCGGATCGTGACGTGGCCGCCCCAGGCGGGAAGCCCCGGCACGAACCGTGCGACCGGCTCGCGCAGATCGAGTCGGCCGTCGTGCTCGAGCAACGCGAGACACGCCGCCACGAACTGCTTCGCGATCGAACCGACGTAGAAGATCGAGTCGGCTGCGAGCGGCGCCCCGGTCGTGGCATCTGCCACCCCGCGGACCTCCAGGTGCTCGATCGCTCCGCCGCGTGCGACCGCTTCCAATACGCCGGGCTCACGCGCGGCGCGCCCCCCGCTCATCAGCCGCCGGGCGTCTGCAGGGTCTGGCGCTTGCGCTCCGTCCGCCGCTCGGCGTCCAGGCGCTCGAGATCGACGTCGGCGTAGCTCATGTGCGTGAAGGCCCCCGCGATCGCGTGATGACCGGCCTGCTCGCCGATCAGCCGATGCATCGACTGCGCCACGCGCCGGTACACGGGATGACCCGCCGGCTGGGACCTGAGCTCGGTCAGGTGCATCGCCTCGCGCGCGGTCATCTGCATCACGAACCGGATCCGGAACGCCATCGCGACCGCGTACTGGGCCGCCTCCACGTGGCCGGCGTCGAGCAGCGCTGCTTCCATCTCGGCGCTCGCCGCCATCACGCGGTCCCACTGGCCGCGGAGGCCGGCCTCATCGATCTGCGACGGGGTCTCATAGCTGTGCGCGGTGGTCAGGCGCTGCCATTCGATCGTGAGCGGACGGTGCCGCTGCAGATCGCGGAACGCCCCGAAGTCGCACAACACGTCGAACCGGTATTGCGTGCGCTCCCAAGCACGGCCGGGCTTGTGTCGCCGGTTCCCCCGGTCGCCCGCGCTCGCGATCAGGAGCTCCTCGCGCTCGGCGGCGGTCATGGTCCGGACGATCGCGTGCAGCTGGTCGTCGGGCAGACCCGAGGACGCGTACAGGACGGCGGCGGCGATCTTCAGCTCTCCCTCGGGGTCCCAGTCGACGAGCGTGACCTCCTCGCGGGGCTCGGTGTCGACGCCCTTCAGCACGCGGCCGGTGAGCTCCTCGACGCGCTCGCGGTTCGCCTGCCAGTAGTGGCCCCAGGCGACGCCGCGCTCGGCGACGTCGACGCGCTTCAGGAACTCGGGGATCACCTTGTTCAGCTCGGTCTTCAGCAGCTCGCCGTACTCGCGCATCTCGCCGAGCGGGTGCACCGCCAGCCGCATCAGCAACTGCTCGTACGACTGCCCGGTCGCGTAGATCCCCAGGTTCGAACGCGTCCCGGCCGGCAGCAGCACCCGCAGGGTGTCGCAGGTTTTCGCCAGGATCGTCTGGCGATACACGAAGTCGCTGTCGCCCTCTTCCTTGGGGAACCGCTCCTTGAAGTAGGTCTCCATCGTGCCGTACATCTGCCCGTACAGGCCGAAGACTTCGTCGAGGAATGCCGCGTACCGATCGGCGAGCGGCGAGCCCTCGAGCTCGGGCGGCACGGTGGCCCGCCAGCGGCCGCCGGGCTGGTCGTCGTAGCGCATGTACCGCGTCGACTGCTCGAGGTAGGCGGCCAGGCGCCCCCACTCGAGCGCCTTGGCCAGCAGCTGCGAGGACTGCTCGCACGCGACGTGCACGCCGCCGAGCTGTGCCACCGAGTCGTCGCCGTACTCCACGAAGACGTTCTCGTACAGGCGCTCGGCTCGCGCGCGGCCCATCGTGGTGAGGGCGCCACCTCCATCGACATCCTCAGCGAACTCATCGAGG
>JANLXF010000066.1:0-9135 GCA_031364965.1 Actinomycetes bacterium | reverse complement strand
CCTCGCCGGTCCAGCGGCCGATCCCGCTGTGGGTGGGTGGCAAGGGCGGACCGCGACTGCTCGGGCTCGCCGCCCGGTACGCGGCCGGCTGGAACATGGTGTGGCGCGTGACGCCGTCGTGGTACGCGGACCGCTCCGGCGCGATCGAGTCCGCGTGCACCGAGGCGGGCCGCGATCCCGCAACCTTCCGGCGCACGATCGGGCTCTATGCGATCGTGGGTGAGGACGAGGCCGACGCCCGGGCGGCCTTCGAGCGGGGCCGAGCGGCGATGCCCGGCGGCGCGATGGATCGTGAGACCTACTCGTCGTGGTGCGCGGACACGCTCTCGGGCACGCCCGACCAGGTGCGCGAGCGGATCGCGGCGTTCGAGGCACTCGGCGTCGAAGAGATCGTGATCGCGCCGTGGGTCCTGCCGTTCGCGGTGCCCGAGCCCGAACGCTTCGAGGTGTTCGCCGAGCGGGTCCTGGGGCCGCTGCGAGCATCGGGCCGATGACACCGCGCGAGGCGGCCCTCGCGGTGCTGCGCGCGTCGGAGGAGCCGCTGCACTGGACCGTCGTGCTGGATCGCGCGCTGCGGGCCGGCTATCTCGACCCGTTCTCGACGCCCGACGTGCGCGGCGCGATGCTCGCCGGACTCCGCGAGCTGGCGGCGTCCGGCGAGATCACGCGCGTCGAGAAAGGCGTCTTCGCGCGGGATCTCGCGCGCGACACGGACGCTTAGCTCGCGGGGTTCTTGCGCGGGCGCCCGCGCTTTTTCGGGGCGGCTCCCGATGCCTTGGCGGCGGCGGCCTTGGGCCGTCCGGCGGCCTTGGGTCGAGCGGCCACCGTGGCGCCCTTGCGGCGTCCCGGGCGCGGCTTGCGCGCGCCCGCGACGAGCTCGCCGACGTGCGTGCTGCAGAGGTCCTTGACGAAGTTGCCGCGGCTGGTCTTCATCGTGACGGTTTCGGCGGCAGGCTTGCCGCAGGCGTCACACACCAGGATCGTCTTCTCGGCCATTCCCTGTGCCTTTCGACGGTCGACGTCCCGGGCGCGCCTCTGCTCGCTCATCGGTCGATGGCGCGTAGCCTAGTGCAAATCGGATCGATCCCAACATCCGCGTCGTCAGCGGCGGTATTCGATCGCGGAGAATCGCTCGAGTTTCTCGAACTTGTGCTCGGCCTCCACCCAACGAACGGTTCCCGAACGGGACCGCATCACCATCGAATAGGTGGACGCGCCGTCGGGCCAATACCGCACGCCCCGCAGGAGGTTCCCGTCGGTGATGCCCGTGGCGGCGAAGAACACGTGCTCCCCGCTGACCAGATCGTCGGTGGTGAGCACCGCGTCGAGATCGTAGCCGTCGTCGATCAGCGATTGGCGCTCCTCGTCGTTGCGTGGGTAGAGCTTGCCCTGCATCGCCCCGCCGAGACATTTCAATGCGGCGGCCGCGATGACGCCCTCGGGCGTGCCGCCGATCCCGTAGAGCATGTCCACGCCCGAGCGCGGGGTCGCGGCCGAGATCGCTCCCGCGACGTCGCCGTCGCTGATCAAGAAGATGCGGGCGCCCGTCGTGCGGATCGACTCGATGATCGCCGCGTGCCGCGGACGATCCAGGACCTCGACCGTGATCTCCTCGGGGCGCAGGCCTTTGGCCTTGGCGACCCGGCGCACGTTCTCGTCGGGCGGTAGGGTGATGTCGATCGCGTGGGCGGCCTCCGGCCCAGTCGCGACCTTCTCCATGTAGACGGCCGCGCCCGGGAAGAACATCGTGCCCCGCTCCGCGAGCGCGATCACCGCGAGGGCGTTCGCCTGGCCGACGGCCGTGAGCGTCGTGCCGTCGATCGGGTCCACGGCGACGTCGGTGCCGGGCCCCTCGCCGTTGCCGACCTCCTCGCCGTTGAAGAGCATGGGCGCCTCGTCCTTCTCGCCCTCGCCGATCACGACGACCCCGTTCATCGAGACGCTGTCGATCATCAGCCGCATCGCGTCGACGGCCGCACCGTCGGCCAGCTCCTTCTGGCCCCGCCCGATCCATCGGCCCGCGGCCAGCGCCGCCGCCTCGGTGACGCGGACGAGTTCCATCGCGATGTTGCGATCCGGGCGCTCGGTCATCGTGGTCCTCCCCGTGGTCGGCGCGCCGCTCCGCGGCGCTGCCTCATCCTACGGCGAGGGCTGAGCGGTCAGCGCGGGTGCGAGGTCGCGCTCGGCGTACCAGGCCAGGGTCGCGCGCACGGTGTCCTCGATCGGGGTGTACGTGAGTCCGAGCTCGCGCTCGGCCAGCGAGCCGTCGTAGCGGTGTCCGTGCAGCAGGGTGCGCGCCACCTCGGGGCACATGGGGAACTGCCGGCGTGTCAACGTGCCGAGTGTGCCGCCCACCGCGCCGGCGAACGTCACGATCGAGCGCGGCGCGTACCGGACCCGTTTCGGGTGACCGCAGGCCTCGCGCAGGAGCGAGACCGCCTCCGCGGTCGTGAGGGTGGCACCGCTCACGAGGTAGCGGCGGCCGGGCACGCCGTGCGTCTCGGCGAGCAGGTGCGCCTGCGTGCAGTCGGCGACGTCGACCACGGACAGATGCGTGTCGACCAGGATCGGCAGCTTGCCGTTCACGAGGTCGATCAGCAGCCGCGCCGAACCGCCCACCCGCCCGGGTCCCTGCACCGACGACGGGTTCACGCACACCAGCTCGACCCCCAGCGTCTTCGCGAGCTCGAGGGCGCGGCGTTCGCCCAGGAACTTCGAGCGTTCGTAGTCGGAGAGGAACCAGCCCCGGTGCGGGGTGTCCTCTCGGGCGAGGACCCCGCCGGGCTCGCCGATCGTGGCGGCCGACGAGGTGAATATCACGCGGCGCACGCCTGCCGAGACGGCGGCGCGCAGCACGCTCGCGACGCCGTCGATGTTCGCGTGCAGCATCGCCGAACGGTCGCGGACGCAGGTGGCGTTCACGCCGGCGACGTGGAACACCGTGGCGCAGCCGCGCATCCCCGCCAGGAGCGTCGACGAGCTCTCGAGGGCGCCGCGCACGATCTCGGCGCCCGCGTCCTCGACGGCGGCCGCGGCGTCGTCGCTCCGGGCGAGCGCGCGCACGTGCCGGCCCTCGCCCACGAGCCGGCGCACGACCGCGCCCCCCACGAACCCGGACCCACCCGTGACGAAGACCGTGTCGGCGGCGGGGGTCGGCGGCGCGGTCACCCGATCACACCCCGGGCGCGCCGGCGTCACGCCGCGTCAGCAGACCGCGGAACCGCGCCAGGTACTCGACGGCCGACGCGACCGTGACGGCGGCCGCGATCCACATCGCGAGGTCGGCGATCGCGCTCCCTCCGATCGTGACGGCGGGCCACCAGATCGCGAGCACGATCGCAAGGAACTGGACGTTGGCCTTCAACTTGCCCCAGATCGACGGCGCCATGGCGGTGCCGTCGCTGACGCTGATCACTCCGCGCAGCCCCATGATGATCAGTTCACGGCCGACGATCACGAACGCGACCCAAGCCGACACGTGGCCCACGTCGACGAGCGCCAGCAGCACGCCCGACACCAGCAGCTTGTCGGCCGTGGTATCGAGGAAGTTCCCGAGCGCCGACGTCTTCTTCCAGCGTCGTGCGAGGCGTCCGTCGAAGAAGTCGGTCGCGGCGGCGAACGCGAAGAGAAGCGCCGCCGCGGGGCGGGCCCAGCTGGGGTCGGTATCGGCGATCACCAGCGCCATGACCACCGGGGTGAGCGCGATCCGGAGGTAGGTGATGGCGGTGAGGAAGGCCGCGGCACGGTCGTCGGCGGTCGTCATCGCGTAGCGGGCATCGTAACAGTGGGCCTTCCTTGGAGCGGCGGCGCGCTTCCCGTCGCCGGTCAGGGCGCCGCGAGCAGCGCGCGCACCTCGGCCGCGTCCGCGCAGGTACGGGCGCGCTCGGCCAGGGCGGCTGCCGCGTCGGCGTCGGTCGCGCGCACGGCCTGCTTGACGCCCGCGATCGCCGGCGCGCTCATCGAGAGCTCGCGCACCCCCAGGCCGATCAAGAGCGGGGTGGCCGCGGCGTCGCCCGCGAGCTCGCCGCACACGCCCACCCAGCGCCCGTGCGCGCGCGCACCCGCGACCGCGGCGTGGATCAGGGAGAGCACCGCCGGATGCAGCGCGTCGGTGAGTTCGGCGACCCGCTCGTTCCCCCGGTCGGCGGCGAGCGCGTACTGCGTCAGGTCGTTCGTCCCGATCGAGAAGAAGTCGCACTCGGCGGCGAGCGCGTGCGCGGTCAGCGCGGCGGCGGGCACCTCGATCATGATCCCCACCTCGAGGCGAGCGTCGGCCGCGGCGCGGGCCCGCTCGAGCACCTCGCGCGCGCGCCGCAGCTCGTCGCGCGTCGCGACCATCGGGAACATCACGCGCACCGGGTGGTCGGCCGCCACGCGCACGATCGCGCGCAGCTGCGCCTCGAGCAGCTCGGGCCGCGCGAGCCCGAGCCGCACCCCGCGCACCCCCAGGAACGGGTTCTCCTCGTGCGGCTGCCCGAGGTAGGGGAGCGGCTTGTCGGCGCCGGCGTCGAGCGTGCGGATCAGCAGGGGCCGGCCGGCGAGCGCCTCGGCCGCCGCGCGGTATGCGGCCTCCTGCTCGTCCTCGTCGGGCATCCGGTCGCGGCCCATGAACAGGAACTCGGTGCGGAACAGCCCCACGCCGTCGGCGCCCGCCTCCACCGCGGCGGGAACCTCCGCCGGGGCGCCCACGTTCGCGGCCACCTCCACGACGATGCCGTCGCGCGTGACCGCGGCGCCGTGCGCGCTCTCGCGTGCGCGCGCGCGAGCCGCCGCGAGGGCGGCGGCCTCCTCCTCGAGCCGTGCGACGTCGGCCGGGGAGGGATCCACGTACAGGTCGCCGGAACGCCCGTCGACGGCCACGGTAGATCCTTCCGCGAGCTCGAGGGCGGCGTCGCCCAGCCCGACCACCGCGGGGATCCCCAGCGCCCGGGCCAGCACCGCCGCGTGGGAGGTAGGCCCGCCGCGCGCGGTCGCGATGCCCCGCACCAGCGCGGGGTCGAGCCCCGCGGTATCGGCGGGGGTGAGGTCGGCGGCCACGAGCACGCCTGGCTCGTCGATCCGCGCGTGCGGCTGCGCGACGCCCAGCAGCCGCGCGAGCACCTGCGCGCCCACGCTCCGCAGGTCGTCGGCACGCGCGCGCAGGTACTCGTCCTCGAGGCCGTCCCAGGCGGCGGCGGTGTGGTCGATCGCGTCGCGCCAGGCCCGCGCGGCCGAGCGGCCCTCGGCGTGGATCGAGCGCCTCGCCGGCGCCAGGAGGGCGTCGTCGCGCAGGAACAGTAGGTGCGCGTCGAAGATGCCCGCCTCGGTCTCGCCCGCACGCGCGGCGACGGCGTCGCGCTGCGCATGCACCGCCTCAGCGGTGGCCGCCAGCGCGGCGTCGAGTGCCTCGATCTCGGCACCGGGGTCGTCGGCGTCGTCGCGGTCGATCGCGAGCGGCGGCACGTGGCACCGGCGCACGGCCCCGATCGCGATCCCCGGCGAGGCCGCGAACCCGCGCAGGACACCCTCGGGCGCCAGGCCCGACATCGGGAACGAGGGCACCTCCGGGCTCGCGGCCACCTCGTCGAAGTCGCGTGCCGCGAGCGCCTCGATCGCGGCGAGCGCCTCGGCGGCCTGAGGCCCGCTCGCGGCCACCTCGAGCTCGTGGCCCGCCGCGGCGCCCAGGGTCGCGATCGCGTTCAGGCTGGCGGCGTCGGCGGGGCCGCGCCCGGTCGTCAGGTTCCGCACCCGGATCGTCGCGTCGAACGCCGAGGCGGTCTGCACGAACCGCGCCGCGGGCCGCGCGTGCAGGCCGTGGGGGTTCCGGATCGTGAGGCGGGCGGTGCGTGCGTCGTCGCCGAGGCCGTCGGAACCCGGGTCCTCGCCGACGCCGTCGGGCGCCCCGAGGTGCGCGATCTTGCCGGCCAGACCGCCGCGGGCCTCGGCGGCGACCGCCTCGAGCGAGCCGCCCATCTTCGCCGTGACCGCGGCCGCCACGGCGCCCTCCACGAGCGGCGCCTCGCACAACAGCACGCCCGCGCGGGTCTCCTCGGGCAGCAGGTCCAGCGCCATCTCGGCCGAGAGCACGGCGCTGCCCAGATCCATCAGCACGAGCACGCCGTCGGCCGACCACGCGCGCTCGACCGCCGCCATCACGAGCACGGCGTCGGTCCCGACCGGGTGCCCGGGCGTGTCGAGCCCGCCCGCGGTCTCGAGCTTCACGTCGGGTCCGCCCATCTCGCGCGCGAGCTCGGCGACCCCTTCGGCGATGCGGTAGCTGTGCGAGACGATAACGATGCCGACCACGCGGATGCCCCTTCAGGCCCTCGAGGCCAGCACGCCGAGCAGCACGAACCCGTAGGCCATCGTGAGGGCGCCCAGCACCTGGAGCCCCCGGTCGACCAGGCGCTTGGTTCGCTCCGTGAGCCCGAAGTCGAAGAGCACCGAGCGGAGGCCGAACATCGCGTGGATCGTGACCACCACGAGGAACAGCGACTCGATCACGAAGATCACCGGGTTCCCGACGTAGGCCAGCACGTCCCGATAGGAGCGAAGGCCCCCGATCGAGCGAACGACGAAGTGGTGGGCCACCATGTGGATCGTCACCAGCGCGAGCAGGGCCACGCCGCTGCCGGCGGTCCATGCCCACGAGCGGGAGCGGGAGACGGCCACCGGGCGCTCGTCGGTCCTCGACGCCATCAGTCGCTCCCCATCAGACGCAGGGCGGCGCCGAGCAGCAGGATCGTCCCGATCACCTGGATCGAGCGGTAGAGGGCCTTCTGGTGATCGACCGCGCGCCCGCTGCCGATCAACGCGAGCCGCAGGCCGTTCAGGCCGTGCGCGAGCAGCCCGAAGATCAGCACCACGTCCAGGAACAGGAAGAACTTCCCGGCCGCGATCCCCAGGAACGACTCCCACGCCGAGGCGCCACGCAGCAGCGTGGAGAGCACGGCCAGGTGCAGGTAGAGGTAGAAGACCAAGCCGAGCCCCGTGATGCGGTTCAGCGAGAACGCGAAGTGCCCCAGCCCGCGGCGCCGGATGTCGAACCACGCCACCGGTCCCGCGCCCTTGCGGGGGACCGGCCCCCGTTCGTCGCGCGCCCCCCGGATGTCGTCCAGGCCGGGATCGGTGCCGCGGCGCACGTTCACGGCGCCCCCTTCCCGCGGTTGCCCAGCTCCTTGCGGAGCAACATGATCCGCTGCGCCGGGCGGACGTTCGAGGGGCAGGCCTCGGTGCATTCGAACGATGCGTGACAGCGCCAGGCGCCGGTCTCGCTGTCGGCCCAGTCTAGGAGCGCCTCGCGGTCGGCGCCGCGCGCCTCCTCGAGCATCCGCTGGGCGTAAGCGAGGGCCGCGGGGCCCACGTAGGTGTCGTCGGTGGCCGCCACCGGGCACGCCGACAGGCAGATCCCGCACTCGATGCAATCCTCGAACCGCGCGTAGTCCTCGACGTCGTCGGGCGTGTTCGCCTCGGCCAGGAACTCGCTCTCGCGCACGTAGGGGTGCGGCGCCGGGAACCGTTCCATGAACGCCGCGATGTCGGGCACCAGGTCGTTCAGGACCGGCAGGTTCGCGAGCGGCTCGACGGTCACCGGTTCGCCCGCGACGTCGGCGAGGGCCGTCACGCACCCGAGCTCCTCGCGCCCGTTCACGCGCACGCCGCACGTGCCGCACGACGCGTGGAAGCACGAATGCCGGAGCGCCAGCGTGGGGTCCTGCCGCAGCTGGATCCAGCGGAGCGCCTCGAGCACCGTGGTGCGCGGGTTCACGGGCACGTCGAACTCGTCGTAGCGGGAGCCGTCGTCGCCGCGCTTGAACCGGAAGACGCGGAGCCGGCGCGTGGCCGCGGGCGCGCTCACGCCACCGCCCCCGCCGCGAACGCCGCCTCGTGGGGGAGCAGCACGGTCTCGCGCGTGGAGCACGCCGCCTCGATCCCGAGCTTGCCGCAGATCGCGTCGGCGCAGATCTCGGCCATGCCGCGCAGCGTGGTGCCCTTCCCGCCGGTGATCGTGACGAACCCCTCGATCCCGTCGTCGATCTTGTGGTCGATCGTCTTGAAGGTGCGGGAGAGCTCGCGACCCGAGTCGGCGGCCTCGTCCTTCGAGCCGATCAGGGGGCGTGCGGCCGACCACGCCGACCGGAACGGCGCCTCCCGCACGGCGGGGATCAGCAACGAGCCTTCCTCCACCATCCGCTGGACGTGGTCCTCGGGCACGTCGAGGTCGTCGGGATCCTCGACGCTCCACGAGCTGGTGCCCACCACCGAGAGGGCGCGCTGGGGCACGATGATGTCGCCGTCGCCCGAGGCGTGGAGCCGGTTGATCACCATGTTGCACAGCCGTCCGCGCACGGCCAGCATCACCCCGGGAGAGGGACGGATCGGCACGTCGACCCCCGCCATGCGCGCGACCTGCTCGGACCACGGGCCGGTGGCGTTCACCACGATGTCGGCGTCGATCCTGGCCGCCCGCCCGGTCACCAGGTCGCGCACCGCCGCGCCGGTCACCGTTCCCTGCTCCACGTGCAGCCCCTCGACGTCGACGTAGTTGAACAGCTCGGCGCCGTTGGCCCGGGCGGTGGCGAAGAACCGTAGCGGCATCCGCATCGCGTCCATCGTCGCGTCGGGCACGCGGACCGCCGCCCGCAGCACGGGGTTCAGGTTCGGCTCCAGGCGCAGGGCCTCGTCGGGGGTCAGCTGCTGGGCGGGGATCCCGGTCGCCGCGCAGCCTTCCAGGAACCCGGGCAGGTACGCCATGTCCTCGTCGGTGATCGCGACGAACAGACCGTCGTTCTCCTCGAACGAGCCGGGCGCGATCTTCCGCAGGATCCGGTTCTCCTCGATGCACTCGACCGCGGACTCCCGGTCGTTCACGGCGTAGCGCGCGCCGCTGTGCAGCAGGCCGTGGTGCCGCCCGGTCGTGCCCGAGGTGAACTCGCCGCGCTCGACGAGCGTGACCTTCAGGCCGCGGAGCGCCAGGTCGTGCGCGAGCGCGCCACCCGTGCCGCCGCCTCCGACGATCAGGACGTGCGCCGCGGTGGCGGACGGAGTAGCCATGGCGTCATCCTCGCACGGAGTGCGCTGAACGCGCCGGGGCGCGCTCGCGGGCCCCGCGCGTCCGGTGGTTCAGGCGCGATCCTCGTGGTCCTGGGCGTCGGC
>JANLXF010000009.1:0-7808 GCA_031364965.1 Actinomycetes bacterium | reverse complement strand
GGATCTTCTCCAGCTCGGCGCGGAGCAGACCGGGGTCGGTGATCGTGTTGTGGCAGAGATGCTCGAGCGGTCGGGCCACGGCTCGATCGAGCGCATCGGGGTCGAGATAGGCCATCAGCACCTTCTGGGAGGCGCCCGCGTGCAGCGGCAGCTGGCGGCCCGGCGTGACCGACAGGCGCAACGGTTGCGGTGTCTCGACCCGCTCCAGGCAGACGCCGCGGTCGTGCCGCGGGGTCAGTACCGTGAGCAGCGACGTCTCACCCGTGTCGCGCGAGATCTTCCGGAGCGAGGGGAGCGCGACGCTCCGCAGGTCCACCACCGCGCGGGCGCGATCGCCGAGCTGCAGGGCGGCGATCCCCAGCCGGAACCGCTTCGTCTCCTCGTGCTGGCTCACGTACCCGCGAAGCGCGAGCGCGCTGAGGATGCGATGCGCGGTGGGGACGGGCAGGTGCAGCGCGCGCGCGACCTCGGTGGTCGTCCACTCGGGCCGGGCCTCGTCGAACAGCTCGAGGATCGCGAACGTCCGGTCCAGCACTTGGAACGAGGGCTTTCCCCCGGTGCTCGCGCCGTTGCGTGCCGTGGCGGTGACCATCTCGTCCTCTCAGAGCCTCACGACGACCATGCGTTCCTCGGTCATCTCGCGAACGGCGTCGTGCGGGCCTTCCTTGGTGTTGCCCGACGCCTTCGTCCCGCCGTACGGCATCTGGTCCACGCGGAACTGCGGCGCCTGGTTCACGGTGACCCCGCCGAACTCGAGGTGCTGGATCGCCGCGAGCGCGGCCGGGAGGTCCCGCGTGAAGATGCCCGCCTGCAGGCCGTACTCGGTCCCGTTCGCGAGGTCGATCGCCTGATCGAGCTCGGTGAACGTCGTGACCGAGATCACGGGACCGAAGACCTCCTTCTGCCAGACCGGCAGATCGGTCCCGACACCGTCGAGCACCGTCGGCCTGAGGTAGTTGTCGCCGAACGTGCCGCCTGCCAAGGGGGTGGCGCCTGCCGCGACGGCCTCGTCGACCATCGTGTGCACCTTGTCGCGCGCGGCGTGCGTGATCGCGGGACCCACGTCGGTCTCGGGATCGGACGGGTCGCCCGCGATCTGCGCCTCGGCGGCGCGGGTCAGCTCGGCCACGAACGCGTCGTGGACGTCGGCGTGCACGATCGCGCGCTGCACCGAGATGCAGGACTGCCCGGCGAACGCGTAGCCGCTGAGCGCCGAGGCGTTCGCGGCGGCCTCCAGGTCGGCGTCGGCACAGACGATCACCGGCGTCGAGTTGCCCAGCTCCAGCGTGACGCGCTTGCGATGCGCTCTCGCCGCCAGGTCCCACCCGATCGCGGCGGACCCCGTGAAGGTCAGGAGGCGCACTCGGTCGTCGGCGATCAGCACGTCGGCGATCTCGGCCGGCTCACCGACCAGGACCGACATCCATTCGGGCGGCAGCCCGGCCGCGTGGAAGGCCCGGACCAGCTCGATCGCGGCGAGCGGCGCCTTGTCGGCGGGCTTCAGCACGACGCCGCATCCGGCGGCGACGGCGGGGCCGATCTTGTGGGCGGCCAGGGTCAGCGGGAAGTTGAACGGGGTGATCGCCGCGACCACGCCCACCGGCACGCGGATCGTGAGGCCCAAGTGTCCGACGCCCGCCGGGTGCGCGTCGAGCGGGATCCCGCGACCGGCCAGGGTACGCGCCTCCGCGGCGGAGAAGATCAGGGTCTGCACGCAGCGGTCGGTCTCCCCGAGCGCCTGCTTCAGGGGCTTGCCATTCTCGGCGGAGATCATCGCGCCGAAGTCCTCGCGACGGGCGGCGACGTCGGCGGCGACGCGGTCGAGGATCGCGGCACGCTCGGCGGCGGGCAGCCCGGCCTTCATCGCACGGTGGGCACCGTCGACAGCGGCCCGGGCGGCGTCGGCGCCGAGCCACGGCACCGAGCCCACCTCGCGGCCGTCCCAGGGGGATCGGACGGTGATCGTGTCGCCGCCGCGCACGTCCTCACCGGCGACGCTCAGCGGGGTGACGGCGGGGGCTCCCTGCGACACGATGCGTTCCTCCTCACTTCGTCGGTTCCCGGATCGGCCGATCGAGTGAACCGGGTTGACCATCGGCGAGCGGATGGTAGCATCCGGCTCCCGGAGACCGAAATACGTTCTCGTCAGGCGAGAAACGTGACCACAGGGGAGGGCGCGGGATGGATCGACCCGATCTGGAGCTGATGCGGGGCGCGATCGACATGCACGCGCACACGGGGCCGGCGCTCTTCAGGCGGCACATCGACGACGCGGCGCTCGCCGAATACGCGATCGAGTACGGGATGCGGGCCTTCGTGCTGAAGGACCACGACGCCTCGACCACGGGCCGGGCGTACTACGTGAACCGCATGTATCCGCAGGTCGAGTCGTTCGGGGCCGTCGTGCTGAACCGTTCGGTGGGCGGGCTCGACCCCTACGTGGCCGAGGCCGCGATCCACTACGGCGCGAAGGTCGTGTGGATGCCCTCGAACCACTCGAAGTACCACGCCGACTACTTCAACATCCCCGACTACCCGCAGTTCGGCCGGCCGAAGAAGCAGCTCGCAGGCGAGGGCGTCACGGTCTTCGAGGAAGACGGGAAGACGCTCACGAAGGCCGCCCGCACGATCTGCGAAGTGGTGGCCGAGCACGACGTGTGCTTGGCCACCGGCCACCTCTCGCTCGACGAGATCCGGGCGCTGCAGGACGCGGCGCTCGAGGCGGGGGTGTCGCCGCGTCGGTTCATCGTGACGCACGCGAACTGGTCGCTCTGCAAGCTCGACCTCGGCGTGCAGCGCGAGCTGATCGCGAAGGGCGCGATCCTCGAGTACGTGGCGTGCACGTGCACCTCCCCGATCTTCTGGGAACAGCAGCCGAGTGAGCTCGGCGAGTGGATCACGGCGCTCGGCGGAGAGAACCTCGTCTTCGGATCTGACCTCGGCCAATTCGCGGGGCCCCCGCACCCCGAGGGCCTGCGGATGCTGATGACGGCGCTGCTCGACGTGGGCGTGCCCTACGGGTACCTCGAGAAGATGCTGAAGGTGACCTCGGCCGAGGTGCTCGGTCTCGAGCCGGGATGGACGCCGATGGTGCCCGACGCCGGGAGCGGCCGCCCCGCTGCGAGCGAGCACCCGAAGATGATCCACGGGACGGACGCATGACACGGTTCTGGCATCCCTTCGCCGACATGGCGGCGGTCCAGGCTGCCGGCGAGCTCCCGATCGTCCGCGGCGAGGGCTACCACGTGTGGGACGCCGACGGCCGCCGCTACCTCGATGCCACCGCGAGCCTTTGGTACTCGATGATCGGCCACGGACGCGCCGAGGTGGCCGACGCCGTCAGCGATCAGATGCGCCGCCTCGAGGCTTACTCGACATTCCAGGACCTGACGAACCCCGTGGTCGACGAGCTCGTCGAGCGCGTCGCCGGGCTCGCCCCGGTCCCCGGGTCCACCGTGTTCCTCACGAGCGGCGGATCGGACTCGATCGATACCGCGGTGAAGATGGCGCGGCGGTTCTGGCAGCTCGAGGGCGAACAGGGTCGCACCGTGTTGATCCGGCGCGAGGGGGCGTACCACGGCATGCACACCGGGGGGACGTCGCTCGCCGGAATCGCGGCGAACCTCGACGGGTACGGGGGGTTCCTCCCCGACGTCGCCGAGGTGCCGTGGGACGACGCCGGCGCGCTGCACGCCGCGATCGAGGCCGCGGGTCCCGAGCGGGTCGCGGCCTTCTTCTGCGAGCCGGTGGTGGGGGCGGGCGGCATCTACGCGCCGCCACCCGGTTACCTCGAGAAGGCGCGCCAGGTCTGCCGCGACGCCGGCGTGCTGTTCATCGCCGACGAGGTGATCACGGGGTTCGGCCGCACCGGGGCGTGGTTCGCGAGCGAGCGCTGGTCGCTCGAGCCCGACCTGATCGTCTGCGCGAAGGGCATCACGAGCGGGTACCTGCCGCTGGGCGCCGTGATCGCCGCGCCGCGCGTGTGGGAGACCTTCTGGGCCGAGGGCGTGGGGATGTGGCGCCACGGCTACACCTACACGGGTCACGCGAGCGTCGCGGCGGCCGCGCTCGCCAACCTCGACATCCTCGAGGGCGACGGGCTGATCGCGCGCGGAGGCGCGCTGGAGGCCGAGATCGAGGCGGCCCTGACGCCGCTGGCATCGCACGCGCTCGTCAGCGAGGTGCGGGCGGGCTGCGGCGCCATGGCCGCCGTGCAGATCGACCCGGAGCGGCTCGCCGCCGACCCCGGTCTGCTGGGGCGCGTCGTGCCGGCCTGCCGCCGCGCGGGGATCATGACGCGCACGCTCGCGACCGGCGCGATCCACGTCTCGCCGCCCCTGATCCTCGACGCCGCCGGCCTCGACGAGCTGGCGGGGGGCATCGGTGCCGCGCTCGACGACCTCGAGGCGGGCTCGTGACCGGGCGGTCGCGATGTTCGTGAAGCCATTCGGCTACGTGCGCGTCGCGAGCCTGGCCGAGGCCGCGGACGGACTGCGCGAGTCCGACGGCGGCGCACGGGTGCTCGCGGGCGGTCAGAGCCTGCTGCCGATGATGAACCTTGGCCTGCTCGATCTCGACGCGGTGATCGACGTCTCGCACGTCGACGAGGCGCGCGGCGTGACCGAGGACGACGGCTACCTGCGGATCGGCGCCCTGACGCGCCACCGCGAGGTGCACGCCGATCCGCTCGTCACGTCGCGTCAGCCGTTGCTCGCGAGCGCGGCCGGCCGGGTGGGCAGTTCCCGGATCCGCGCGAGGGGCACCTTGGGTGGGTCGCTCGCCCACAGCGACCCGGCCGCCGAGCTGCCGCTCGCGATGATCGCGCTCGGCGCGACCTACGAGGTCACCGACGGCGCCGCGACGAGGACCGTGCGCGCCGACGAGTTCCACGTCTCGTACTTCACGACCGACCTCGCGGCCGACGAGCTGCTCGCCGAGGTTCGGGTGCCGACGCTCGGGCCCGGCTGGGGATGGGGGTTCCAGGAGGTCTCGCGCCGGCCCGGGGATTTCGCGATCGTGGCCGCCGCGGCGCTCGTCCGCCTGGCCGACGGTGAGATCGTCGAATCTCGCCTGGCGCTGGGCGGCGTGTCCGAGCGGCCGCTCCGTCTGGGCGCCGTGGAGTCCTCGGTGACGGGCGCCCGTGCGGAGCAGCTCGAGGAGCGGATCGGCCCGATCGCGGGGCTCGACCCGGTGACCGACACGAGCGCGACCGCCAATCATCGCCGGCATCTGGCACGGGTGCTCGGCGTCCGCGCGCTCGCCGATGCCTGCCGACGCGCCGAGGAGGCCGCATGAGCGACGGGCGCATCGATGTCAGCACCACGCTCGTGGTGAACGGGCGGCGCGTAACGCGTTCGGCGGGCGGGCACGTCACGCTGCTCCGCTGGCTCCGCGACGAGGCTGACGTGCTGGACCCGAAGTACGGCTGCGGCGAGGGCGTGTGCGGCGCGTGCACCGTGCTGGTCGACGGGGAACCCGCGAGCGCCTGCATCGTGCTCGCGGCCCAGTGCGAGGGCTCCGCGATCACCACGGCGGCGGGGCTCCTGGACGACGACGGCGAGCCGAGCCCGCTGCAGCGCGCGTTCCACGAGCATCACGCGGCCCAGTGCGGCTTCTGCACGCCGGGCATGCTGATGTGCGCGCAGGCGATGCTCGCCGACGGCACGACCCGGTCGCGCGACGAGATCCGCGAGGAGCTGCACGGCAATCTCTGTCGTTGTACCGGGTATCAGCACATCGTCGACGCGATCGAGGACGCCCAGGGGGCGGCCCGATGAACGCCCGGGCGGCTCGCCGATGAGCGAGGAGATCCGCACCTCGAAGCTCGACGAGCTCCGCGTCGTGCACCAGCCGCTCGCCCGGCACGACGCCGCCGAGAAGATCGCGGGCTCCACGCGGTTCGCGGGCGATCTCGTGTACGCCGGTATGCTGCACGCGCGGCTCGTGCGCTCGGTGGTGCCCTCGGCGCGGCTCACCCGCCGCGATGTGACGCGTGCTACGGAGGTCCCGGGCGTGGTCGCCGTGTTGCTCGGCGAGGACGTCCCGAACAACGAGATCAGCGTCGACGTGCCCGGCCAGACGATCGCGGTGGGCGCGCTCAAGGCGCGCATGCAGATCCTCGCGACCGAGCGGGTGCGGTTCCACGGGGAACCGATCGCGCTTGTCATCGCCGAGCACGAGGACGCGCTCGCCGAGGCGTGCGAGGCCGTCGAGGTCGAGTACGACGAACTCCCGGTGATCTCCGAGCCGGCGCAGGCGCTCGCCGACGGCGCGTTCCAGATCCACGAGGGCGGGAACCTCCTCGCGGAATGGCGCATCGACCGCGGCGACGTCGACGCGGCGTTCGCGACCGCCGACGTGGTGGTCGAGGGCACGTACACGACCCAGTTCGTCGACCACGCGTATCTCGAGCCCGAGGCCGGGGTGGGCTGGTACGAGGACGACGGCGTGATGAACCTCCGCGTGGCCACGCAGGTGGTCGAGCACTACCGCGACGTCGCGAAGATCCTGGGCGTGCCCGACTCGAAGGTGCGCGTGATCGCGCCCTACGTCGGCGGTGGGTTCGGCGGCAAGGAGGACATGACCGTCGAGCCGTACCTCGCGCTCGGGGTCGCGCACACGCGGCGGCCCGTGCGCATGCAGTGGACGCGGAACGAGTCGCTGCTCGCTCGCGCGAAGCGCCATCGCAACCACATGACCTATCGGACGGCCGCCACGAACGACGGGACGATCCTCGCGCAGGACATCGAGATTGTGTCCGACGCCGGGGCGTACGCGTACCTCTCGGCGCTCGTGCTGCTCTACTCGTCGGTGCACGCGTGCGGTCCCTACCGCCTCGACAACGCGCGGATCCGCGCGACCACCGCGTACACCAACAACCCGCCCACCTCGGCCTTCCGCGGGTTCGGCGGGATGCAGGTGGTGCTGGGGTACGAGTCCCAGATGGACGAGCTGGCGAAACGCCTGCAGCTCGACCCCGGCGAGGTCCGCAAGCGGAACGCCCTGCGTCGCGGCGACCGGCTGCCGGTGGGCCAGGAGATCATCACGGAGGTGCAGCTCGCCGAGACGATCGACGCCGTGCGCGAGCGCGCGGGCGGCAAGCCGGCGCCGAGCGGACCGCGCAAGGCCGTCGGCCGGGCGATCGCCTCGAACATGCAGTCCTACGGCCGGCTCGTGTGGCTGAACGACTCCGCCGCCGCGTGGATCGGGTTCCAGATGGACGGGTCGCTCACGGTGCGGTGCGGCGTGCCCGACATCGGCGGTGGTCAAGCGAGCTCGCTCGCCCAGATCGCCGCGGAGGTCCTGGCCGTCGACATGGACCGGATCACCGTGCACTTCGGGGACTCGGCGTTGAACCCGTTGGCGGGAACCACCACGGCCACGCGCCAGCTGCTGATGTCGGGCAACGCGACCTACGAGGCCGCCGTCATGCTCCGCGACCAGCTGCTGGGCGCCGTCGCACGCGAGACCGGCGATCCCGTCGAGTCGCTCTCGATGACGCCCGAGGGGATCACCGGCCCCGGCGGCATCACGGCGGTGACGGCCGCGCTGCAGATCTGCCGGCGCGGCAACGTGCCGGTCGAGGCGCTCGGGACGTTCTTCGGGCCCAAGGGTAAGGAGGTCACCCGCGACCTCGACGGCGAGCGCCTGTTCCCGGACTTCACGTTCGGGACCCACCTCGCCGACGTCGAGGTGGATCTGGACACCGGCGAGGTGAAGGTCCTGCGGTACCTTGCCGCGCACGACGTGGGTCGCGCGATCAATCCGCTGAGCGTCGAGGGACAGATCGCGGGTGCCGCGGTGCAGGG
>JANLXF010000296.1:0-3633 GCA_031364965.1 Actinomycetes bacterium | reverse complement strand
AGATCTTGCAGGAGTCGATCAAGCTGCGGGGGACCACGCTCGAAGATGAGGCCTACGTGGACCTGTTCGGCAAGCCCGGCGAGTATCAGCACGAGCTGAAGGTGTACGGGCGCGACGGACTGCCGTGTCGACGGTGTCGCACACCGATCCAGTCCGTGAAGATCTCCCAGCGGAGCTCGTACTTCTGCCCGCAGTGCCAGTCGTAGTCGATCCGGATCGTGGCGCCGTGACTCAGGCGATCTCGGCGCCGGCGTCGCGCATCCGAGCGATCGCCCGGTCGCCGTCGCCCTCGGCGAGATCGACGGCCCGGATCCCGTCGAGAAGCACGCGCACCGGATACCCGAGCATGCGGGCGTCGACGACGGTCTCGACCACGCAGTAGTCGGTGGCGAGGCCGCTCACGACGAGCCGCTCGATGTCGTGACCTCGAAAGACGTCGACGAGCGGGGTCGGGGTCGTCTCGCCGGTCGCCTGGTCGCGGACGCTGAACCCCGAGTACCCGTCGCGCCCGTCGACGCCCTTGCGGACGACCTCGAGCCCCGTGGGCAGGTCCGGGTGGAACGCGGCGCCCCACGTGTCTTCCACGCAGTGGACGGGCCAGATCCCTCCGTCCTTCTCGAAGTGCGGCGTGACCGGCGGATGCCAGTCCTGCGTGCAGACGACGAGCGCGCCGGCGGCGCGCGCAGCGGCGATCGCCTCGACCACCGTCGCCACGGCCTCCTCGGCCCCCGTCACGTACAGGCTGCCCTCGGGGGACGCGAAGTCGTTCTGCACGTCGACCACGATGAGCGCCGTCCGCGCGTCGTAGGCAGCCACGCGCTCCAGCGTACCCGCGGGTGCGAGACACTCGGTGTATGGAAGCACGGCGGCGCGTGCACCTGATCGTGAGCGGCCGGGTCCAGGGGGTCTTCTACCGGGCGACCTGCATCGAGCGCGCCCGCGCGCTGGGGCTGGGCGGGTGGGTCCGCAACCTGGTCGACGGTCGGGTCGAGGCGGCGTTCGAGGGGTCCGCCGACGACGTCGAGACGATGGTGGCCTGGTGCCGGCAGGGCCCTCCACGGGCCACGGTCGCCGCGATCGTGCTGGAAGAGGAGTCGCCGCTCGGCGAGGGATCGTTCCGCGTGACCGGTTAGACCCGCTGGCCTGGGGCGATGGCCCGTCTCGTCCGCCTACGGGCGAGTGAATCACAAGCCTGTTAGCATCCGCCCGATGTTCCTCCGATCGATCACGATCCGCGGATTCAAGTCGTTCGCGGACAAGCACGTCCTCGAGTTCGTCCCCGGGGTCTCGGTCATCGTCGGCCCGAACGGCTCGGGCAAGTCGAACCTGGTCGACGCGATCAGCTGGGCCCTGGGAGAGCAGGGGGCCCGGGCGCTCCGCGGTGGCCACATGGCCGACGTGATCTTCGCCGGCACGCCGTCGCGCCCCGCGCTCGGCATGGCCGAGGTCAAGCTGGTGATCGACAACACCGCCGGCAAGATCCCCGTGCCGATGAGCGAGATCGAGGTCTCGCGCACGATCTTCCGCTCGGGCGAGAGCGAGTACCGGATCAACGGACAGGTGGTTCGCCTGCTCGACGTCCAGGAGCTGCTGAGCGAAACCGGCATCGGACGCGCCCTGCACACCGTGGTGGGCCAGGGTCAGCTCGAGGAAGTGCTCCTGGCCAAGCCCGAGGACCGTCGCAAGTACATCGAGGAGGCGGCCGGGATCGCGAAGCATCGCCGCCGCAAGGAGCGCGCCGAACGTAAGCTCGCCGGCCTCGATCACGATCTCCTCCGGCTCCAAGACGTGCTCGCCGAGCTCCGCCGTCAGCTCCGTCCGCTGCAGCAGCAGGCCGAGATGGCGAGCAAGCACGAGCGGCTCTCGGCCGAGGCCGAGGAGCTCTCGCGCAAGCTCGCCGCCGCGCGGCTGCGCTCCCTGCTGCGTGAACGCGACCGTCGCAAGGCGGGGTGGGACGAGGGTCTCGAGCGGCGCACGAGCGCCCGGGCGCGACTCGACGCCCTCGACGGTGACGTGCTCGCGACGGCCGACGCGCGCGCCGGCGCCGCGCGCGCCCACGCCGAGGCCGAGCAGGCGTTCAGGTCCACCCAGTTCGAGCGGACCCGGGCGCAGGAGCGCTTCCGGGCGGCGGTCACGCGCGAGACCGACGCGCGCGAGGAGCTCGCCGGACACGCCGGACGCGCGGTGCGCCTCGACACCGTCAACGAGGACCTGGAGCGGGTGGAGACCGAGCTGGCCCGCGTGATCGAAGAGCTCGCGGTCCGCGAGGCCGAGCTCGAGGAGGCCGAGCTCGACTTCCGGTCCGCCGAGGAGGAGCGCCGCCGGATCGAGGACGTCCGTCGCCTGGCCGGCGAGGAGGCGGCCGGACGACGCGCCGAGGTCGAGGCGCTCGAGCGCTCGGTCGCCGCGGGCGACCGCGAACGCGAGCGCTTGATCACGTCGCTCGAGACCGTGCGGGCGCAGATCGCCGACGCGGGCGCCCGCCGCGATGGGTTCGAGCACGAGATCGAGACGTTCGACGAGCAGTCGGGCCCGATGAGCGAGAAGCGGACCCAGCTCGAGGCCGAGCGTCGCGGTCTCGTCTCCAAGATCGAGGAGCTCGACGAGATCCGCCGTCGCCACGAGAACCGTCGCGATCTCCTTGACGCCCGTCGCCGCGACATCGAGGAGACCGCCGGCTCGCGATTCCTCGCCGCGCACAAAGGTCGCGCCGTGGGCCTGCTGAAGGATCTCGTCCGGGTGGAGGCCGGCCTCGAGCGAGCCCTCGTTGCCGCCCTCGGACCGCTGGCCGATGCCGTGGTCTACGACGACGGCGACCGCGCGCTCGCCGACGCTCCCGACGGCGACGGTGCGATCCTCGCGATCGCGGCGGGGGGACCGGTGCCGCTGGGGCTGAAGGACGAGCGCAAGCTCCTGAGCGTCGTCGACGCCGACCCGGCGGCGCGCGGCATCGTGAGCACGGTGCTGCGCGACGTCTATCTCGCCGACACGATCGTCGCCGCGGCCGCCAAGCAGCTCGACTACCCCGCGGCGTCCTTCGTCACGCCCGACGGCGTGCTCGTGGGACCGGCGGTGATCCACACGGCGAAGGAAGCCGACGCACGCGCACGCGAGATCCGGGCGGAGCTCCAGGTGGTCGCGCACGACCTGTCGGCCACGCTTAACGCCCTTCGGCCCAAGCAGGAGCGCCTGGGTGAGATCGCGAGCGAGATCGACTACCTGCGCGAGCAGATCGAAGGCGCGGACGCCGAGATCACGGCGACGGCGGAGCGTCTGAGTCTCCTCGAGCGCGATCTCAGCGGGATGCGGAAGGAAGAGGAGCTCCTGCAGCTGCGCCTCACCGCGCTCGACGAGACCGCCGCCGTGGCGCGTGACCGGCTCGCCGCCCTCGGCCCGGTCTCGTCCGACGCGATCCCCGATCTTCCGCCGACGCCGCAGCCTCCGGTCCAGCACCGCGTGACCGTCGAGACGCTCCGGCGCGACCGCGGCGCGTTCGACGCCAGGATCCACCAGCTGCGGGCCGAGCGCGACGTGCTCGCGGCCCACGACCCCGTCCAGCTCCGCGCCGAGGTCGAGGCCGCCGAACAGGCTCGCGCCGAGGCGGAGGCCGCCGCCGCGCGGGCCGACGAGGCC
>JANLXF010000233.1:0-5856 GCA_031364965.1 Actinomycetes bacterium | reverse complement strand
GGCGCTCAACTTCCGAGAAGACCAGGCGATCGCCGCACTCGAGATCTTCGAGGAAGCCGTCGCCGAGGTGGAAGCCGGGAGATACGGATCGCGTCGTCGCCGCACCCGAGCGTGAGGAGGCCCTTGCGGAACGCCGCCTGTTCGACGGCGAGCGCCTGGCGGTGGTCGGCGAAGGAAAGGCCGATCCACAGCGCGCGACCGCGGACTTCCCTCACGATCGGGTGGCGCTCCGCGATCGCGCGGCATCCGGCGAGGAAGACCTCCCCCACCGTTCGTGCGTTCTCCAGGAGTCCTTCGCGCTCGATCACGTCGAAGGTGGCGAGTGCGGCGGCGCACGATACCGGACTCCCGCCGTAGGTCGAGCCGTGCGAGCCGAGCTCCCACCGCATCAGATCGTCGCGCGCGATCATGGCGCCCAGCGGCAGCCCGCTCGCGATGCCCTTGCCGGCGGTGATGACATCGGGGGCCACGCCCTCCTGCTCGATCGCCCACATCGTGCCGCTTCGGCCCATGCCTGACTGCACTTCGTCGCAGACGAGCAAGATGCCGTGCCGGTCGCAGAGCTCGCGCAGGTAGCGGAACCATCCCTCGGGAGGCAGGACGTATCCCCCCTCCCCCAGCCAGGACTCGACCACGATCGCGGCGACCTCGTTCGGGGACACCACCCGCTTGAACAGCACCTCTTCGATGTAGTCGAAGTCGCCGTAGAACGAGTGGTAGACCGACGGCATCAGCGGCCCGAAATGCGTGCGGTACTTCGCCTTGCTGGCCGTGAGCGAGACGCTGCCCATCGAGCGGCCGTGGAACGACTGATAGAAGCCGATCAGATACTGCCGGCCGGTGACGTAACGCGCGAGCTTGATCGCGGCCTCGACCGCCTCGGTTCCCGAGTTCGTCAGGAACGACCTGGCGTTCCTGCCGCCGAAGGGCGCCATCGCGTCGAGTCGCTCACAGACGTCGGTGTAGATCGGCAGATAGAAATCGCTCGCCGAGTAATGCAGCAGCTCGGTGGCCTGGCGGCTGACGGCCTCCACCACCGCCGGGTGGCAGTGACCGGTGGACGTCACCGCGATCCCCGCGTTCAGGTCCAGGAACAGGTTGCCGTCGACGTCCTCGACGATCGACCCCGCGCCGCGGCGGGGCACGAAGGGATAGGCGCGCGGCAACGAGGGCGAGGTCACCTTGCGGTCGCGCTCGATCCGCGCCATCGCCTCGGGCCCGGGCACCTCGGTGATCAGCGTGGGACGAACGTGCGACGCCAGTCCTTCGTACGCGAGGGTCGACAGCTCCGGCGTCACTCCTCGATCACCGTCCTGGACTGCTCCCGCATGTACTGCGTGACGTAGTACGGACCGCCGCCCGCCTTGCCCGTGGTGCCCGAGCCCTTCCACCCACCGAACGGCTGCACGCCCGGCCACGCGCCCGTCGTCGCGCCGGCCCGGCGGTTGACGTAGACCACGCCGCCGTCGATCCGGTCGAGCCATTCCTGGATCTCGGTCTCGTCCTCGCTGTACAGCCCGGCCGTCAGGGCGTACTCGCTCGCGTTCGACAGCTCGATGCCCTCGTCGAGTGAGTCGACGGGCGCCACCGCCACGAAGGGCACGAAGAGCTCCTTCTCGAACAACCAGTGGTCCGTCGGCACCTCGACCACCGTGGGACGCACGAACTTGCCCCGTGCGAGTTCGCCTTCGGTGACACGCTCGCCACCGGTGACGACCGAGCCCGCCTTGCGTGCCGCTTCCACGGCCTCCTCGTAGGTCTCGATCGCCGCGTCGTTGATGAGGGGCCCCAGGTAGACGTCGCGCTCGAGAGGATCGCCGATCTTGATCGCCTCGGTCTTGGTCTTCAGCTGCACCAGGAAATCGTCGTAGACGTCGCGCTCGACGTAGACCCGGGAGTTCGCCGAGCACTTCTGGCCGCCGAATCCGAAGGCGGATCGCATGACCCCATCGCTCGCCTTGTCCAGATCGGCGTGCTTCGTGACGATCGTCGGGTTCTTGCCGCCCATCTCGCAGATCACGGGCTTGGGGTACTCGGTCGCGAACGTCTTGTAGATCGACATGCCGACGTCGTAGGACCCGGTGAAGGTGATGCCGTCGACGTCCTTGTGGTGCACGATCGCGTCGCCCACGACCGAGCCGCGACCCGGGATGTAGTGGAAGGCGCCCGCCGGGATGCCGGCGTCACGGTAGATCTCGTAGAGCTTGTACCCCAGCAGTGCACCCTGGTGCGCCGGCTTGAACACCACCGTGTTGCCCGCCACGAGAGCGCCGCTCGAGGGCCCGCCCGACAACGCCATCGGGAAGTTGAACGGGCTGATCACGGCCCACACGCCGAAGGGACGCAGTACGTCGTAGTAGTCACCGGCCGATCCCATGGCCTGCATCGGCACCTTGAACCCCTGGTGATCGGCGACCTCCTTGGCGTTCCAGCGCATCAGGTCGGCCGTCTCCTCGACGTCGCCGAGCGCCTCGAGGCGGCTCTTGCCGACCTCCATCGCCATCAGCGCCGACAGGAGGTTGCGTCGCTCGCTGATCAGGTCGGCCGCGTTGTTGATCAGCTCGACGCGCTGCTGCCAGCCCATGCGGTCCCACGCGAGCTTCGTGCCCTTGGCCGACGCGATCGCGTCCTCGACGTCTTGGCGGGTCGCCTGCGAGATGTGCGCGAGCACGACGTCGTCGTCGATCGGAGAGCGGAGCTCGTACGTCCCTTCGCCCTCGCGCTCCTCGCCGTTCACCACGACCGGGATCGTCTTGCCGAGTTCGGCCTTGGCCTGCTCGATCCCCTCGTCGTATCCCTTGTGGAGTTCTTCATTGTCGGCCGACATCGTTGCGTACGTGACGCGGAAACCTTCTGCCATGACTGCTCGCCCCCTCCGTGAGAACGCGCCGGATCGCGTGCTGAGGCCGCCATGCTAGCCGAGCGGCTGTTTCGCCGCCCATGCACACGCGACCTCGCGGTCAGGCGTCGAAGTCGCCGGTCGAACCCCGGAATCCGGCCCCAGGGGGGCGTATGCTTCGGCTCCCTATGAGGCTCGTGACCTACGACCGGGGGGGGCACCGGCGCCTGGGAGCGATCCTCGAGGGTGAGGTGGTGGACCTACCCGACGCGGTCGGGCACCCGGCCTTCCCGTCCACCCTCGAGAGTCTGGTGTCCAGCAGTCGAGGCAGCATCCTCGACGCCGCTCGTGCCGCCCTCGAACGCGACGATGCGTGGGAATGGCGCGTGAAACGTGCGCGCATCCTGACGCCGCTCTTCCCCTCGTCCTTGATCTCGCCCAGCGCCCTCGACGTCGATCGTCAGATCGCGGGGCCCGAGGACGAGGTGCCCTGGCCCGACGGCGCGGCATGGCTCGACTACGAGCCCATGGTCGCCGCGGTGCTCGCGGTCGAGACCTCGGATGCGTCGGCCGCAGACGTAGCCGAGCGAGTGTTCGGGTACACCCTCGTGAACGACTGGCGGGCACGGTCGAGTGACGGTGGACCGGTGGAGCGTGCCGACGGCGTCCCGCTCGCGATCGGGCCCTGCGTCGTCACGGCCGACGAGCTCGATCCGCAGACGATGTTCGTGCAGGTCAAGGTCGACGGCGAGGAACTGGCCAAGGGGAACCTGAACGGGGCCGCCGAAGACCTCTTCGGCCTGATCAGCGAGGTCTCTCGGGGGTCGGTGCTGGAGCGCGGCGACGCCTTCGCGCTCGGCCCCTTCCGGACCGACGAGGACGGTACCGACCCGAGCCGCCGCCTCTGGCCGGGCGCCCTCGTGGAACTGGCCGCCGAAGGCGTGGGAACGCTCCGGAATCGGATCGCCGACCGAGCCTCGTGATGTCCCGGAGCCCGGGGTCGGATGGCCGCTGACCGGGATGCGGAGCGCTAGCGGATCACGATCCGGCCGATCACCACGTCGGACCGGTCGGGCGTGCGCGCGAGCACGGCGAAGATCGACGACTGATGGGCGGCGCGCGTGGTCGTGACACGCAGGACGATCGTGACGGTCTCCCCGTCGCCCACTCCGCGGAAGGTGTAGCCCCGGCCGGTGATGTCGGTGGTGATGTCGGTTCCATCGGCCAAGCGATAGGCCACCGCGAAATTCGGTGCGCCGGCGCCGCCCACGAACTCGACCGTGCCGGTTCCCGAGCCGTGACGTACGGCCCCGATCCAGAACGTGACCGACTTGCCAGCTGCGATCCATCGGGTCTTCGTTTGGTTCGTGCCGTCGGCATTCACGATGCCGAGCCCGACCTTCTTGGCGGTACCGCTGCGGACCCACGAATCGACCTTGTCGACACCCGGCGCCGCGCCCGCCGGGACCGCGAACGAGACCGCGAGCACGAGCGCGAGCAACGCCCCCGAGAGCGCGGGGCGGCTAGACACCGGTCACGAAGGCGGCGACCATGTCCCGCCCTCCCGACGTCTGCGCGAGCACCGCGAGGTTGGCGCTGCGCCCGAGCGCGGACGCCCGGAGCGTCGCGACCATCGTGATGCGGGTGAGCTGCCCGGCCGGGACGCCGCGCACGCGGTAGCCGCGGCCGGTGACGTTGAGGGTGATGTCGGCCCCGCCGGGAGACAGGTACTGGATCACGAAATCGGGCGACCCGGCGCCTCCGAGGAACGTGACGTCCGACTTGCCCCCGACCGGGGTGGCCACGATGTCGAAGATCAGCCGCGACGGAGCGGGCGCGGTCGTCTCGTAGGTTTCGCCGAAAGCAGAAGGACTCGAGATGCCCTGTCCCGCCTTGGTTCCGTTCTCGGCCACGATCCACGTATCGACCGTGACGGGCGCGGCTTTGCCGGCGCTCGCCGGGGCGAACGGGATCGCGAGGGTCAGCAGCGATACGGCGACGACGAGGCGGAGGGGGCGTCTCATGGACCCCAGTCTGGGGGACACCAGGGTCGCCGTCATGGGCCGAAGGCCGCTGGCGGTGGCCGATTTCTCGCAGGGCCGAAGGCCTTAGGGCTTCCTCACGGGCGGGCGCCGCGGGCGTGCATCGCGCGTTCGGCTACTTCTTTTTGGCGGCCTTGCGGGCCTTGCCGCGCTCTGCGGCCGCGCGCTTGTCGCGGTCCTTCTTCGCCCGCTGGCGGTCCTTGGCGTTGCGGACCTTCGAAAGATCTCCCGTACCCATGTCGTGTGCTCCTGATCCGGCCGGAACGAGTCGCGGCCTATCCGTCGTCGTCCCCGCCCTGCGCCAGCTCGAGGGAGCGGGTGCACGCGGCGTCGATCGCGTTCAAGAAGGCAGCTCGCACCCCCGCTTCCTCGAGATGGCGGATCGCGGCGATCGTGGTGCCGCCGGGCGATGTCACCATCTCGCGGAGCTCCACCGGGTGCGTGCCCGTATCGCGCAGCATCTTGGCCGAGCCGAGCATCGTTTGGATGATCAACTCGGTCGCGACGTCACGCGACAGCCCCAGCAGGATACAGGCCTCGATCATCGCTTCAGCCAGGAGGAAGAAGTAGGCGGGCCCGCTGCCGGATGTCGCGGTCACAGAGTCCTGATGCTTCTCCTCCAGCCTCAGAACCTTGCCGACGTAAGAGAGCAGTTCCTCGGCCAGATCCATGTTGGCATCGTTGGCGCTGCTCCCGGCCGAGATGACCGACATCGCCTCGTCGACCATGACCGGGACGTTCGACATGACGCGCACCACATGGACGTCGTCGGGCAAGTGTTTCTCGACGAAGGAGGTCCTGATGCCCGCCGCGAAGCTGATGACGAGCTTGTCCGAAGTCACTCCGGGCGCGATGGACGCGAGAAGGGACTCCATGTCCTGAGGCTTGACCATGAGAACGATCACGTCGGCCCAGCTCACCGCCTCGGAGTTGTCTATGGTCGCGGTCACTCCGTACTTGCCCGCCAGCTCCTGC
>JANLXF010000218.1:0-1768 GCA_031364965.1 Actinomycetes bacterium | reverse complement strand
CGGCGTGCTGAAGCAGGTGATCGACCCGCTGGCGCTCGCCGGCGTGTCGGTGTTCGTCGTCTCGACGTTCGACACCGAGTTCGTGCTGGTGCGCCGGTTCGACGACGCGGTCACGGCGCTCGAGGACGCCGGGTTCGACGTGCTGGGCGCCTCGGTCGGGACGGACTGACCCTCAGGCGGGGTTCGTCATCAAGGTGAGCGGCTTGCCCACCTTGGACTTCGACGCCTGGCGCACGCGATCGGCGGCCTCGCGCAGCGCCACGCTCGCGGCGGCGTCGGGCTGCGAGAGCACGATCGGTACGCCCGTGTCCCCGCCCTCGCGGAGCGCGGGGAGCAACGGGACCTGCGCCATCAGCGGCACGCCCAGGGTCTCGGCGGCCTCGGCGCCGCCGCCCGAGCCAAAGATCTCGTCGCGCTCGCCGCAGTGGGGGCACAGGTAGTAGCTCATGTTCTCGATCACCCCGAGCGGGCGCAGGTTCGTGCGCTCGGCCATCTTCCCGGCGCGCTCGGCGACCTTGCGGGCCGCCTCCTGCGGGGTGGTCACGACGAGCATCGAGGCGCCCGGCAGGAACGAGGCGAGCGAGATGCTGACGTCGCCCGTGCCCGGCGGCAGGTCGCACAGCAGGTAGTCGAGGTCGCCCCAGTACACGTCGCCCAGGAACTGCTCGATCGCCTTGTGGAGCATCGGCCCGCGCCAGATCACCGGCGTCTCCTCGGGCACGAAGAACCCCATCGAGATCACCTTCACGCCGTGGGCCTCCAAGGGCAGGATCATGTCGTTGAAGCCGACCGGCTTGCCGGTGACGCCCATCATGCGGGGCACACTGAAGCCCCAGACGTCGGCGTCGAGCACGCCCACCTTCGCCCCGTCAGCGGCCAGCGCGACGGCCAGGTTCACCGTGATGCTGGACTTGCCGACGCCGCCCTTGCCGGATGCGACCGCGATCACCGAGGTCGAGGGGTCGAACTTGATCGCCGTAGGCTGGTGGCCCCCGCCGTCGGGCGTGGCGCCGGGTCCGCGCAGCTGCGTCACGAGCGCCGCGCGTTCTTCCTGGCTCATCGGCGTCAGCCGGACGTCGACCCGCTCCACGCCGCCCAGGGGCTGCACGGCGGCGGTCACGTCGGTGGTGATCCGGTCCTTGAGCGGGCATCCCTCGATCGTGAGCAGCACGTGCACGCGCACCGTGCCGCCGTCGATCTCGATCGACTTCAGCATGCCGATGTCCTCGATCGGGCGCCCGATCTGGGGGTCCATGACGTTCCGCAGTGCGGCGCGGACCTGCTCTTCGGTGGGCACGTGGTGTCCTTTCGGCTCTAAGCTCTCGTTCGCACGGTGTTCACCGTGGAAATCCAGTCTACGACGGAGGCAGCCGATGCCCGAGCCCGCGCCGCTCGAGGTGCACAAGGCCCTGGCCGACGATACGCGGTATCGCCTGTACCGGTACCTGCGCCTGTCCGGTCGGGCCGTCTCGGTGCGCGAGCTCGCCGCGCGGCTCTCGCTGCACGGGAACACGATCCGGCCTCACCTGCGCCGCCTCGAGGAAGCCGGGCTCGTGGCGTCGGACAGCCGCAGGGCCGGCGAGGCCGCCGTGGGCCGGCCCCAGACGCTGTACACCGCGGTCGATCGCGAGGAACGGGAGGGCCGCGACTACCGGCTCCTGGCCGACATCCTCGCGAGTCTGTCGGGCACCGCGCGCCAGCGCGACCGCGCGACGACGCTCGCGCACGATTGGGGCGCCTACCTGGTGGGCCGCAACGCGCCCAACCC
>JANLXF010000159.1:0-14110 GCA_031364965.1 Actinomycetes bacterium | reverse complement strand
CCCGGTCGTCGGCCCGTACGAACGCCCACCCACCCCCCTCGATCTGGCTCGGATCGCGGCGGTGCACGCCCGCGCGACCCACGCACACCCACGACGGCGCGAAGAAGTGCTCGCGCTCCCACTCGAAGACGGCCCGCGAGGTATGGGCCTCGCCCGGCAGCGCCGACGACTCGCCGAACGGCAGGATGCTTCGCTCGAGCGCGGCGCGATCCAGCGGGACGTCAGTCATGAGCGCAAGCATGAAGCCCGCGCGATCCCCCCGCAAACAGCCGTCAGTTCATCGACGGATCGTCGGGCATCAGACGCAGCATGTCGAAGGCAGCGCCCTTGCGCCGCAGGACGTCCACCCACAGGTGACCGGGATCCGGATGGAACACGTCGTCGGGGTTGGCCGGCTCGACGATCCACGATTCCTCGTCGAGCTCGGCTTCGAGCTGACCGGCGCCCCATCCCGCGTAGCCCGCGAACACCCGAGCCCGCCGGATCGAGGCGCCGATGTCGTCGTCGGCCTCCGGCGGGAGGAACCCGATCGAACCGAGCGCGAGCACCTCGGCGAGCGAGGGGTCCGTGAAGTCGGCGAGCACGACGACGGCCTCGGGCTCCACCGGTCCCCCGGTGAGCACGTGCGACCAGGGCTCGACCAGCGTGGCCAATGCGGGCACCGCCTCCTCGACCGTCACGTCGAGCGGCCGGTTCAACACGACCCCGATCGCGCCCTCGTCGTCGTGGTGCGCGATCAGCACCACGGTGCGCCGGAAGTTCGGATCGAACAGCGACGGCCCGGCGATCAGCAGTTGTCCGACGAGGGGGTCCATGCCGCCATCATCGTGCATCGAGCAGCCAGGTGGCAGTTTCGATGTGCTCGCGCATCGGCTCGTCGTCGAACCCCCAGGCCACCGTGTGCGCGAGGGTCCAGCCACGCACCCGCTCGCGGTCCAAGCCGAGATCCGCGCTCACCCGGTCGAGCCGGCGGAGCACCGAGCGGCGGTCGTGGCCGAGCTCGGCGCCCCGCACGATCGCCGCGACGCCGAACTCGCGCTCCCCCGCCAGCGGCTTCGGGTCGATCACGAGCCACGGTTCACGTTCGGCGCGCAGCACGTTGTCGGCGTGGAGATCCTGATTCACCAGGACCTGCGGACCCTGTGTGGGGACGAGCTCCTGGAACGCGGAGCGGGCCGCGTCGATCAGTCGTCGGTCCACGATGCGCCCCGTGCGCTCCCAGTGCGCGACCAGCTCGCGTGTGAGTTCGGCCGCCTCGTCGGCGAGCGAACGGAACGGCGCGGCCGCGGGAACCCACAGTCGCGGCAGCAACCCGATCACGACGTCGAGCGCCCGTTCGGGGTGGATCGTCGTCAAGGGGGTCCCGGGGAGGCATCGCTCGAGCAGCAGCGCGCGGCGGTCCGGGTCGTGATCGACGAGCCGTACCGCCCCGTCGCCGCCCCATCGGGCGAGCGCCGCCGCCTCGTGGCGTCCCTCGCGGTCGGGGAACTGGATCTTGAGGACGAGCGACTCGCCGTCGCGAGACGCCGGCATCGTCAGCGACGCCACGCTGTTCGTCCAAGGCGAGCCGAGCGTGAGGGCCCACCGTTCCGCGCACTCGGCGACGAGTGTCGGCAGCGCCGCGAGCCACGCATCGCCGTCGGGATCTCCCCGCCACGCTTCGAGGTGGTCGTAGCTCACGGCCGCAGCCTACGGTCCGCCGGTCAGGCGCGGCCCGTCGGTCAGTAGGGCGGTGCGATCGCGCGCTCGGGCTCGAGCCCGGCCGCCTCGACGATCTCCGCCTCGGTCCGCTCGGAGCCCACCGGCCGCAGGTGCCGCAGCGGGAACAGCACCGCGGTGGCGGCGAGCGCAGCGATCCCGCCGACCAGGTAGATCTTCTGCGGGCCGATCGCCGCGAGCACCGGGCCGGCGAGGATGTAGGCGAACGCCAGCCCGAGCGAGAGCACCGCGTCGAACGCGGCCAGCACACGGCTGCGCACGGCGTCGGGCGTCCGGCGCTGCATGATCCCCTGTTCGGCCACCATCGTGATGCCGTCGCTCGTGCCCATGATCAGGCCGAACACAAGCACCATCGCGAAGACCGGCGCCACCCCGACCCCCAGGTGTCCGAGGGCGATGCCCCCGGCCCCCACCACGAGCCACAGCGGCTCCGTCCGGGCCGTAAGCTTGCGCCCGAGGAGCGACCCGATCACCGAGCCGCCGCCCCAGCAGGCGATCAGCAACCCGAAGCCCATCGCCCCGGCCCCGAAGGTCTCCGCGAGCGGGGCGTCGGCCACCATGCCCATGCCGGCGCCCAGCAGGAAGACGATCCACGCGGTCGTCATCGTGCGCAACGGCCGGTCACGCCACAGGAACCTGATCCCGGCGGCCATGCCCTCGTGCTCGGCCTCCTCCTCTGCGCTGCGCGCCTGGCGGTAGTCGCCGCGCACCGACACGGTGAGCGCGAGCGACACCAGGAAGGTGATCGCGTTCAGCCCGAACACCCACGACGCGCCGAGCGGTCCCACGAGCAAGCCCCCGATCACCGGACCGATCATGATCCCGGCGTTGCGGCCCAGACCCAACAGGCTGTTGGCCCACGCGATGTCCTCGTCGCTCTCGGCGAGCGCGGGGATCGCGGCGGCCGAGGCCGACCAGAACGGCGACTCCGCGACCGCGGACCCGAAAGCGAGCGCCACGAGGAGCCAGGTCGCGTCGACGAAGGCCATGCCGAGGAAGAACGCGGCGGCGACCGCCTCGGCGCCGATCATGACCTTGCGCCGGTCGAAGCGGTCGCCCAGGTGCCCGGTGAGCGGCCCCATGATCCCCACCACGCCGAACGTGAGCAGCAGCGTGCCCGACTGCCAGGCGGTCGAGTGGGTCTGCTCCCAGACGGTGTACATCAGCGCGGCGTAGGCGGCGGCGCCTCCGGTGACGGAGATCAGGCGGCCGACGGCCAGACGTCTGACGTTGGAACGGGGTGAGCGACTCATGAAGCGGACTCCTTGCGGGGTGTGGACCGGGGGGTGGTGCCGACGACCTAGCGGGCAGCGGGTGCGCTGGGCGACATCCGTCGCACTCGCACGCTGCCGGCGTTGCCGGTCGTCAGGAGGGTCCGCTTCATAACCCGCGAAGCTTAGCACGGGTGTCGACGTCCGTGAACCACCCGCCGAGCGATCGCGTCAGGGGACGGTGACCGTGCGGATCCGGTGGGCTTCGATCTCCTCGCCGATGTACCTGAGCACGTCGGCCGGGACCTCGGTGTCGACGGTCAGGCACATCAAGGCTTCGTGGAGCTCGGGCTTGCGGCCCACGTCCATCGTCGCGATGTTGATGTCGTGCTCGCCCAGGATCGAGCCCACCTTGCCGATGATGCCGGGCCGATCCGCGTAGGTGAAGAAGATCATGTTGCGCGCCGGGGTGACCTCGATGTCGAAGTCGTCGACCCGGAGCACCCGCTCGGCCTGGCGCCCGATGATCGTGCCCTGCGCGCTCACCGGCCCCTCGTCGGTCTCGGCGCGGAGCGCGATCAGGCTCACGTAGTCCTGCGAGACCGTCGAGCGCATCTCGCTCACTGTCAGGCCGCGTTCCTTCGCGAGCATCGGGGCGTTCACGAACGAGACGGGCTCGTGCACCGAGCGGCTGAGGATCCCCTTGAGGATCGCGAGGGTCAGGACCCTCGTGTCGGATTCGGCGATCCGCCCAAGGTACGAGGCGACCACCGAACGCACGCCGCCCTCGGCCAAACCCGCCACGAGCACCCCCAGCCGCTCGGCAAGGGGGACGAAGGGCCGCACGACCTCCGTGACCTCGGCGCCGGCCGACACGTTCACCGCATAGGGAACGAACTCGCCCTTCAACGCGAGCCGCACCATCTCGGCGACCGTCGTGCCGGCCTTGTCCTGCGCCTCCTTCGTCGAGGCACCCAGGTGGGGCGTGACGACGACGTTGTCGAGGCCGAACAACGGGCTGTCGGTGGTGGGCTCGGTCGCGAACACGTCGAGGGCGGCGCCGCCGAGGTGCCCCGACTCGAGCGCCTTCGCGAGCGCGGCCTCGTCCACGAGGCCGCCGCGGGCGGTGTTCACGAGCCGCGCGCCGCGCTTCATCAGCCCCAGCTCGTGCTCGCCGATCAGCCCTTCGGTTTCAGGCGTGCGCGGCAGGTGGATCGAGACGAAGTCGGCCTGCACGAGGAGCGCCTCGAGCGTGGGCATCACGTCGACCCCCATGTCCTTGGCACGGTCGGCGCTCACATAGGGGTCGAACGCGATCACGCGCATCCCGAACCCGGCCGCGCGCGTCGCCACCAACCCGCCGACACGGCCCAGCCCGACGAGCCCGATCGTCTTGCCGGCGAGCTCCACGCCCTCCCACTTCGAGCGCTCCCACGCGCCCTGCTTCAGGGCGGCGTTCGCCTGGGGGATGTTGCGGGCCTGCGCGAGCAGCAGCGCCATCGCCTGCTCGGCCGCGCTGATGATGTTCGACTGGGGGGCGTTGACCACCATCACGCCGCGGCGGGTAGCGGCCTCGACGTCGACGTTATCCAGACCGATCCCCGCGCGCGCGACGACCTTCAGGTTCGCGGCGGCCTCGAAGATCTCGGCCGTGACCTGGGTCGCGCTGCGGATCACGAGTGCGTCGTAGGGGCCGATCTCGGCCGCCAGCGTGCCGTCGCGCACGAGATCGGTGCGCACGTCGACCTGGAAGTCCGTCTCCAGCAGCTCGAGCCCCTGGGCGGAGAGCGGTTCGGTGACGAGGACGCGCACGCTTACCGGGACTCCATGAACACGGTCTCGGCCGCCGCGACGGCGGCCCCGCGCTTGACCGGATGGCCGAGCTTCTCGAGGGTCATCTCGAGCGCCGCGAGCCCGCGGATGATGTCGAGCTCGCTGAAGTAGCCGAAGTGCCCGATCCGGAAGACCTTGCCCTTCAGCGGACCCTGGCCGGGCGCGAGCACGCAGCCCCAGTCGGCGCGGATCGTGTCGCTGATCGTGTCGGCGTCGGCGGCTTCGGGGGCGCGGATCGCCGTAACGGTCCAGTTGTCCTCGAGCCCCTCCCCGAACAGGTCGAGGCCCAGGGCCTTCGCGCCCTCCTTGACCGCCGTGGAGAGCATCCGGTGCCGGGCGAGCGCGACGTCGACCCCGTCTTGGAAGTAGAGCCGGAGCGCGGCCTGCAACCCTTGCATCACGCTGATCGCCGGCGTCCACGGGTTCTCGGGGTTCGGCAGGTCGGCGAAGCGCTTGTAGATCCGCCAGTCGAAGTAGAACCGCGGGTTCGTTGCCGCCTCGCAGGCCGCCCACGCGCGCTCGCTGATCGCGACGAACGCGATCCCCGGGCTCGCCGAGAGCGCCTTCTGCGAGCCCCCCACGGCCACGTCGATGTCCCACTCGTCGAACTCGAAGGGCACTGCGCCGAGCGAGGACACCGCGTCGACGACGACGAGGGCGCCGGCGTCGCGCGCCACGCGCGCCAGCTGCTTAATCGGCTGGATCACGCCGGTGGAGGTCTCGGACTGCGTGAGCAACACCGCCTTGACGGGGTGCTCGGCCAACGCGGCGGCCACCTCCTCGGGCTTGATCTTGGTCCCCCACTCGTACTCGATCGTGCGCACGGTCAGCCCGAACGCCTCAGCGAGCTGCCGGAAGCGATCCGCGAAGAACCCCGCGAGCGGCACGAACACCTCGTCGCCGGGCGAGAAGAGGTTCTGGATCGCCGACTCGAGGCCGCCGCTGCCCGACGACGTCATCAGCAGCACGTCGGCGGTGTCGGTCCGATAGAGCCGCTTGAGGTCGTCGGTGACCTCGCGCATCAGGTCCCCGAAGCCCGGACCACGGTGATACACGAGCGGGCTGCCCTGGGCCAGCAGCACCTCGGGCGGGATCGGGGTGGGGCCTGGAGCCAGGATGATCTCGGGCCTGTCCACTGATCACTCCTCGACGGGGGTCCGCGGACGCCCCGGACGGGTCGGAACGGATCGGAGGGTTCAGCCTAGCAGTCGCCCGGCGGCCCCCCGCGCGGGAAGGCTCCGCCACCCGCGAACGGCACGATTCCGCAATCCGGCCCCTGGCTCACAGCCGACGCGCCCTATCATCGGGCGGGCTCCCGGGAGCTTCGACACCCATGGCGACGATCAGATTCCTGCTCAGGCGGTTCGCCGCCCAGCGCCTGCTGGGCGTTGCGGTCGTGGTCACCCTCGCGTTCTCGGTCGGCGTGCTCGTGGCGGGTCCCATCTATGCCGACGCCGCCCGCGAGGCGATCTTGTCCTCGGCGATCGAGGGCGCCGGCGTGAGCGTGGGGAACGCCCGCTTCTCCGTCTACGGGGACGCGGCCTTCGACTGGTCGGCGGCCGACGCAGCGGTGGGCGCCCAGGCGAACGACCTGCCGGTCGCCGATGTGGTCTCGCAGGCGCAGGCCACGGTGCGGCTGAGCGACACGCTCCAGTCGGTGCCGTTGCTGTTCCGAGACGGGGCGTTCGGGCACCTCCCGTACGACGGGGCGATCCCGGCCGACGGCGAGGCGGCGATGGCCGCGGGCGCGGCCCACACCCTCCACCTCCGGGTGGGCGACGCCTTGACGATCCTGGGTCCCACCGACGAACTGATCACGCTGCACATCTCCGCCATCTACGACACGCCCGCGCCCGGGGACCCGTTCTGGTTCGGGGCGCGCAACCCCTTCCCCGCACCCGACACCGAGGATCCCCCACCGGTGATCGTCGACCGCGCGACGATGGCCGGCGCGGTCTCCGGCCTGGGACTGTCGACCGAGTTCAGCTGGGACGTCTACCTGCAGATGCGGGACCTCCCGTACGAGGAGGCGACCACCGTCCCCGGCCGGCTCGCCGCGATGGCCGGGAACCTGCGGACCGAGGGAGGCTTGGCGCAGGTGCGGCTCGCCACGGGCCTCGACACGCTGCTCCGGCTCGTGGACCAACGGGTGGAGAACCTGCGGATCCCGATCCTGCTGGTGGTCTTCCAGATCGGAGCCGTGACGCTCGCGGTGCTCGCGGGCGTGGGGGCACTGACACTGACCCGCCAGACGTTCGAGCTCGCCGTGCTCCACAGCCGCGGGTTCTCGCGCAGGACACTGTTGCTCGCGCAGTCGGTCCAGGCCCTGATCAGCGCGGCGATCGCCTTCCCGATCGGCCTCGGGATCGGCCTGCTCCTCGCGCGGCTCGCCGGCCGATCGAACGGACCGACCCTGCCCGGGGTGTTGTTCCCGGTGCGGCTGACGCAGGAGGCCCTGCTGCTCGGCGTGGGGACCGCGGCCGTGGGCGCGCTGATCCTTATCCTGCTCTCGGTCCCGGTCGTGGGCCGCACGGTGCTCGAGGAACGCCGGGCCGCCTCCCGCGAGGAACGACCGCTGCTCGCGCGCATCCCGGTCGAGCTGTTCGTCATCCCGCTCGGCCTGTTCGCGTACCTGCAGCTCCGCGGGGGGACGAAGCCCGATCCGGGATCGGGCACGATCGATCCCCTCGTGCTCGCCGCGCCGACCCTCCTGTTGTTCGGCGCCTCGTTCCTCGCCCTTCGGCTCCTGCTCTTCGTGCTCCGGCGCCTGGATCGGCGGATCGGCCGAGCTCGGAGCCTGCCGCGCTACCTCGCGGGCCGACGCCTGGAGCGCGCCCCCGGGACCGGGTTCGCCGCGGCGCTGCTGCTGCTGCTCGCGATGGGCCTGCTCGTCGTCTCGACTTCCTACCGCGCGATCGTGCTCACGAACCACGTCGACTCGGCGCACACACAGATCGGCGGGGACTGGAACGTGACGGTCACCCCGCCGGCTCAGACGATCGCCGCGATCCGCGCTCTGCCCGCAACGATGACACCCATCGTGCGCACCGAGCCGAGCTTGAGCGGCGGCGCGTTCTCCCTGCCGCCCACGGCCCTCGGGATCGACCCGGCGTCCTACCTGGCCGGCGGGTGGTGGCGCGGCGACTTCTCCGATACCGATATCGAGACGATCCTCGCCGATCTGGGCGACGACACCCTCGGGTCGAAGCTGCCCGCCGGCGCCGCCACGCTGACGGTCGACCTCACCGTCCCGCCCGACGCCGCGGGGCTCGCCCTGCAGGCCACGACGATCGATTCCGACGGCGCCATCGCGGCGAGCGAGCCCGCGCCGCTCGACCGGGGCTCCGGCTCCTACGACCTGCCCCTGGCCGGTGCGGATCGGCTCCTGTCGATCACGCTGCGCGCCGAGACCACGCTCGATCTCCCCTTCGACCTGTCGATCGACGTGGACGGGGCCTCGATCGACGGCACCGCCGTGCCGATCTCGAGCTGGGCACCGCTGACCTGGCGGGGCAGCAACGGGACCCTGACCGCCGAGGGCGACGGCGTGCGCTACGACTTCTCTCCGGGCGCCGGGAACGTGGTGGGCGGCCTCGTGCCGACCTCGGAGCCGCTGCCCGCGCTCGTGTCGGAGAGCGTGGCAGCCGCGTTGGGGCAGAGCTTCACGGTGACGATGGCCGGCCAGCAGATCGAGCTGCGGGTGGTCGCGACCGCGACCCAGTTCCCTTCGGTCGTGCCGAACGCCCCGTTCATCGTCGTGAGCGCCCCGTCCCTCTTGGAACGCCAGTTCGCGATCCCCGAGGCCGGCCTCACGCTCAGCGAGGTGTGGGCGAACGGACCCGACGACCCGAGCGGCGCGCTCAGGGACCTGGGCTTCTTCACGGGCGAGGTGCAGGCCACCGCGCCGATCGAAGGGGTGCTCGCGCAGCTGCCGCAGTCCCTGGCGGTGGGCATGAACTTCACGGCCGCGGCGGGTGGACTCGGGCTCGTCGTGATCGGGGTGGCCGCCGGGCTGTACTTCGCGCAGCGGCGGCGCGACTACGAGTTCGCGGCCCTCCGCGCGATGGGAACCGAGGCGAGTCAGATCCGCCGTACCTTGATCCTGGAGCAGTCGGGCCTGCTGGGGTTCGCGCTCGTGGCGGGATTCGCGATCGGCGTCGGCTTGCTGAAGCTCGTGATGCCCTATGTCGGCACGAGCCTGGGGGTCTCGTTCCCACCGCCGGTGCTGGTGATCGACTGGACGGCACTCGGGGTGTCGGTCGCGGCGATCGTCGTCACCACCGGGCTCTCGCTGGCGGCGTCGATGCGCGTGCTGATGAGGTCCTCGGTCACCGGGGTCCTGCGGGGTGAGGCCGAATGACGATGGTGAGCCCCGAGTTCTTCGCCCCGACGGGTGCCGACGCACTGATCCGCCTCCGGCACGTGTACAAGGTCTACCGGATCGCCGGGACGGGTGTCGTGGCGCTCGCCGGGGTCGATCTCGATATCGCCCGAGGCGAGTTCCTGGCGGTGGTCGGGCCGAGCGGGTCGGGCAAGTCGACGATCCTGAATCTCGTCGGCGGGCTCGACCGTGCGTCGGCGGGCGCGGTCGACGTGGACGGCGAGGATCTCGGCCTGCGCTCGGACGACGAGCTCACGCGCTACCGGGCGGAACGGGTGGGCTTCGTCTGGCAGGGTACGGCGCGCAACCTGGTTCCGTACCTCAGCGTGCGCGAGAACGTGCGGCTGCCCGGCACGATCCAGCACAGCGTCGAACGGGCGCGGCAGCGAGGTGCCGACGACCTGCTCGACCTGGTGGGCCTCCGCGATCGCCGCCACCACCGGCCCGACATGCTGAGCGGCGGGGAACAGCAGCGCGCGGCGATCGCCGTGGCGCTGGCGAACACGCCACAGATCCTGCTCGCCGACGAGCCGACGGCCGAGCTCGACTCGGCGAGCGCCGCGACCGTGCTCTCGGCATTCCGGGCGGTGAACCGGGAGTTCGGCGTGACGATCGTGATGGTCACGCACGACCTGGTGGCCGCGCGGGCCGCCGACCGGCGCATCCGCGTACGGGACGGGCGCGTGCTGCACGAGGGCACCCCCGTCGCGCCGATCGGGGACGACGGCAGGGTGCGTCTGCCCGACGAGGCGGTTTCGGCGCTGGGCGACGGCGAGCTCGAGGCCGACGTGACGCCCGACGAGGTGCGGCTGCGCCGCAGGAGCGAGCCCGGCCATGCCTGAGCGCGCGGTCGTGCTGTCGGCCACCGACGTGGTGCGGTCCTACACGGGCGCGCAGGGAGTGCTCGCGGTCCGCGGGGCGTCGCTGTCGCTCGCCGAGCGGGACTTCGTCGCGCTGATGGGCCCGAGCGGCTCGGGCAAGACCACGTTCATCGGTGTGATGAGCGGCCTCGACGCGCCCGACGAGGGCGAGGTCAGGTGGCACGACGAGCCGATCGCGGCGATGTCGCGAGACCGGCGCCGCCAGCTCAGGCGGTCGCAGATGGGGGTCGTGTTCCAGTCGTTCGGACTCCTGCCCACCCTCTCGGCCGTGGAGAACGTCGAGCTGCCCCTGCGGGTCTCGGGCGTCGATCTCGGCGATGCGCGCGAGCGGGCCGCCGGGTGGCTGGAGCGCCTCGGGCTTTCGGACCGCATGGAGAACCGCACGTACGAGCTGAGCGCGGGGCAGCAGCAGCGCGTCGCGGTCGCGCGTGCCCTGATCACCGAGCCCGAGATCGTGCTCGCCGACGAGCCGATCGCCGAGGTCGACACCGAGAACGCCGACCTGATCCTGGAGGCGTTGTGGGACGTGATCCGTCGCGGCGGCGCGGTGCTCGCGGCCACCCACAACCCCGAGGCGCTGCGGTACGCGAACCGCGTCGTCCTCTTCCGCGACGGCGTGATCGAGGCCGAGGGCACGCCCGACGAGATGGCCGACCGCCTCACGACCGACTAGCGAGCCGAGGCTAGAACCGCAGGGACTTCCAGACGTCGTCGCCGCGGTCGACGAACGCCTCGCCGTCGAGCTCCACAGGGAGCGGGCGCTCCCCCGGCTCTCGCCGCAGCACGCGGTCGAGCACCGTGCGGTGGCCGTTGCCCGCGCGGAGGGCTTTCGCCATCCGGTCCCGCCGCGTCTCACGGATGCGGCGTTGCAGGTCGAGGTCTCAGGTGGGGTGGCCGATCACGGGGCTGATGTGCACGGCTCAGCGCTCCCCCGCCCGGACCAGGGTCCGCAGGTCGACGTCGGGATCGGCGAGCGCGAGCGGGTCGGGCGGGGCCTCTGCCGAGATCAGCCCGAACGAGCGCCGCACGTCGCGAGGCCAGTCCAGGCTCACGGTGCCGCGCACCACCCCGGAGCCGTCGAGCAGGAACGCGCAGAACGAGCGCTCCTCGAGCGAGCCGCGCACCACCATCCGGTCCCACGTCGGGGCGAAGCCCGCCATCTGGACCTGGTGCTCGTACTGGTCCGACCAGAACCAATGGGGGTCGGCGAAGACCTCCGATCCGCCCAGCGCGTTCCGGGCCGCGGTCACACCCATCTTCACGGCGTTGTCGAAGTGCTCCACGCGGATCGGACCGAAGACGGGGTGGTCGTGGAGCGCCACGTCCCCGATCGCGAACACCCCCGGTACGCCGGTCTCGAGGGTCGGGCCTACCGGGATGCCACCGCCCTGGTCGAGGCCCGTGCCGGCCATGAGCTCCACAGAGGGCTCGGTGCCGACTCCGACGACCACGGCATCGCACTCGAGCCTGCGGCCCGCGCTCGTGACGACCGCCTCCACGCGGCGGTCACCCTCGAAGCTCGCCACCGTGTCGTTGAACACCATCGCCACCCCATGATCGCGGTGGATCCCCTCGAGCACCCGGCCGATGTCGGCCCCGAGGATCCGATACAACGTGGTCTCGAAGACCTCGACGACCGTTACGTCGCACCCGATCGTTCGCAGGGACGCCGCGACCTCGGCGCCGATGAAGCCCATGCCCACGCACACGACGCGCGCACCACCCACGACCGCCGCGCGGATCGCCGCCGCGTCCTCGGCCGTCCGCAGCTCGAAGATCCCCGGGAGGGAGGTGCCGGGCGCCTGCAGGGTCCGGTTCCGGCAGCCGGTCGCGACGATCAGCCGGTCGTACGTGAGGCGCTCGCCGCCCGCGAGCACGACCTCGCGGTCGGCGACGTCGAGTTGCACCGCCCGCGTCCCCGAGCGCAGCTCGACCTCCTGATCGAGGTACCACTCCGCGGGACGCACGTACTGCTCCTCGATCGGCTGTTCGCCACGGAGAACCTCCTTGGAGAGCCCGGGCCGCTCGTACGGGGGGAGGGACTCGGCGCCGAGCAGGACGACGCGGCCGTCGAACCCCACGTCGCGTAGGGATGCCGCGGCGGTCGCGCCCGCGAGCGAACCGCCCACGATCACGATCGACGCCGGCTCGGCCACGCGGGGATCAGACCTCGATCTGGATCTCGCCGTGCTCTTCCCGCACCGGGAAGATCGCGATCGGCTCGGTGGCGGGCGGGTTCATCGGCGCGCCGGTCGCCATGTCGAACACGCTGCCGTGGCATTCGCAGGTGATCGTGGTCCCCTCGATCTCGCCGCCCATCGCCAGGTTGCAGCGCCGATGGCTGCAGACGTCGCTGAACGCGTACAGGTCGCCGTCGACGCGCGCGACCGCGACCTCCTCGTCGCCGGCGACGAACGCCACCGCCTCGCCTTCGGTCACCTCGTCCGAGCGCCCGACGGTCACGAATTCCGCCATGCCACCTCCTTTCGGTCTCGCACGTCTCGCGGGCACGCCCGCGTCAGGACGGAAGCTTACGCGGCGTCCCCGGATCCAGCCGGGTGCGCACGGCGTTCCCGTGCGCGCCAGACCGAGATCCCCGCGAGCGCGGCGTAGAACCCGGCGAGGATCAAGATGCCGGCGCGGAACTCGATCGACAGCAGCGCCGGCACGAACGCCCCCGCCACCCATGCCAGCTGGAAGAACACCTCGTACCGGACGAACACGCGCCCTTGCGCGCCCGGCGGCGCATGCCGCTGCATCAACGCCTGGAACGCGAGCCGCCCGAACTCGGTGGCGGCGCCGGCGAGCACCGCGAAGACGGTGAGCAAGGGAAGACCGAAGAGCTCGAACGCGAGCACCGCCCCCACGCACGATGCGCTCACGCAGGCGATCACCACGGCCTCCTCCCGGGTCGCGGTGGGGACCCGGGGCGCGACCATGTCGGCGAGGAACCCGCCCACGACGCTGCCGGCCGCCAGCACCGCGAACCAATACGTCGGGGCGTTGCCTTCACGAAGCGAGAACGCGAGGAGGAACAACAGGAACCCCCCCGCGGCGCGGAGTCCGACCGCGCCGACCGCCGACAGCGCCAGCTCCGGGATCCGGCCACGCGGGCCGACCTCGCCACCGGGAGCCGCCGTCCGCGCATGCGGGAGCCTTAGGTTCAGCATCGCCGAAACCGCGTACATCGCCGCCGCCAGGTAGATCGGGCCCGACGCCCCCCAGACCTTCAGGAACAGATAGCCGAACGGGGCCGCGACCACGGCTCCGGCCACCGCGATCCGACCGAGCCGCGCGTTCGCCCGCATCAGCCCGTCCTGGTTGGGGGCGTACGCCGTCGTGAGGCCGTTCTTCGTGATCGCGTGCACCTTCGAGAGCACGAGCAGGATCAGGGCCGACGGGAACAACAGGAGCGTGCCGAACCGCGGGGCGGCGTAGATCGCGACGGCCGCACGTCCCGCGGCCGCCCCGAGCGAGATCGCGCGACGGGGCCCGGCGCGGTCGAGCAGCGGCACGAGCAGCGGGCCGGCGAGCGCCAGCGGCAGCATCGTGAGCGCGAGGTACGCGGCGACCCGGAGCTTCGCCTGGCCGACCGGGATCGAGAAGAACACCGAGTCGGCCAGCGCGATCGCCAGGAGCGCGTCGCCGGCGACCGAGGTGAGGTGGCAGAGGCCATACGTGTCGAGCGGCTCGCGCGAGCGCCACATCCGCTGCAGCGGGAAGACCGCCCCCTGCGCGGCCCGCACGAGGCCGAGCAGCATCAGCTCCCAGAACGAGACGCGGCGGGGGGTGCCCGGCGTCGAGGCGCGCATGCGCCGGCGCCTCAGCCCGACAGGCGCTCGCGCAGGAGCTCCTGCGCGAGCTTCGGGTTGGCCGAACCCTTCGACTGCTTCATGACCTGCCCGACGAGGAAGCCTATCGCGCCCTCCTTGCCGCTGCGGAACTGTTCGACGGCGTCGGGGTTGCCCGCGATCACTTCGTCGGCGATCGCGCCGAGCGCGCCCGTGTCGGACACCTGCGTGAGCCCGCGCCGCTCGACGATCGCGCCCACCTCCTCGCCGGTCTCCATCACGTCCTCGAGCGCC
>JANLXF010000156.1:0-1761 GCA_031364965.1 Actinomycetes bacterium | reverse complement strand
CGTACACCGCGTGACTCCCCTTGGCCTCGACAAAGGGTAGAACCAGCCCGCGTGGACGTCGCGCGCTGCGCATCGGGCGGAATCATCTTGTCTTCGGTCGACACGAGTTACCAGCTTGGCTTCGTCCTCCCACGCACGCTCGGTGACCGCACCGTTGAGAGCCTCGAGCCCCAACGGAACTTGGGAATCCGCCATGAAAGCGGCGGCATCCGGCGCGACGTCCGCCGCGAACGACTCGCGGAATTTCGCGCGGTCGAGGAAGAGATACCCGTCCTGCGGCGGGTTGTCAGCCCGCACGACGGCGATCAACGCTTCACCGTGCGCCCAATTGCCAACACGCTGTTCATCGTGCGGACGAACAGGACGCCCCGCGACAGCGCGGGCGTGGCGATGATCGGCTCTCCCATATCGTTCGTCGCGACATGGCGGAACGTCCGATCCGCAGCGACGACGGCAATCCCGCCGTCCTCGTTGGATAGGTAGGTTCTGCCGTCGGCAGCGACCGGCGATGCGCTGAAACCCGCTGCCGACCTCCGGCACCCGTGCGCGATACACTTCCGCGCCGCTCTGGACCTCGTAGGCATCGAGGACCCCGTTGTTGGCCAGGACGTACAGGCGCCCTCGATAGGCGAGCGGCGTCGTCGTGAACGATCCGCGGCCCCTCACGCTCCAAGCCAGCGCCGACGGTCCTCCGCTGGGCCGGGAGGATCGGCCGGGGCAAGAACGCCATGGGCGCCGGGGCGCACTGCCACGATCGGGCGTGACGATCCCATGCCGCCGCTCGTGATGATCGAGAACCCTTCTGCGCCGATGGGTGTCGGCGTCGCGATCGGTGACCCGCTGGCGACACGCCATCGTTCCGTGCCGGTCCGCGGATCGTACCCGCGAACGAAGTTCCCTCCGTTCACGATGAGCTCCGCTCCGTTCGGCGTTGTGACGACCGTGGGCGTGCTCCACGACGGTGTCTCGTCGCGCTCGGTTTTCCACACCTGCTCGCCGGTCTCGACTGACAGTGCGACCAGGAACGAGTCATCGTGCGTGTCCACCTGAAGGATCACCAGACCGTCCCAGATCACCGGTGAGCTCGCCGGTCCCCACTCGATGGCCGCGCTTTCCGCCGCCCCGACGCTCACGCGGCCGACGTCCACCTTCCACAACGGCGTTCCCTCCACGGTGTAGGCGTAGAGCCCCTGCGACCCGAACCAGGCGACGACGACGCGGCCGTCCGTCGCCGGCGTCGAGCTCGCGTAGGTGGATTTCACATGACGCTTGTCGCGGGGTGAGCCCTCGGAGGCAGTCTTCTGCCAGACGATGCGGCCGCTGGCGGTATCGAGGGCATACAGCACCCACTGGTGCGACGAGGTGTCTTCGGACGCATCGCCGCCATCGTAGGGTCCGATCTTGAAGGTCGCACCAGCACGGCTGCTGATCGCGCTCGTCACGAACACCCGATCGCCCGAGACGATGGGGCTCGAGTGGGCGAGTCCTGGAATGCTCGTGCGCCACAGGATGTTCTCACCCGTCTCGACGTTCCAGCGGTCGGGTAACTGTTGCCCGTCCGCAATTCCGGCCGCCTGCGGGCCGCGGAACGACGGCCAGTTCCTCGAGCGATCATCGGCCGGCGGCAGCCGCACGGCTGGATTGAACATCGTTCGCGTCACCGTTCGCGGTGGCGCGACGTTCGGTTCTCCGGGAGGCGCCCAGCGCGTGTTGTCGAGGAACACCCGGCGTGGTGCACAGGCATCGCGGATCACCGACAGG
>JANLXF010000145.1:0-7203 GCA_031364965.1 Actinomycetes bacterium | reverse complement strand
AGGCGTTCCTCGACGGCGCCGAGGAGGTCACGCCGGTCAAGCCCGACACGATCGCGCGGTCCCTCGCGATCGGTGCCCCGGCCGACGGCTACTTCGCCCTGAAGGTCGCCCGCCAGACCGGCGGCCACATCGGCTGGTGCACGGAACAGGAGATCCTCGAGGGGATCCAGCTCCTCGCGAGCACCGAGGGTGTCTTCACCGAGACCGCGGGCGGCGTCACGATCGCGAACCTGCGGCGCATGGCCGAGGAGGGCGTCATCCGGCCCGACGAGGAGGTCGTCGTCTACGTCACGGGCAACGGCTACAAGACGGTCGAGGCGCTCGAGGGGTTCGTCGAGCCTTCCTTCAACGTCGCCCCCGACCTCGACGAGTTCCTCGCCGCGCTGAACGGCTGAGGAGGGAGTGCACGTGAAATCCGGACGGCTCGACGAGCGCCGGAGCCGGATCGGGTTGCAGTGGATCGGGCTCGGTCTGTGGCTCGCGCTGCTGGCGGGAAGCGCCCTCATCGCCCGAGCCGCCGGGGCCACGACCTCGGCGCTTCCCTATGTCACCGCGGCCGCGCTCGCCGCCGTCGGGGTGGTCGGGTTGGTCGCTTACGCCCGTCTCACGAGCTCGCCACCCCAGCTCCGCACGTTGCGCGTCCTCGCGATCTTGCTGCCCACCCTGTTCATCGTCTGCATCGAGGCGGTCCTGCTGATCGTCGAGGCCGACGAGCTCTTCACCGAGGTGGGCGAGCACATCTTCGTGACGGCGCTCCTGTCGTTGTGTGCGATCCCGTTCTCGGTCTGGGTGTTCCGATCGTTCGTGGCGCTCCGCGATGAGCTCGCGCACCGCGCCGCGCGCCTCGAGCGGCTCCACAGGGCATCGCTCGCGGTGACGGGCGAGCCGTCGGCGCCCCAGCTCTACGAGGCGATCGTCCGAGGGGCCCGCGAGGTCGTCGACGGCGACCGGGCGGTGGTGCTCGTGGCGGCCGGCGACGGTCGCGAGATCGTCGTGGCCGACCCGCCGGCCCCCGCGGTCGATCCCCAGGAGCTCGCGCTGACACGCTCGGCGGGATCGGTCGGAGCGCCCGATGACGGTTCGTTCCTGACGACCCGTACCCGGGGACGGGCTCCGCACACCCTGCTAGTCCGGCGCTCGAGCGGCGAGCCGTTCGCTGCCGAGGAAGGGCTCGTACTCGACATGTTCGGCGTGGCGGTGGCCGCCGCTCTGGAGAACGCCGAGCGTCTCGAAGAGGCCCAACGTCTGGCCACGGTCGAGGAACGGGAGCGGATCGCGCGCGATCTTCACGACGACCTGGGGCAGCTGCTCGGCTACCTCACGACGAAGATCCAGGCGGCGCGCGAGCTCGTGGCCACTGGCCGCACGGGCCCGGCCGCCGACGAGCTCGCCGATCTCGAGCGCGCGACGAGATCGCTGAGCGCCCAGGTGCGTGAGGCGATCCTCGGGCTTCGCACCTCGATGGGGCCCGAACGCCCGCTCGGCCAGGCCCTCGAGGAGTACACCGCCGAGTTCGGGATCCAGGCCGGGCTGCGCACCTCCTTCGCGGGCGCGGTGACCGCGGGCGGCGCGCTCACCAGTCCCGCCCGCTATCAGGTCATGCGGATCGCGCAGGAGGCGATGTCGAACGCGCGCCGGCACGCCGAGGCGACGGCGGTCGCGGTCGCGTTCGACGAGCACGACGGCGTGCTCGAGCTCTCCGTCCACGACGACGGCGCGGGCTTCGATCCCGAGGTGGCGGCCCATTCCGGCCGCTTCGGTCTGACGACGATGGCCGAACGCGCGCGCGCCGTGGGCGGCACGCTCGTGATCCGGTCGGTGCCCGGGGAAGGCACCACCGTCGCGCTCTCGGTGCCGGCCCGCCCGGCGGTGGTCTGAGATGCGGGTGCTGCTCGCCGACGATCACGCGCTCTTCCGCGAGGGTCTCGTGAGCCTGTTGCGAACACGGGACATCGAGGTCGTGGGGCAAGCCTCCGACGGCGCGGAGGCGGTAGCGCTCGCGCGCGCCCTCATGCCCGACGCCGTCTTGATGGACCTGACGATGCCGGGGATGGGCGGGCTCGAGGCCACGCGCGTGATCAAGGCGGAGCTCCCCGACATCAAGGTCGTGATCCTCACGGTGTCCGAGGCCGACGAAGACCTGTTCGAGGCGATCCGGAGCGGCGCGCACGGCTACCTCGTCAAGAGCACGCCGTCGGAGGACTTCTTCGAGCTGCTCGAGGCGCTCGGCCGTGGCGAGGCGCCGCTGTCCCGCGGTCTCGCGGGCAAGATCGTGCGCTACCTCGCCTCGGGCGGGGCGACCGATGCCGCCGCGTTGACCCCGCGCGAGGACGAGGTGCTTCGGCTCGTCGCGGAGGGACGCACGAACCACGACATCGCCACCGTCCTCGACGTCACCGACGCCACGATCAAGTTCCACATGTCGAACATCCTGAACAAGCTCCACCTGGAGAATCGTGCCCAGGCCGTCGCGTTCGCCCATCGCCACGGGCTCGCGAAGGAGCCTGCGACGCTGTCGGACGATCCCGCCGAGGACCGATAGTCCCGCTCCTCCCTAGCCGAAGGTCGAGGTCGATCCCCTCCCCCGATCGGGCATCTCTCAGGGTCCTTCCGCCCTCGGTCGGGACCCCTTGCGCGCCTAGATTCGAGGCATGAACGAACAGCTCGAACGAGACGCGGGATCAGACGCCATGACCGACGACGGGCTCAGCCGGCGGTCGTTCATCGGGAAGGTCTTCATCGCCGCGAGCGCGGTGACGCTCGGGAGCAAGACCGTGGCGTTCGCCGACGACGTGATGACGCCCGATACGCCCGCCGCGGACGTGCCGCAGTGGGCCATGGTCATCGACCTCGCGCGATGCGACGGCTGCAAGGAGTGCACGAAGGCCTGTCAGGAGACGCATTTCACCGGCGATCAGGAATGGATCAAGGTCTTCGAGGTCAAAGACGAGGCCGGCAACACGGTCTTCCTGCCCCGCCCCTGCATGCAGTGCGAGAACGCCCCGTGCCTGAACGTCTGCCCGGTCGGCGCGACGTTCCGCAACGAGAGCGGAACCGTGCTCGTCGACCACGAACGGTGCATCGGCTGCCGGTTCTGCATGGCGGCGTGCCCGTACGACGCCCGCTCGTTCAACTGGGGCGAGCCCGTGAACCCGCCCGGGGCCACGTTCGCGAACTACTCGCCCGAGTTCCCCGTCCCGCACCGCAAGGGCACGGTCGACAAGTGCATGTTCTGCGCACACAACGCGATGGACGGGCAGATCCCCGAGTGCGCGCAGGCGTGCCCGATGAGCGCGATCTGGTTCGGCGATCTGAGGGCCGACGTAGCGACGAACGGCCTCGAGACCGTGCAACTGTCCTGGCTCCTCACGGAACGCAACGCCTATCGCCTGAAGGAAGAGCTCGGCACCCGCCCGCGGGTCTGGTACCTGCCGGGTCACGGCGAGGGTGCGAAGGTCGTGCTTCCCCAATGAGCGCGATCCTCGACGACCGCCGTGCACGCCTGCTCGAGCGCGCCGAGGCTCCGATCCGGCCCGGTGCATGGGGCACCCGCGGCAAGCTCCTGGTCGCCGGGCTCGCGGTCGTCGTGGCGTGGGGCATCTTCGCGTGGATCTGGCAGGTCCGGCACGGTCTGGCCGTCACGGGTCTGAACAACCACGTGAGCTGGGGCTTCTACCTCACCAACTTCGTGTTCTTCATCGGCATCAGCCACGCGGGGACGCTCGTGTCCGCGATCCTGCGGCTGAGCCACGCGGAGTGGCGCCGTCCCATCACGCGCCTCGCGGAGATGATCACCGTCGTCGCGCTCATCGTGGGCGCCAGCATGGTGGTCGCCGACATGGGGCGTCCGGATCGGCTGCAGTTCGTGGTGCTGCACGCGCACCTGCGTTCGCCGATCCTGTGGGACGTGCTGTCGATCAGCACGTACATCGCCGGGAGCTTCCTCTACCTGTTCCTGCCGCTCGTGCCCGACCTCGCGATCCTGCGCGACGCGGGCGTCGGCGGGAAGTGGCGAGCCCGGCTGTACTCGACGCTCTCGCTCCGCTGGGAGGGTCTGCCCGAGCAGCGTCGACTGCTGGTCCGCTCGATCGGGATCATGGCGGTCGTGATCGTGCCGGTGGCCGTCTCGGTCCACACGGTGGTGTCGTGGATCTTCGGGATGACGCTCCGCAGCGGGTGGAACTCCACGATCTTCGGCCCCTACTTCGTGGTCGGGGCGATCTTCTCGGGGATCGCCGGGATCATCGTGGTCATGGCGATCTTCCGCCGAGTGTACCACCTCGAGGAGTTCATCACCGAGATACACTTCCGGTACCTCGGGTCGCTGCTGATGGTGCTCGGCATCCTGTACGCCTACTTCACGCTATCGGAGTACGCGACGGTCGGGTTCAAGATGGAGGTCGGCGAATCGACGCTCCTGTCGGCGCTCCTCGTCGGGCAGTACGCGCCGTACTTCTGGTTCTTCGCGATCTTCGGCTTGATCGTCCCGATCGTGATGCTGGCCCTGCCGCGCACGCGCACGGTCAAGTGGATCGTCACCGCGTCGGTGCTCGTGAACATGGGCATGTGGCTCAAGCGGTTCGTGATCGTGATCCCCTCGATGGCGCTCCCCTTGATGCCGTACGAATGGGGCTCCTATCGCCCGACCTGGGTGGAGTGGTCGATCACGGCGGCCGCGTTCGCCGCGTTCGCCCTGGTGTTCGTGATCTTCGCCCGGATCTTCCCGGTCATCTCGGTCTGGGAGGTCGAGGAAGGCTGGGAGATCGAGGAGGCCACCGTGCGCCGGCCGTTACCGTCGGCCCTCCCGTCTCCCGCTCTCACCGCATCGACCGTGGAGGAGTTCTCATGAGGCGCATGCTCGCCATCGTCGGTTTCGGGGTCGTCTTCGCGGCCGTCGGGATCGTGCCGGCGCGCGCAGCAGACGTCGCGACGTCGATCACCGTCGACCACACGGCGGTGACGGTCAGCGGCGAGCCCGTCGAGCTCCGCGTTCGCCTGCGGGATGCCTCCGGACACCCGGTCGCCGGCGCCCTGATCCGGCTCTTCGTGCCGGTCCAGTTCATGGGCGACACCAAGAACGAGATCGTGGGCGAAGGCACGACGAACGACGCCGGCCGCGCCGCGATCCGGTTCGCGCCCGCGCAGACCGGACAGCTCGAAGGCACCCTGTCGTTCTGGGGATCGGCCGGGTACGCCCCTTCGGAGACGACCCTGTCCTTCGATGTCCGGCAGGCGGCTGCGGTCTACACCCCCGAGCCCGTCGGCCTTCAGGCATGGTGGGCCCGCAGCTATCTGATCCTCGTCCCGTTCGCCGTGATCTGGACGATCTACCTGTTGCTCCTCTGGCTCGTCACGCGGGTCAGGCGGGCGGGCGCAGCGGCGTCAGCGCCAACCGATATCGCCGCAACGAGTTGAAGGAGGGAACCATGAGAGGCACCAGATACCTGTTGAAGGGGATGGCGATGGTTGCCGCGCTGACGCTGATCCTTGCCGCGTGCAGCTCGAGCGACAGCTCATCCACCACGACGACCAGTCCGACCGAAGCTGCGGCCACGACCGCGAGCGAGGCGCCGACCTCGGCCGCGACCGAGGGCACCCCCGTCGCGGTGACGGTGGGCGAGACCGACGTCCAGCACATGTACATGAAGCTCGACACCGGGACGGTGCCGGCCGGGATGGTGACGTTCTCGGTCGCGAACGAAGGGGTCAAGAAGCACGAGTTCGTCGTGCTGTCGACCGACATCATGGCCGGCGACCTCCCGCTCAAGGGCGACGAGGTCGTCGAGGACGACTACGTCGCGATCGACGAGATCGGCGAGCTGCCCCCGGGCGAGACGCTGACCCTGACCGTCGACCTCGCTGCCGGACACTACGCCCTGATCTGCAACCTGAAGGGCCACGTCCGGATGGGGATGTACGCCGACCTCACCGTCACGTAAGGCAGCAGGAACACAGGAACGAGGGCGGCCGATCGGCCGCCCTCGTTCCTGTGTTCCGAGCCCGGATAACGCCGTTACGGCAGCACGTGGAAGATGAACGCGTACTCCGTGCCGCCGTGACGCGCCTTGATCTGCATCGTGCCACGGGCGTTGGCGAAGTTGCCCTTGCCCCCGGTGATGGCGATCACGTTGTCGTGCGTGTCGTAGAACGGCCCCTCCACCGTGATCGCGCCGCCGGGAACCCAGGTCGTCCAGCGGCATTCCCACGTGCCTTCGTCGGGGTTGATCCGCACGCACTCGCCCTGGTCGCGACCGACCTGCTGGGCGTTGTCGCCGTCGTAGATCTTGTTGTGCCACGTGAGGATGTCACCGGGCGAGTCGCCCCGCTTGCCGGTGTCGGCGACCACGTCCGTGGTGGCGTGCTCGATCACCCGGATGGTGACCGGCTGTGTCACGAGCTCGTGCTTCGACGAGGCCGAGACGATGGACGCGACGGCGATCGTCGCGAGCGCGGCGGTCGCGATGATCGCGATCGTCTTGCGCATGAGGCCCTCCCTTCGATCAGGTTCGAAGCCGACGCTACGCCTTCTGTCCGGAGGCTGCTGCGCCCGCCGTGGCCCGTGAGGGGTCGTGTCCTCGCGAACCCACCACGCTTGCGTTGCAGGGTCTGGGGGCGGACACTTCCCGGGTCCGTCGTTCGGGGCGGATCACGGAGGCCCGTCCGTGTTCGGCAGCACATGGAGAGGGGGGACCATGTCCAGCACCGAACCACCGGTCCAACAGCACGATCAGGACACCAAAGACCTCATGGCCTTCGGGTACCAGCAAGAGCTCAAGCGCGAGCTCAGCACGTTCAGCTCGTTCGCGGTGGCCTTCAGCTACATCTCGCCCTCGACGGGGATCTTCACGCTCTTCTACCTCGGCCTGATCGCGGTGGGCGGATACCTGTTCTGGGCCTGGCCCGTCGTGGTACTCGGCCAGATGTTCGTGGCGCTCAACTTCGCGGAGCTCTCAAGCCACTTCCCGATCGCGGGCTCGGTGTTCCAGTGGACGAAGTATCTGTCGGGGCGCACCTACTCGTGGTTCACCGGATGGATCTACCTGTTCGCCGGCGTGATCACGGTGGCCGCCGTCGTCGCGACGCTGCCGATCGCGATGCTCCCGATGCTGAACACCATGTTCGGCTGGAGCCTGAACACGACGCTCGGGAGCACCGACCAGCTCGCGGTCGCGGTGGTGACGCTCATCCTGATCACGATCCTGC
>JANLXF010000117.1:0-5898 GCA_031364965.1 Actinomycetes bacterium | reverse complement strand
CAGCCCACGTGGTCGCCGTGCGGGCACCGGCCGCGGCTGCGGCAACGCCTACGTCGGTCCCGGTCGGGGCACCGTCGACGAACGCGAGCGAAGGCTCGACGGCCAGCAGCGCGGCAGCGTCGGCGTTCGCGTACGTGCTGGCGTCGGTGTACAGCGTCTTCGCCGCCACGAGGGCGTTCCGAAGGTCCGACTGGGCCGCACGGTTCTGCGCCCGTTCCCGGGCACCGAGGAACGTCGGCAGAGCGATGGCGACCAGGATGCCGATGATCAGAACGACCACCATCAGCTCGATGAGGGTGAAACCGTCTTCGCCCTCAGCACGCTTCATGAAGCGCTTGAGCATCTGCAACGCCTCCTTTCGATTGCATGTGCGCACCCCGTCGGTGCGCGTTCCCCCGTGGTTTCGGCTCTGCGCCAAGGAACCTGAAGGAGCGAGACCCGATATCCCTAGAATCCGCCAGGTGGCCTACCAGGAACCGGGTAGCGGGGGCGCGAAGGACTACTTGATCTGGTTGATGATGTTGAACATCGGCATGTACAGGGCGACGACCGCCGCGCCCACGCAGCCGCCGATGACCGCGATCAACAGGGGCTCGATCAGCGACGTGAGCGAGTCCACGGCCGCCTCGACCTCCTGATCGTAGAACTGCGCGACCTTTTCGAGCATCGTGTCGACCTGTCCGGTCTCCTCACCGACGGCGATCATCTGCACCACCATCGGCGGGAACACGGCATGCTTGCTGAGGGGCTTGGCGATCGATTCGCCCTCCCGGACGCTCGACTGCACGTCCTGCACCGCCCTCGCGATGATCCGGTTGTTCACCGTGTCGCTCACGATGTCGAGCGCCTGCAGGATCGGCACACCCGACTTCAACAGCATCGCCGCGGTGCTCGCGAACCGCGAGATCGCCGTCTTGTGGAACAGCGACCCGAAGACCGGCACGCGGAGCTTGAGCCGGTCGAGCACCTCGCGTCCGTTGTCGGTCTTCTTGTAACGGCGGAACGCGAACCGGGCGCCGAACGACGCCATGATCGCCACGTACCAGTACTTCTGCATCACCTGGGACGCCGTCAGCAGCACCTGCGTGGGCATCGGCAGCTTGCCGCCGAGCTGCCCGTAGATGCTCTCGAACTGCGGCACGACGAACAGCAGCATCGCCGACATGATCAGGACGACCAGCCCGACGACCGCGACCGGATAGGTCATCGCGGACTTGATCTTGCCGCGCAGGTGCACCTCTCGCTCGAGGGTCCCGGCCAGGCTCAGCAGCGTGTTGTCGAGCGAACCACCCGTCTCACCCGACTTCACCATCGAGATGTAGAGATCGTTGAAGACCTTCGGGTGCTTCTGCATCGCGCCGGAGAGCGAGGCGCCCTGCTCGACGTCGAGCCGGCACGCCATCAGCGTTTCCGCGAGCATCGGGTTCGAGCTCTGATCCGCGAGGATCGACATGGCCCGCAGGATCGGCAGGCCGGAGTTGATCATCGTCGCGTACTGCCGGGAGAAGACCGCGATCTCCTTGAGCTTGACCTTCTTCTTCTTGATGTTGATCTCGAAGTTGACGCCCTTCTTCTCCTTGCCCACCTCCAGTGGCGTGTAGCCCATCTCGCGCAGACGCTGGAGGACGAGCAGCTCGCTGTCGGCCACCAACGTGCCGGTGACCAGGTTCCCCGCGCGGTCGCGGACCTTGTACTGGTAGGTCTGCGCCATCGGCTACATCCCGCCCATCGTCATGCCGCCGCCCATGGACATCGCGCCGCCACCGTCGCCCCCGGCGGCCGCGCCCGCGAATCCGCCGCCGGCGATCAGCCGCTGAAGCTCCTCGGGGTCGTGGCACCGCTCGAACGCCATCTCCTGGCTCACCGCGCCCGACTTCACGTGCTGGGAGAGCGACATGTCCATCGTCTGCATGCCGAAGCGCCCGCCCGCCTGCATCGCCGAGTAGATCTGATGGACCTTGCCCTCGCGGATCAGGTTGCGGATCGCCGGCGTGACGATCAGCACCTCGCACGCCACGGCGCGCCCCTGTCCGTCGGATGTGGGGATCAGCTGCTGCGTCACGACCCCTTGGAGCGTCGTGGCGAGCTGGACCCGCACCTGCTGCTGCTGGTGCGGCGGGAACACGTCGATGATGCGGTCGATCGTCTGCGGCGCGTCCTGCGTGTGCAGCGTCGCGAAGACCAGGTGACCCGTCTCGGCCGCCGTGATCGCGGTCGAGATCGTCTCGAGGTCCCGCATCTCACCGACCAGGATCACGTCGGGGTCCTGGCGCAGGACGTGCTTGAGGGCGCTCGCGAATCCGTGCGTGTCGGCGCCGACCTCCCGCTGGTTCACGATGCAGGTCTTGTGCTTGTGCAGGAACTCGATCGGGTCCTCGACCGTCATGATGTGGCCCTGCCGCTCGGTGTTGACCACGTCGACCATCGAGGCCAGCGTGGTCGACTTGCCCGAGCCCGTGGGACCGGTCACGACCACGAACCCCCGCTGGAAGCGCGCAAGCTCCGAGACCACGACCGGGAGCCCGAGCTCGTCGATCTTCTTGATCTCGAAGGGGATCACGCGGAAGGCAGCCCCGATCGAATCACGCTGCATGTAGACGTTCACGCGGAACCGGGCGCGCCCAGGCAACGAGTACGACATGTCGAGCTCGAGCTCCTGCTCGAAGCGCTCCCGGAGCTTCTGGGGCAAGATCGCGTAGATCATGCCCTGCAGGCCGCGCGGCGTGAGCGCTGGGTAGCCCTCGACGCGCTCGAGATCGCCGTGCACGCGCACGACCGGGGGCGCGCCGGCGGTCAGGTGCAGGTCGGAGCCTCCCATGTCCAGGAGCGAGCCGAGGAGCTCGGTCACGGGGACCTGGACCTCGTCTTCCTGCATGTTCATGCTCACCGTCACTTCACCACCCTCGCGACTTCTTCGATCGACGTGATCCCCATGCGGGTCTTCTCGAGCCCGTCCTCGCGGAGCGTCATCATCCCCTGCTGTACCGCCACCGCTTTGATGGCTTCGGCAGATGCGCGCTCCACCGTGAGCCGTTCGATCTCCTCGCTCATCTGCATGACCTCGTAGAGCCCGATCCGCCCGCGGTAGCCGGTGTTCGAGCAGGCTGCGCAGCCCGCCGCCCGGTACAGGCTGTCGATCTCGGGCCAGAGCCACTCCGGGTAGCCCGCCGCGAACAGCTCAGCTTCTTCGGGCTTGTAGGCCTCTTTGCAACGCTCGCAGAGCTTGCGGGCGAGCCGCTGGGCCACGACTGCGTCGATCGCCGAGGCGACGAGGAACGTTTCGACGTCCATCTCGGTGAGCCGCGAGATCGCGCTCGCGGCGTCGTTCGTGTGCAGCGACGAGAGCACGAGGTGACCGGTCAGGGCGGCCTCGATCGCGATCGTGGCCGTCTCCTTGTCGCGGATCTCACCGATCAGCACGATGTCGGGGTCGGCGCGAAGGATCGATCGGAGGGCCGATGCGAACGTCAGCCCGGCCTTGGGGTTGACCTGCACCTGGTTCACACCGTTGAGCCGGTACTCGACCGGGTCCTCGACCGTGATGATGTTCTTGTCGACCTCGTTGAGGATGTTGAGGGTCGAGTACATCGTCGTCGACTTCCCCGAGCCAGTGGGACCGGTGACGAGGATCGCGCCATAGGGCTTCTTGAAGGAGACCGAGAAGCGGTTGTACGAGTCCTCGAGGAAACCGAGATCCTCGAGGCGGAGCAGCGCGTTCGACTTGTCGAGCACGCGGATCACGACCTTTTCCCCGAAGACCGTCGGCAGGGTCGCCACGCGCAGATCGAGCGCCTTGCCCCCGACCTTCATGCTGATCCGGCCGTCCTGCGGGAGCCGCTTCTCGGCGATGTTCAGATCGGCCATGACCTTCAGGCGCGAGATCAACCCGCCCTGGATGTTCTTGGGGGCCGGCGGCATCGGCTCGTGCAGCACGCCGTCCACGCGGAACCGGATCCGGACGTTCTTCTCCGCCGGCTCGATGTGCACGTCGGAGGCACGGTCCCCGACCGCCTGCGTCATGATCGCGTTCACGAGCTTGACGATCGGGGCATCTTCGAGCGCGGCTTCGAGCTGCTCGTCCTCGCCCTCCATCGCATCGGCGGCGACGTTCGCGAGGGCCTCGACCTGACCGTCCAAGCCCGCATACTTATGGATCGCGGTCTCGACGTCGATCGAGGTGGCGACCAGGGGCTGGACGTCGCGGTTCGTGATCGTGCGGATGTCGTCGAGGGCATAGACGTTCGCGGGGTCCGACATCGCGACGAGCAGCTTGCCGTCGCGCTCACCGATCGGGATCGCCCGGTAACGGCGAGCCAGTGCTTCGGGCAGGAGCGTGGTGGCCGTCGGGTCGATCGGGTACTCGGAGAGATCGACGAACTCGAGCCCGACCTGCTCCGCGAGCGCGCGGACGAGGTCGCCCTCCTTGATCATCCCCAGGTCGATCAGCACACGACCGAGCGACTTGGGCGTACGCCGATGCTCCTCGAGCGCCTGTTCCAGCTGCTCGGAGGAGATGTACCCGAGCTCGATCAGGATCTGCCCGAGCTGCTTCGATTTGCGCTTGACGGTCGTCATCGATAGGGCCCTGAGTCCGTTCGGTCTAGGTCGTCAGGAACTTCCTTCGTCATCGTCGGAGTCCATCTGAAGCAATCCCGAGAACTCTTTGGCAAGGAGGACGCGATCGACTTCCGCCGGCTCGTCGTCGCCGTCGGAACCCATGCCGATCAGCTTCTGCGGCTCCCGCTTGAGGGCGGTCGCGGCCTCAGGCTCGGCGGCGACATCGGAGCTCGTGGGGGGCTCGACGAGGCCCTCGACGGACGCTGCCGCGGGCGCGTCGGCCGACGCCACCGGGGCGGTCGAGGGATCGGCTGCGGCGCCAGGTCCGGCGTTCCCATCGTTGGCCATCGTCGGGGTGCCGCGGGACCACGCGCCCCGAGGGGCGGCCTCGGCAACCGCTTCCGCCGAGACCTCGGCCGGCGCCTCGGCGTCGCGATCCTTGCCCTTGCGCTCCTTGCCGTCCTTGCCGCCTCCGGGGTGCAGGGAGGTGCGCGGCTTGCCCGAGGGCGCCTTCGCGGCGTCGGGCACCCGCAGGGTGTCTCGCCGGGAGCGCCCCTCTTCGGCCGTGAGCATCGCCTGCTCGAGCTGATCCATCATCACCCCGGGGCGAACGCCCGCCTCGGCCACGGCGAACGCCGCGTACGCGCCGCGACGAACGAACGCCCACGTCTGGTCCGCGAACTCCACGAAGCTCTTCTCGGGCTCACCGAGCGCGACGAAGCGCAGCCAGGCGTCCTTCGCGAGGCGCTCGTCCTCGTCGGGGTAGGCACCGAGAACCATCCCGTCCCTGGACAGGATGAGGCAGCCTCGCACTTCGGGCACGCTGACCGAGATCCGCTGTGCGAGCACGGAGTAGTCGTCCATCCATCACCTGCATCGACCCGGCCCGGGGACCGCTTGAGGTGAACGGGGGGGGTCAGCCCCGGTCGGCGAGCGCGGCGAGCGCCGCCGCCGCCAATACCACGAGCGGCGCGGGCGTGCCCGTCCACCGTTCGAACGAGAGCGCGGCCTGGTGCAGGAGCAGCCCAACACCTCCGAACGCGATCGCCCCGGCAGCCCGCGCAGCCGTGAGCAACGGGGTCACGACCGGGCTGTACAAGAGGTCGACCACGAGCCACCCCGGGCCCATCGGCGGGAGGGGCAGCATCTCGCCGTGCGCCCCCAGCGGCGTGGCGTTGACCACAAGGTCGGCGGCGACCGTGGCGGCGGCCGAGACCTCGATCGTGCTGACCTCGGTCGCGAGGCCCTCGAGCGACCGCCGGAGATCCCGGTCGCGCGCGGGGTCGCGCAGCGCGACCACGAGGGTCTCCAGGCCGCCGGTGGCGAGCGCGAGGGCGACCG
>JANLXF010000096.1:0-1662 GCA_031364965.1 Actinomycetes bacterium | reverse complement strand
ACGGCCCGAACGGCGTGCGCAGGTGGAAGATCGCCTGGGTCGGACTCGCCACCTCGACCTCGGCGATCACGTCGAACAGAGGCGCGTACGCGCTCGCCGTCTTCGGGTCCAGGATGCGATCGAAGGTGTACTTCACGTCCTCGGCCGAGAACGCCTCGCCGTTGTGGAAGGTGACGCCCTCGACCAGGTCGATCACCCAGGTCGTGTCGTCGGTCGCGGTCCACTTCGTCGCGAGTTGCCCGTAGAACGACCCGTCGGTGTCCAGGTCGATCAGCTTGTTGAAGATGTTGTCGTAGACCTGTGCACCCGTGTAGATCGTCGAGGTGGCCGGGTCCAGCGTGTCGGGCTCACCGGTCAACGCCGCGCGCAAGATGCCGCCGGCTGTCGGCGATCCCGTGCTGGCACCGCCGGGCGCGACCGAGTCGCTCGCGCTCGATCCGTCGCTCGAACATGCGGCCAGGACGCTTCCCAGGCTGGTCGCGCCGATCACGACGGCGCTGAACCCGCCCGCGCGGCGGAAGAACTGCCTGCGGGATAGCTCGCCTCGTAGGAATCGACCGACCAACTCGTCGGCCTGTCGCGCTTCGTGCTCTCTCATGCCCTTCTCCTCCCGATCGTGCGCCGCTCAGCCGCGGTGCGTGGCGATCCAATCCAGGTACGTACGGTTGAACTCCTCGGGGTGCTCCCACATGCAGGCGTGGCCCCCTTCGGTCGTCGCCCACCCGGCGTCGGGGATGCCCTCCTGCAGGCGCCTCGACAGGCGCACGGGGATCAAGATGTCCTCCTCGCCCGCCAGCACCAACGTCGGGAACCCGGTGATCCGGTCCAGTCGGTCGGTCGTGTCGTGCGTCTGGATCACGTGCAGCTGCGCGAGATAGGCCTCCACCGACATCGGCATCTTGGCCATCTCGCCCTCGAACTCCCGCAGCTCGTCCTCGCGCTCCTCGAAGAACGGGACCGTGAAGGCCCAGAGCGTCACGTCGCGCATGATGAACGGCACCCCGTTGATGCCCGCCATGTCGTGCCACATCGAGAACATCCGCGAGCAGAACGGACCGGGCGCCGCGTAGGTGCAGACGAACGCCGCCGACCTCAGGTCGGCGCCGTAATTGATCGCGTACTCCTGCGCGATCATGCCGCCCATCGACACGCCTATGAGGTGGAAGTTCGTGATGCCGAGCTCGTCGACGAGCGCCTTCGCGTCGTCGGCGAGCATGCGGCTCGTGTACGGGCCGGGCGGCGCGCTCGTCTGGCCGACGCCTCGATTATCGAACCGCAGGACGCGATAGCCAGCCGCGAGGAAGTCATCGACCTGCAGAACCCAGGTCTCGAGATCGTCGGCGAGCCCGTTGATCAGCACGATCGTCTCGTCCCCGTCACCCTCGAGCCGGTGGTTGATCTCGATGCCGTTCACGCGAGCGGTGGGCATCCTCACACCTCCTTGTCCATCGGGTCCCGCTCCTGCGAGCGGGCTCGTGCCACGTGGCAGGCGGCCGTGTGGCCGTCGCCGAAATCCGTCATCTCGGGGTCCTCGGTGACGCACCGATCGATCGCGACGGGGCACCGGGTGTGGAACCGGCATCCCGACGGCGGGGCGACCGGGCTGGGGATCTCGCCCGCGAGCGCGACGTGCGTCCGGCGACGGGTCGGGTCGGGCAGCGG
>JANLXF010000081.1:0-1726 GCA_031364965.1 Actinomycetes bacterium | reverse complement strand
GTCTGGTGGCCGTACCGGATGGGCAGGCCCGAGCTCTACACGCTGGACCTCGCCGTGGAGGCGGACGGCGCCGTCTCCGACCGCCAGCAGGTGCGCTTCGGCGTGCAGGAGATCACGTCCGAGCTCACGCCCGCCGGCCACCGCCTGTGGAAGGTCAACGGCCGGAACATCCTCATCCGCGGCGGCGGCTGGGCCTCCGACATGCTCCTCCGCCCCATCACCACCGAGCGCGCGCGGGCCGAGATGCGCTACGTGAAGGAGATGGGCCTCAACACCATCCGCCTCGAGGGCAAGCTCGAGACCGATCTCTTCTACGGCCTGGCCGACGAGGAGGGCATCCTCACCATGCCCGGCTGGTGCTGCTGCGACCAGTGGGAGCACTGGGACAAGTGGGACGCCGAAGACCATCGCGTCGCGCCGGCGTCGCTGCACGACCAGATCGTCCGCCTGCGCAATCATCCGAGCGTCGCGGCGTGGTTCAACGGCAGCGACTTCCCTCCCCCGGCAAAGGTCGAGCAGGCGTACCTCGACGTGCTCGCGAAGCTCGAGTGGGACAATCCCGCGGTGTCGAACGCGACCGACACGCCGGGGCCGGTGAGCGGCCCGTCCGGGGTCAAGATGCGTGGGCCGTACGATTACGTCGCCCCTGCGTACTGGCTCACCGACACCAAGAACGGCGGCGCCTTCGGCTTCGCGACCGAGATCGGGCCCGGCGGCGCGGTGCCGCCCATCGAGAGCCTGAAGCGCATGCTGCCGCCGGATCACCTCTGGCCGATGGACGAGTACTGGAAGTTCCACGCCGGCGGCGACGAGTTCAAGGACCTTGCCCTCTTCACCGACGCCCTCGAGGGGCGCTACGGCAAGGCGACGAGCGCCGAGGACTACGCGCGCAAGGCCCAGGCCCTCGCCTACGAGAGCCACCGCGCGATGTTCGAGGGCTACGCGCGCAACAAGTACGTCTCCACCGGCGTCATCCAGTGGATGCTCAACAACGCGTGGCCGTCGATGATCTGGCACCTCTACGACTACTACCTGCGCCCGGGCGGCAGCTACTTCGGGAGCAAGAAGGCGGGCGAGCCGCTGCACGTCCAGTACTCGTACGACGACCGTTCCGTCGCCGTGGTCAACGATCTCCAGGAGGCCTTCACCGGCCTGAAGGTGAAGGCCGAGGTCTTCGATCTCGCGCTGGTCTCGAAGTTCGCGCAGGAGGCAACGGTCGACGTTGGCGCGGACGCGGTGACAAAGGCGCTGATGATCCCGAAGATCGACGGGCTCGGCGCCACGTATTTCGTGCGCCTGTCGCTGCACGACGCGGGCGGTGCGCTGCGCAGCCGCAATTTCTACTGGCTGTCCGCGAAGGATGACGTCATCGACTGGAAGGCGACCAAGTGGTACTACACGCCGACCAGGACCCACGCGGACCTGACCGCGCTCGCGAAGCTGCCGGGCACGACGCTCACCGTGTCCGCCCGCGCCGTGGATGGGAACGAGCCCGCATCGTTGGTCAGCGTCACCAACACCGGATCCACGCTCGCCTTCCAGGTGCGATTGAAGATGATCGACGCGCGGAGCGGCGAGGAGCAGCTGCCCGTCTTCTGGGACGACAACTACTTCGAGCTCTTCCCGGGCGAGAAGCGCGAGGTGCGCGTCGCCCACGGCACTCCGTCGCAGATCGGCCTCGTCCCGACGGCCACGGCTTGGAACGCCCCCTGATCGGCTAGCGGCG
>JANLXF010000064.1:0-9466 GCA_031364965.1 Actinomycetes bacterium | reverse complement strand
CACGCGACGCACGATCGCAAGCAGCACGTCCAGGAAGGGGATGAACAGCACGAGCAGCGGCACGAGGAGCGGGATCGCGATCGCCGCGAAGTCCCCCGCGCTCGGGGGGTACGGGTTGCGCCCCACGCCCGAGATCGTGGAGATCGCGAGGAGCAGTCCCAGGAGCATCGCACCCGAGTCGCCCATGAAGATCTTCGCGGGATTGAAGTTCCACGGGAGAAACCCCACGCACACGCCGGCCGTGACCGAGGCGAGCAGGGCTGCCTCGGACGCCTCGCCGAACTGGCTCGGCGACCGCGTCATGTACAGGAAGAACGCCCCCGCCGCGATCGTGACCATCCCGGCCGCGAGACCGTCCAGCCCGTCGACGAGGTTGACCGCGTTCACGAAGGCCACCATCCACACGATCGTGAGCAGCACGCTCATGTCCGAACCCAGCAGGACGAAGATCCCGAGTCCCGGCAGCCAGAAGTAGCTGAGCTCCACGCCCATCAGGATCAAGATCCCGGCGATGAACACCTGGCCGGTGAACTTCGTGAGCGCCATGGTCCCCCGGAGGTCGTCGACGGCCCCCAGCGCCACGATCAGCGTGCAGGTCACGAAGGTGGCGAGGGGCTCGGTGCTCGCCGCGTGCACGTCGGAGAAGAACGGGAGCAGGAACGAGACGCCGAGGCCCACGAGCACACCGAGGTAGAGCGCGAGCCCGCCCATCGTCGGCGTCGCGACGGGATGGACCTTGCGGTCGTTGGGTTCGTCGATCGCGCCCACGCGCACGACCAGCCGGCGCACCACCGGCGTGGCCAGGAAGGTGGTGGCCGCGCAGGCCGAGAAGACGATCAGGTAGGCGACCACGGTGGGCGTAGTGTGCGGGCGAGCCGCCGCCACGGCAACCGACGCCACGATCGGCCCGCGATCGTGTCGGGAGGCGCCGCCCCTACGGGTAGACGGGGAAGCGCTGCATCAGGTCGAGCACCCGGGCGCGAGACTTTTCCTTGACCCCCGCGTCGTCGGGCGCGCGCAGCGCGTCGCCGATGATGCTCGCGATCTCACACATCTCCGGCTCGTCCATCCCCTGGGTCGAGACGCCCGGCGTGCCGACGCGGATCCCCGAGGGCGACGACGGCGGGTTCGGGTCGTAGGGGATCTGGTTCTTGTTGAGGGCGATCGCGACCTCGTCGGCCACGCGCTCGGCCTCCTTGCCGTCGATCCCCATCGGGCGGACGTCTGCGAGGATCAGGTGGGAATCGGTGCCGCCCGAGACGATCCGAAGGCCCTCCTCGGCGAGCCCGGCGGCCAGCGCGCGCGCGTCGCGCACCGTGCGGGCGGCATACGCCTTGAAGTCGTCGGACATCGCCTCCTTCAAGGCGACGGCCTTCCCGGCGATCGCATGTTCGAGCGGGCCTCCCTGCATCATCGGGAAGACGGCCTTGTCGATCGCCTTCGCGTGCTCTTCGCGGCACAGGATCATGGCGCCGCGCGGCCCCCGGAGCGCCTTGTGGGTGGTGAAGGTGACGACGTCGGCATGCGGCACCGGGCTCGGGTACGCGCCGCCGGCCACGAGCCCGATGAAGTGGCTCGCGTCCACCCACAGGATCGCGCCCACCTCGTCGGCGATCGAACGGAACGCGGCGAAGTCGATCTCGCGGGGGTACGCGGTGTACCCGGCCAAGATGATCTTCGGGCGCTCGGCGTTCGCGAGGTCGCGCACCCGGTCCATGTCGAGCTGCTCGGTCTCGCGGTCCACCTCGTAGCCGACGAAGTTGAACCACATGCCGCTGACGTTGACCGGCGATCCGTGCGTGAGGTGACCGCCGTGCGCGAGCACCATGCCGAGCACCTTCTCGCTCGTGTCGCCGGGCGTCAGGAACGCCCCGAACACGGCCATGTTCGCCTGGGCGCCCGCGTGCGACTGCACGTTCGCGTGGTCGGCACCGAAGAGCTCCTTGGCGCGATCGATCGCGAGCCGCTCGGTGACGTCGACGAACTCACACCCGCCGTAGTACCGGCGGCCGGGGTAGCCCTCGGCGTACTTGTTGGTCATCGTGGAGCCCACGGCAGCCAGGACGGCCGGGCTCGCGTAGTTCTCGGACGCGATCAGGCGCAGGTTCGTGCGCTCACGGTTCAGCTCGCCGGCGATCGCGTCGGCGACCTCCGGGTCGGTGGCCTTCAGGGCCTCCCAATCGGCTGCGTACTCCTTCATGATTCCCCCCGTTCGATGCTCGCGATCTGGTCCACTCTGGGCTGGTGCCGGCCACCCTCGAACGGGGTGGCCAGCCATACTCGGACGATCTCCCGCGCGTAGGCCGGCGCGATCACGCGCGCGCCCATGCTCAGGACGTTCGCGTCGTTGTGGGCGCGCGAGAGCGCGGCGAGATACAGGTCGTGGCAGAGCGCGGCGCGGATCCCGTGGATCTTGTTCGCGACGATCTGCTCGCCCTGGCCCGAGCCTCCCGTCACGATGGCGCGGTCCGCATCGCCCGACGCGACGGCGCGCGCGGCCGAGGCACAGAACGCGGGATAGTCGACGGGATCGGCCGAGTGCGTGCCGTGGTCGGTGACGTCGTGCCCCTCGTCTCGAAGGAACGACTTCAGATCCTCCTTCAAGGGGAAGCCGGCGTGGTCCGAACCGAGCGCGATCCTCATCCGGCCTCCTGCGCGTGCGCGCCCGACGTCCCCGGCTCCGCCCCGAAGAGCCCCAGCATCAGCCGGCCGTTCCACTCGTCGAGCTCCCACGCGATCGCACGGTACGTGTCGAGCGGTAGCCCCAGCGGATCGGAGATGTCCTCGTCGTGAGGATTGCTCCCTCCTCCCTGGGCGCGAACGCCCTGCGCGGCCGCGACCCGCTCGTGCAGGCCGCCGATATCGGCCCCGGCGGGCGCGGGCGGCAGCGCCTCGAGCGCGCGGACGAGCTCCTTCAGCGTGAACGTTCGGGCGGCCGCCTCCGGCAGCTCCACGCCGACAGCGTCGCGGTGCTCGCCCGCCATGGACACGATCAGGTCGGCGCGTTCGATCATCGCGCGGGTCAGCTCGCGGGCGATATGCCCCTCGATGTCGCTCCCCCGCTCCCCCGCCGCGATCACGGATTCGGGGCTCGCCGGAGAACCCGACCACCCCATGGTGCCCGCCGACGTCACCGTCGGAGCACGGTCGCCGAAGCGACGGAGCAGGGCGTCTCGCAGGAACCCCTCGGCCATCGGGGAGCGGCAGATGTTGCCCGTGCAGACGACGAGGATCGAGGTCATGGCGAGGGCCGGGAGTCTAGCAGCGGGCCTTCCCCAGGCAGTAACCGCTCCAGCACGTCGGCCGAGACGGCGCCGGGTCGCAGCAGCCGGGCGGGCCCGTGGGCCAGATCGATCACCGTGGACGCCGCTCCTTCGAGGGGCTCGTCCTGGCAGAGGTAGACCTCCACGTCGTCGCCGAAGCTGGCATGGAGCTCGTCGCAGGTGCGCGCGGGTGGCGCGCCCGACCGGTTGGCGCTCGTGACCGCCAGGGGGCCGGTGGCGGCGAGCACGGCCAGTGCGAGCGGATGATGCGGCACGCGCACGCCCACGGTCGCGGCGTCCCCCCCGAGCTCCCAATCGGCGGACGCGTCGGTCCGCGCGAGCACGAGCGTCAGGGCGCCCGGCCAGCAGGCGCCGGCGAGCCGGTCGGCCCGCTCGTCGAATCGAGCCAGCATGCGCGCCTCCGCGGCCGTCGCCGCCAGGATCGGCAGCTCGAGGTGCTCGGGCCGGGCCTTCGCCTCGAAGAGCCGGGCGACCGCACCAGGATCATCGGGGCGGGTCCCGATGCCGTACACGGTGTCGGTGGGAAGCACGATCAGTCGGCCCGCGCGCGCGGCCGCAGCGGCCTCGGCGACCGGGTCCCGTCGCTCCGTCACGGCGTTCGTCCCTCGACGACCCGGTCACGGCCCGTCAGGTCGGGGCGCACCCGCATCGTGACGAACCCCGCACGGTGCAGCGCGGCGGTCACCGCGCCGGCCCGGTCGTCGCCGATCTCGACCACGACCGCCCCGCCCGGGCGCAGCCGCTCGGACGCCTGAGCGAAGAGCCGCTCGTACACGGCGATGTCCCCCACGAGCGCGGCCGGAGGATCCGCCTGCACGTCGCGAGGCAAACCCGGCACGCCGCCGCGTTCGACGTACGGAGGATTGCTCACCACGAGGTCGAGCGCGCCGTCGGACCCGGAGACGGGCGTCAGGAGATCCCCGCAGCGCACGTCGACGTCGAGGCCGAACCGCTCGGCGTGCGCACGCGCGAGCGCGACCGCCTCGGGCGACGTGTCGGTGGCGATCACCCGGGCGCCCGGATGCTCGGCGGCGATCGACAGCGCGATCGCCCCGGTGCCCGTCCCGACGTCGACGACGGCCGGGCGGGCCAGGCCGTCGATCGCCTCGAGGGCCGCCTCGACGACGATCTCGGTCTCGGGGCGCGGAACGAACACCCCCGGACGGACCGAGAGCACGAGGCGCCGGAAGCCCTGTTCGCCCGTCAGGTGCTGGACCGGCGTGCCGGTGCAGCGGCGGCAGAGGGCCCGTCCGAAGCGCTTGGCCTCGGCCGTCGAGAGCCCCTCCTCGCGCAGGTACAGCCCGGTTCGACCGCCGCCCAGGATCGACGCGAGCAGCGTCTCGGCGGTGGCCAGCGGCTGGTCGACGCCGTGGCGTTCCAGGTAGCCGGCCCCGCGGCGCACGACCTCGGCGGGGCGCCTCAGGCCGCCGGGTCGTCCTCGGACAGCTGGGCGGCTCGCTCGGCTTGGTTCAGCCGGTCGACGAACCCGTCGAGCTCGGGACCGCCGGTCAACACGTCCTGGAGCTGATGCGAGGTGTGCTTGATCCGGTGGTCCGTGACCCTGCCGTCGGGGAAGTTGTAGGTCCGGATCTTCTCGGAGCGATCCCCCGTGCCGAGCTGGGACCGGCGCGCGGCGGCCTCCTTCGCCTGGGCCTCGTCGATCGCCTTCTGCAGGATGCGCGCGCGCAGGTACCGCATCGCCTTCTCGCGGTTCTGGAGCTGCGAACGTTCTTCCTGGCACTCGACCTTGATCCCCGTGGGACGGTGGACGATGCGCACGGCCGAGTCGGTCGTGTTCACGGACTGGCCGCCGGGACCGCTCGATCGGTAGACGTCGATGTCGAGGTCCTCGGGACGGATGTCGACCTCCACGTCCTCGGCCGCGGGCAGGACCGCAACCGTGGCCGTCGACGTGTGGATCCGGCCCTGCGACTCGGTGACGGGCACCCGCTGCACGCGGTGGACCCCGGATTCGTGCTTCAGCTTGGAGTACGCGTCCTTGCCCCGGACCTCGAGCACGACCTCCTTGAAGCCGCCGACGTCGCTCGGCGAGGACGAGAGCACGTCGATCTTCCATCGATGGCGCTCGCCGAAGCGTGCGTACATGTCGTAGAGCTCCCCGGCCCAGAGCGCGGCCTCCTGGCCGCCGGCGCCGCCGCGGATCTCGACGATCAGGTCCTTGCCGTCGTTCGGGTCCTTGGGCACCAGGAGGAGCTCGAGCTGGGCACGGAGCTCGTCGGCGCGTGCCTCAGCGCGCTCGGCCTCCTCGCGGAAGTACGCCTCCATCTCGGGGTCGGACTCGGCCTTGGCCAGCTCACGCGCATCCTCGGCGGCCGCCGTGATCTCGCGGAACTCACGGTAGGGCCGGACGATGTCCTCGAGGTCGGAGAGGGCCTTGCCGACCGTGCGGAGCTTCTCGGGGTCCGCGCTGGTCTCGGGCGCGGCCATCTCGGCCGAGACCGCTTCGAACCGCGCCTCGACCTCCGCGAGCTTGGCCTCGAGATCGGATGCCATGGGAGCGATGTTCCCAGAACCCCGGAGGACCCCCGCGACCGCCCCGCGCGGATGGTCCGAGGAGACGGTCCCTTAGTCGTCGTCGCTGTCGAAATCGAGCTCCATCGACGCCAGGTCGGGGATGTCGACGGCGTCGGCGTCGGCGTCGGGCGAGACCCAGAGGTCCTCGTACCGGGGGTCGACGAGGTCGGCGAGGGCGTCGCCCTCGGCCACCGCCGCGCTGTCGGTGCGCCCGCGCACGGGGCCGGCGCTCGTCGAGACGGCGGCGCTGGCGCTCGCGCCCCCGTCCTCGATCGTCACGTCGAGCTCCTTCGCGACGTTCAGCAGCCGGGTCTGCATCGACTGGAGCTGCGTCACCAGGTGCTCGCGCCTGCCCGAGAGGCCCTCGAGGATCGCGTCGGCCTTGGCCCGGGCGGCGGCGAGCGTCTCGGCCGCCTGCTGGCGTTCGCTCTCGGCCTGGGACTGCGCGTCGGTGCGGATCCGGTCGGCCTCGGCGCGCGCCTCGTTCAGGACGCGGGACGAATCGCTCTTTGCCTCGTCGACCAGCCGCAGCGCCTCCTGATCGGCGGTGGCGATCAGGCCCGCGACCCGCTTGCCGAGCTCTTCGTAAGGGTCGCTCGCGGGGGTCGCCGGCTGTGGGGTGGCCGCCGCCGGTGAGGTGGCGCCCGCGGTCTCCGCGGTCATCCGCACCTCACGGAGCTCGCGTTCGAGCGTCTCCACCTGTGTGGCGACGCCTTCCAGGTAATCCCGGACCTGATCGGGATCGTAGCCGCGGCGCACGGATGCGAACTCACGGCGGCGGATCTGCTCGGCGCTGGGCAGCAACGGCAGATCGAGGTCGGAAGCGGTGCTCATGGGGAAGCCTCCCGGTCACTCGGTTACCGGGCATCTTCCGGCGCCTCCGGGGCCGATGCAACGACCCTCGCGAGATGGGGCCGGAGGATCGGGAACGTCGAGTGGGTCAGGCGGGCGGCGGGCCCGCGGGGCGCGGCGACTCGCGCTCGCACCGGAGCACCTCGTCGAACGAGGCTATCGCGATCTCGATCTGGTCGGCGGCCGGCTCCTGCGTGGTGATCTTCTGCAGCCAGATCCCGGGACGCATCAGCGCTCGCATCAGGAACGAGTCGGGGAATCGCGCGCCCAGTCGGAGCGCCTCATACGCGAAACCCGCGATCAGCGGGATCGCCACGATCCGCGAGCCGATCCGCCACCAGAACCCGGGCGTGCCGAACAGCGTGAACACGAAGATCGTGGTGATCATGACGATGATCAGGAAGTTCGTGCCGCAGCGGACGTGTTCCTTGGGGAAGCGGTTGACCTCGGCCGGCTCGAGCGGCACGTCGTGCTCGTAGGCCGCGATCGTCTTGTGCTCCGCGCCGTGATACTCGAACACCCGGTGGATGTCCTTCGTGCGCCCGATCAGCCAGAGGTAGCCGACGAACAGCGCGACCCGGAACACCCCTTCGAGCACCAGGATCGTCACGCCGCCCCCCGTGCGCCCCTCGATCCAGGCGAACAGGGTCGTCGGGCCCAGGATGAAGATCCCGATGAACAGGGCGAACGCGACGATCAGCGACACGGTGACCTGCCGCGAGCTCAGCTGCTCCTCGTCCTCGACCGCCTGGTTCGCGGCGATCAGCAGCGCGCGGGTGCCGATCGCGAGCGACTGCCCCAGCACGATGATCCCGCGGAGCCCGGGCTTGCCGAGGATCGGGTGCTTCGCCGCGATGGAGTCGATGCCGTGCGACTCGAGGTGGATCTCGCCGGTCGGTCGCCGCACCGCGACCGCCCAATGAGCGGCCCCGCGCATCATCACGCCTTCCACGACGGCCTGGCCGCCGTAGAAGTGCGTCTTCTTCGCAGGAGGCGCGGGCCCGTCGGACACGCCGGCTACTGCTTCGCGGCCTGCTGCGCCGCCTGGGTCTTGGCGTAGCGCTTCTGGAAGCGCTCGACGCGGCCGCCGGTGTCCATCAGCTTCTGCTTGCCGGTGTAGAAAGGGTGGCAGTTCGAGCAGATCTCGGCGCGGATCTCGCTGACCGTCGAGCGCGTCTGGAACGTGTTCCCGCACGAGCAGTGGACGTTCGCGATCTGGTAGTCGGGGTGGATTGCCTGCTTCATCGTGGACACATCTCCTTCGCTGACCGCATGAGGGTACCTCGCACCACCGTCAACGCCTCTGCATTCCCGGGCGGGACAGCCTGACTCAGCTTCCGCTCTTGGCGATCTCCTTCAGGAATTGCTCGTTCGACTTGGTGGCCCGGATCTTGTCGGTGAGGAGCTCCAGCGCGGCGCCCGGCTCGAGCGCGTGCAGCACGCGCCGCAGCTTGATCACCAAGGCGAGCTCTTCGGGCGGGAGTAGCAGCTCCTCCTTGCGGGTACCCGACGCGTCGACGTTGATCGCGGGAAAGAGCCGCTTCTCGGCGAGCTGGCGGTCGAGGCGAAGCTCCATGTTCCCGGTCGCCTTGAACTCCTCGAAGATCCCTTCGTCCATGCGGGAGCCGGTCTCGACGAGGGCCGAGGCGATGATCGTGAGCGAGCCGCCCTCTTCGATGTTGCGCGCGGCGCCGAAGAACCGCCGGGGCGGGTACAGCGCCGAGGCGTCGATACCACCCGACAGGATCTTGCCGCTGGCCGGCATCGCGAGGTTGTAGGCGCGCGCGAGACGCGTGAGCGAGTCAAGGATGATCACGACGTCCTGCTTGGACTCCGCGAGCCGCTTCGCCCGCTCGAGGACGAGCTCGGTGACCTGGATGTGCTGTTCGGTCGGCTTGTCGAACGTGGAGAAGACGACCTCGGCCGCGGTGACCGTGCGCTGCCAGTCGGTGACCTCCTCGGGTCGCTCGTCCACGAGCAGCACGATCAGGTGGACCTCCGGGTTCGAGGCGATGATCCCGTTCGCGACCTGCTTTAGGATCGTGGTCTTGCCGGCCTTGGGCGGCGCGACGAGCATGCCGCGCTGACCTTTGCCGATCGGCGCGATCATGTCGATGATCCGCTCACCCACGGCGGTCGGCCCCGACTCCAGCCGGAACCGCTCGTCGGGGAAGAGGGGCGTGAGCTTGTCGAAGCTCGCGCGGTCGCGCGCGGCCTCGGGATCGAGCCCGTTCACGGTCTCGACCTCGAGCAGGGCGAGGTACTTCTCGCTCTCCCGCGGGCGACGGACCTTGCCGGTGATGACGTCGCCCTTGCGGAGCGACGCCTTGCGGACCTGCGAGACCGAGACGTAGATGTCCTCGGATCCCGGCATGTATCCCGAGGTGCGCATGAAGCCGTACCCGTCGGGCAACAGGTCGAGGATCCCGCTCTGGGTCGGCGCGTTCGCCACCTCTTCGGTGCGCTCGGCCTCTTCCCGGAGCCGTCGCTCCTCGCGCTGACGGCGGCGGTCCTCGCGAGAGGGGCGCTGACGCCGCGCGTCGCGATCGCGCTGGCTCACCTGGCCCTGATTGCCTTGACCCTGGTTCCCCTGGTTGCGGTCGCCCTGGTTGCGGTCGCCCTGGTTGCGGTCGCCCTGGTTCCCCTGGTTGCGGTCGCCCTGGTTGCGGTCGCCCTGGTTGCGGTCGCCCTGGTTCCCCTGGTTGCGGTCGCCCTGGTTGCGGTCGCCCTGGTTGCCCTGGTTGCGGTCGCCCTGGTTGCTCTGGTTGCGATCGCCCTGGCTGCGGGGACGGGCG
>JANLXF010000045.1:0-1719 GCA_031364965.1 Actinomycetes bacterium | reverse complement strand
CTCATCATCAGCGGCGCCGACGTGTTCACGGTCGATGCCGCGCGGACCTGGGCGGACGCCATCGCGATCCGGGGTGACCGCATCGTGGCGGTCGGCACCCAGGACGAGGTGCGAGAGCAGGTCGGCGCCGGCGCCGAGCATCTGCACCTCCCGGGGCGGATGGTTGTCCCGGGGTTCCAGGACTCCCACATCCACGCGGCGTTCGGCGCCCGCAACCTGCTGAACGTCAACCTCGATGACCTCTCCGATCGCGACGCGTACCTCGAGCGGATCCGCTCGTTCGCCGAGGCCAACCCGGACCTCCCGTGGATCGTGGGGGGCGGCTGGTACAACACGGTTTTCGGCGAGACGGGGCCGCGTGCCTCGGACCTGGACGCCGTCGTGCCGGACCGGCCCGTCTTCTTGTTGAACACCGACGTGCACGCGGGCTGGGTGAACTCCAAGACGCTCGAGATCGCCGGGTGGACCGCGGACACGCCCGATCCGTTCGACGGGTACTTCGTGCGCGATCCCGACGGGTCGCTCACCGGCTGTCTCCAGGAGGGGACGGCATACACCGTCCTCCGCGATCTCGTGCCCGCGCCCGGCGTCGAGGAGTGGAAGCGCTGCCTCCGCCGCGCGCAGGAGCACCTGATCGCGTTCGGGATCACCGGCTGGCAGGACGCGTGGGTCGAGCCCGACCTGCTGAGCGCCTACCGCGCGCTCGATGACGCGGGCGAGCTCAGAGTGCGCGTCGTGACGTCGCTGTGGTGGGACCGCCACAAGGGGATGGAACAGATCGACGGGCTCTTGGAGGGGCGCGAGCGAGGGACCGGCGGCCGCGTGAACGCCGGCACGGTGAAGATCATGCTCGACGGCTGCCCCGAAACCGCCACCGGCGCGATGCTCGAGCCGTACGAGGGCGCGTACGGCGCGGCACACGGGACCGGGATCGCGTTCGTCGACGACGAGATGCTCCGGGAATCGGTCGCGCGGCTCGACGCGGAGGGGTTCCAGATCCATCAGCACGCGCTGGGCGACCGGGCGATCCGCAGCGCCCTCGACGCGATCCAGACCGCGCGGCACATGAACGGGATGAACGACCAGCGCCACCACATCGCGCACCTGCAGCTGCCCGACCCCGCCGACGTGCCGCGGCTCCGTGAGCTCGGGGTCATCGCGAACATGCAGCCGTACTGGGGGCAGCCCGACCCCATGGTCGACCTGTTCACGCGGCCGCGCGTGGGCGAGCGGGCCGAGCGGCTCTACCCGATCGGGTCGTTGCGGGCCAGCGGCGCGGTGATGGCGTTCGGGAGCGACTGGCCGGTCTCCACCCCGAACGTGCTGCACGAGCTCGACGTCGCGGTGAACCGCCAGTCGATCGATGCCCGCGACCGCGGCGCGCTGCACCCGGAGGAAGGCATCGACCTCGTCGCGGCGCTGGCCGCCTTCACCCGTGGGACCGCCTACCTGAACCACGACGACGATGCCGGGATGCTGGCGCCCGGGATGCGCGCCGACCTCGCCGTGATCGACCGGAACCTGTTCGACCGCTCGCTCGGCGCGATCGCCGACGCGACCGTCGAGATGACGATCGCGTCGGGTTCCGTTGTGTTCGGCGGGTAGGTGCGTCGGAGACCGGCTACGACACCTTGATCTGCGCGGCCACCGCGTCGATCTTCGTGGCGTCGGTGACCGAGGTGAGCGTCAGCCCGCACAGCTTCGCCTTGCCGACGGGCG
>JANLXF010000023.1:0-2708 GCA_031364965.1 Actinomycetes bacterium | reverse complement strand
GTCTACGTGCAGAACCTGGGCGCGGCTGGATCCCAGCCGCAGCCCGGACAGCAGGTCCGGCTCGAGTGGCTCCCGGAGCACACCTTCGTGGTGGAGCCCTCCGTCCCGCTCTCTGACGAGGAGGAACAGGAATGACCGATCACCGCGACATCGATCCGGCATGGCTCCGAGGGATGACGATGCGCCGCATGTCGCGGCGCGACCTGTTCAAGGCCGGCGGCGTCGGCGCGAGCGCGCTCAGCCTCGGCGCGATCCTCGCCGCGTGCAGCAACGGTAACGACAGCGGTACGCCCGGCGCGAGCGGGAGCTCGGGCGGGGTGGACTTCACGGCAGACCCCGCCGGCACGCTCGACTTCGCCAACTGGCCGCTCTACATCGACAAGGAGAAGGTGAACGGCGAGATCGTGCGCCCCTCGCTCCAGCAGTTCACCGACCAGACCGGCATCGAGGTCAACTACCGCGAGGTGATCCAGGGGAACAACACCTTCTTCGGCAAGATCCAGCCGCAGCTCGCGGCCGGCCAGTCCACGGGCTGGGACCTCATCGTGATCACCAACGGGGAGACCCTGACCCGGTTGATGACGCTCGACTACCTCGTCGAGCTGCCCACCGACATGCGGCCGAACTTCGACAAGTACGCGGACGTCTCGGTCAAGGACCCGGCGTACGACCCCGGCAACAAGTTCACGATGGCCTGGCAGTCGGGCCTGACGGGCATCGCGTGGGATCCCAAGCAGGTGGCCGAGCTCCGGCCCGACAACCCCACGATCACGAGCATGAACGACCTGTTCGACCCGGCGTTCTCGGGCAAGGTCGGGATGTTCGGGGACAACGCCGATATGCCGAACCTGACCCTGCTCGGGATGGGGATCGACCCGACGACCTCGACGCCCGACGACTGGAACGCGGCGGCGGAGAAGCTGATCGCCCAGCGGGACGACGGCATCGTGCGTCAGTACTACGAGCAGAACTACATCAACGCGATCTCGAACGGTGACGTCGCGGTCACGATGGGTTGGTCGGGCGACATCTTCCAGACGAACCTGTCGGGGGACTCCGAAGGGCTGCAGTTCGCGGTCCCGGACGAAGGCGCGATCATCTGGACCGACAACATGATGATCCCCAAGGGCGCCGCGCACCCCGTCGACGCGATGATGTACATGGACTACGTGTACGACCCCGACGTCGCCGGTCAGATGGCGCAGTGGATCAACTACATCACCCCGGTGCCGTCGTCCAAGGACTTCGTGCTCGGGCTGTTCCAGGACACCGGTGACGAGTACTACAAGAACGTGGCTGAGAGCCCGCTCGTGTACCCGACGCCCGAAGACACCGCGAAGCTCTCCACCTACCGCGTCCTCACCGAGGACGAGCAGCTGGAGTGGAACGGCATCTTCCAGCCCATCTACCAGAGCTGACGGGGAGTACACAAGCCAGATGGCAGATCAGGCGCGGCCCCGGCTGCAGGATCTCATGGGGTCGTCCGCCCAGGCGGCGGGGGGCGGCGCGCCCCCCGCGCGCAAGGCCAACCGGCGGAAGCGGCTCGTTCCGTACGGGCTTGCCGCCCCGTCGGTGCTCTGGCTGTTGGTCTTCTTCCTGATCCCCACGATCTATATGGCGTTCATCTCGCTGGGGTCAGGGTTCCTGGGCAACATCAAGTTCGGTACGAACTTCTCGAACTACGTCGAGGTCTTGAAGACCTATGACAAGCAGTTCATCCGATCGGTGATCTACGCGTTGATCGTCACGTTCCTGGCGCTCTGCATCGCGTACCCGCTCGCGTACTGGATCGCGCTCTACGGCGGGCGGCGCAAGAACGTGTTCATCCTGCTGATCCTGCTTCCGTTCTTCGTGTCGTTCGTGATCCGGACCGTCCAGTGGCAGTTCATCCTGGCCGACACGGGCATCATCTTCGGTCCGTTGAAGAACCTCGGGCTCCTCTCGAAGAACTTCCACGTGCTGTCGACGCCGATCGCCGTGATCGCAGGCATCACGTACAACTTCCTGCCGTTCACGGTCCTGCCGTTGTACGTGGCCCTGGAGCGGCTCGACCCCCGCCTGCTGGAGGCGGGGCGCGATCTCTACGCGAACAAGGTCACGACGTTCCTCAAGGTCGTGTGGCCGCTCTCGCTCCCCGGTGTCTTCGCGGCATTCCTGCTGACGTTCGTGCCGGCCGTCGGGGACTTCGTGAACAGCCAGATCCTCGGTGGCCCCAAGACGACGATGATCGGCCAGATCATCCAGACGCTCTTCCAGACGAACTTCGACTACCCGCACGGCGCGGCGCTCTCGTTCATCCTGATGGCCTTCCTGCTGATCGGGGCGTCGCTCTACGCCAAGGTGCTGGGCACCGAGGCCGTGACCTCGGCGGCGGGACGATGAGCGCGGTCGCAGTGGAGACGGCGGGCACGGCGTCGGCCGACCAGGCCCCGATCCGCCGTGGCAAAGGCCGGCGGTGGACGAGCTACATCCTGCCGACCTACACCTGGGTCGTGATCGTGTACCTCGCGTTCCCGATCGCCGTGATGATCGTCTTCGGCTTCAACGACGTCCCGGGCCGCGTGAGCGCGCGGTGGTACGGCTTCACCACGCAGTGGTACACGCAGCTGTTCGATAACACCGAGCTCACCGCGGCGTTCAAGAATTCGATCGGCATCGCCGTCATCTCCTCGGCGATCTCGACCCTGATCGGCGCTCTCCTCGGGCTC
>JANLXF010000301.1:0-9257 GCA_031364965.1 Actinomycetes bacterium | reverse complement strand
GTGCTCGAGCCCAAGGCGCGCTACTGGGGCAAGGAGGTGGGCGAGCTCACCGCCGACGGACCGGGGATCGGCCAGGGTCGGGTAATGCGCGAGGGCGACGCCTGCGCGATCGTGAGCTACGGCTCGATCATGGCCCGTGTCCTGCAGGCCGCCGATGCGCTCGTCACCGAGGGCATCGCGGCGAGGGTGGTCGACCTGCGTTCGCTCTCGCCCCTCGACGACGAGCTGCTCGCCGCGGCCGCGCGCGACACCGGACGGATCGTGGTGGTCCACGAGGCGCCGCGCACCCTGGGGATGGGCGCCGAGGTCGCCGCCCGCGTGATGGAGCTCGCGTTCGACTTCCTGGAGGCTCCGGTGCAGCGTGTCACCGGCTGGGACGTGCCGTACCCGCCGGCCTCACTCGAGGAGCGCTACCTGCCGAGCGTCGAGCGGATCTCGGCCGCGGTGCGCACGGTGGTGGCCTACTGATGGCCGAGCGCACGTTCGTGATGCCGGACCTCGGGGAGGGACTGGAGGAAGGCGAGATCGTCGCGTGGCTGGTCGCCGCGGGAGATACGGTCGAGCTCAACCAGCCCCTCGTCGAGGTCGAGACGGCGAAAGCCACGGTCGAGATCCCCTCACCGTTCGCGGGGGTTGTGACGGCCGTCTTCGGGGAGGTGGGGCAGGCTGTGCCCGTCGGCGATGCCCTGGTGACCTTCGAGGTTGCCTCGAGCGGATCTGCAACCGGGACCTCAGCCTCGCCGACTTCGGGGCGCGTCCTCGCTGAGGATGGTGCGTCCGTCACCGCCACGCCTGCGGTACGCAAGCTCGCGAAGACGCTGGGGGTCGGCCTCGGCGACCTCACGGGATCCGGGCCCGCCGGGCGGGTCACGGCAGAGGACGTGCAGGCTGCTGCGGGAGGTTCCTCGCCCAGCGCACCCACCGCCGTCCGCGACTTCGACGTGGAACCGATCACGATCGCCCGGCGCACGATCGCTGAGCGGCTGACCGCGGTGGTCAGGGACGTGCCGCACGTCACGACGTTCAGGACGGTGGACTGCTCGGCCCTGCGGGAAGCGCGAGCGGCGCTGGGGGTGTCGGCACTGCCGTTGTTCGTAAAGGCGGTCGGCGAGACCTGCCGGGCACACCCGGTGCTGCACTCGAGCTGGCACGGGGAGGCCGGGGAGATCCACGTGCCGCGCACCTGCCACGTCGGGATCGCGGCGGACACCGATAAGGGACTCACCGTGCCGGTGGTGCACGGGGTCTGGGATCTGTCTGTAACGGAGCTGCAGGCGGAGATCCGGCGGCTCGCCGAGTCGGCCCGGGCCGGATCGCTCACTCCCGAGGAGCTCACGGGAGGCACGATCAGCGTGTCGAACACCGGCTCCTATGGGTCGGAGGCGGGCACGCCGATCATCAACCCGGGGCAGGGCGCCGTGATCGCGCTCGGGGTGATCGCGCCTCGTGCTCTGGTCGTCGACGGTGAGCTCGCCGTCCGCCCCGCGTGCACGCTCTCGCTGTCGTTCGATCATCGGTTGATGGACGGGGCGACCGCGGGACGGGCGCTCACCGACCTCGTCGCGCTGCTGCACGACCCGGAGCGCCTCGGGAGCTTCGCGTGAAGATCGTCTCGTTGCTGCCCTCGGCCACCGAGATCGTGTACGCCCTGGGGCTGGCCGACGATCTGATCGGCGTGACGGACGAATGCGACTTCCCGCCGGAGGCCATCACGAAGCCGGTGGTGTCCCGGAGCGCGCTCCCCCAGGGTCGGCCACTCGGTTCGGGCGACATCGACCGTGCGGTGCGTGAGCGGATGGATGCGCAGCTCCCGCTGTACCGGCTCGACACCGACCTGCTGCGCCGCGAACAGCCCGACGTGATCCTCACGCAGGATCTGTGCCGGGTCTGCGCCGTGCCCGCCGGCCACGTGCATGAGGCGCTGCAGCACCTTGGGGTGGCCGGCGACACGCAGGTCATCTCGCTCGATCCCCACACCCTCGACGACGTGATCGCGCAGCTCGAGATCGTGGGGACGGCGCTCGACCGCGAGGCACGCGGGACCGAGCTCGCCGAGGGGCTTCGCGCACGCGTCGCGAGGGCCAGAACCACGGCTGCGCGGCTCCCCACGATCGGTGTGTGCTGCCTCGAGTGGTGGGAGCCTCCGTACGTCGCCGGCCACTGGGTGCCCGAGATGGTCGAGGCCGTTGGCGCCTCCGACCTGCTGCAGGACAAGGGCGAGCCCTCGCGCGTGGTGACCCACCGCGAGATCCGGGACGCGAACCCCGAGGTGCTCGTCTTCATGCCGTGCGGCTACTACCTGGAAGAGGCCGAGGAGGAAGGCGCGCAGCTCCTCGCCCATCCCGAGATTGCCGATACGCCTGCCGCGCGCAACGGCAACGTGTTCGCCGTCGACGCCACGTCGTTTTTCTCGCGGCCGGGACCTCGGATCGTGGACGGCCTCGAGACCTTGGCCTGGGCGGTCCACCCGGAGGCCTACCCGGCGCCACCCCCCGGCTCGATCGTCCGGCTCCGATGACCGGAGGCGACGCCCCGCCGCCGATCCTCGGGTTCGATCCGGATCCTATCGCGGTGATCGAACCGAGCGAGGTGATCGACCCGATCGACATCGCGCCCCATGCCGTCCTCTGCTTCTTCCAGGACGTGATCGCGAAGGTCGTCGAGGAACACGACGGGAAGGTGATCGACCACGTCGTCTCCGAGATGGGGCGCAACCCCGTCTACGAGCTGGACTACGGCGGACGGCGGCTCACGCTGCTCCACCCCGGCATCTGCGCGCCGCTCGCGGCCGGGTTCCTCGAAGAGCTGATCGCACGAGGGTGCCGGTCGTTCGTCGCCTGCGGCGGCGCGGGCGTGCTGGTGCCCGGAGTGGCCCTCGGTCACGTGGTGGTCCCCACCTCCGCGATCCGAGACGAGGGCACGTCGTACCACTACCTACCGCCGGGGGAGCCCGCGCGTCCCTCGGACCTGGCCGTCGAGGCGATCGTCGCCACGCTCGAGGCCCATCACGTGCCCTACGTCACCGGCGCTACGTGGACCACCGACGCGATCTACCGCGAGACCCGCGGCAAGGTGAACCAGCGCGTCGCCGAGGGCTGCCTGACCGTCGAGATGGAGGCCGCCGGGTTCTTCGCGGTGTCGGCGTTCCGTGGCGTGACGTTCGGCCAGCTCCTGTACGCCGGTGACGACCTCTCGGGCGATGTCTGGGACCAGCGCGGCTGGGACGAACACGCGAGCGGCCGCGAGCTCCTGTTCAGGCTGGCCGCCGAGGCGGTCCTGCGTCTGCCGCCTCTCGGCGCCACCCCCGCCCCGCGCTGAGGCGCGGTGGCGTTCGGTATCCTCCGCGCATGGCGTACGACGTGACCCTCGACGACCGCCCGTACCGTGTCCGGCGCCCCGCCGGGGTGGCGGCGCTCGGGCTCGCCACGCTCGGGCTGTACTCCCTCTACTGGTACTACCGTGCGAACGACGACGCGCGCATGTACCTGCGCGACTACTCGATCAGGCCGCTGATCGCCACCCTCGCGGTGCTCTCCGCCATGCTGCTGGCGCCCGTAGCGATCGCCGCCGTGATCTGGGGCCGGACCCCGCTGCGCGTGGCCACCGTGCTCGTGTTCCTGCTCGCGCTCGCCGCGATGCTGATCTCGCTCCTGCACACCGCCCGGCGGATCCGCCGGGTGCAAGAACGCGCGGGCGTCGCAACGCCCGGCTCGGTCACGACGGGATTCGCCCTGCTCGCGCTGATGCCGGTCGTGGGGTACGCCTCCGCGCAGGCCGCGCTGAACGCCGCGTGGACCGCTCCCACGGCCGACCACACCCCGGCGCCCGCAGGTCCCACGCCGACCGCCGACCCCTCGGCGCACGCCGCAGAGCGACCCCAGGGTCACAACCGCGTCACCCCGGCCGACCTTGGCCAGCGCGTGACCTTCCAGTTCGAGTTGCCGAACGGATTCACGACCGAAGCCGTCGGCGTCTTCGAACGTTGGGACGCGGCCGCCCAGACCTTCTTCGTCCGCAAGAAGGACGGCACCGAGGTACGGGTGCCCGCCCGAGGCGTGCGCCACGGCAAGGTGATCCCGCCTCGGCCGGCCGCCCCCGTCCAGTAGCGTTTCGCCCGACCCGACCCCAGGAGGTCACCGATGTCAGAGGGCCACGAGCTTCCCACCGCGCTGATCCGCCTCCGCCTGGGACAGGAAGACGCCCACTACGGCGGGAACCTCGTCGCCGGCGCCACCCAGCTCAAGATCGTGGGCGACCTGATCACCGAGCTCGCGATGCGCTACGACGGTGACGAGGGCCTGTTCCGCGCCTACGAGTCGGTCGAGTTCCTCGCGCCGCTCTACGCGGGCGACTGGATCGAGGCGCGCGGGAAGATCGTGCGCGTCGGGACGACCTCCCGGCGGTGCGAGTTCGAGATCTACAAGATCGGCGCCGCTCTGCCCGAGATCAGCGACAGCGCGGCGGAGTTCCTGGACGAGCCCGTGCTGACGTTGAAGGCGGCGGGCACCACGGTCGTGCCTGCGGGCCACCAGCGGTTCTCACACGACGGATAGTCGTCGGGTTACGCGCCGAACGCGGCGCGCAGCTGGGCATCGAGCAGCGCCACGGAGGCGTTCGTGCCGCCGGCCAGGCGCACGTCGAGCAACGACAGCAAGGCGGCGCGGGCGTGGAACACCGCTCGGTGATACGTGCCCTCGTTCGCAGGCCCGTCGTAGGCCATCAGGACCTCGCGCACGAACGAGGGGCCTAACCAGATCACGAGCCCCGCGAGATCCACGGCGGGGTCGCAGAGCCGGGCGTCGGCCCAGTCGATGATCGCGGTGAGCCGGGTGCTGTCCTCGCTCACGAAGAGGTGCTCCCCCTTCAGGTCGCCGTGGCACAGGACCGTCGCGGCCTTCGCGCGCGCCTCGGGCGGCAGCGGATCGATCAGGAAGGCGTCGACAGCGTCGCCGGCCACCCTCGTCGCCCAGTCGAGCGCACCCTGACTCACGTCGAAGCCCGGGTCGAGCTCGAACGTGACCTTGGGGACACCGGCCCGCCGGGCGGCGGCGGCCGACGTCCCGTGCAGCGCCGACAGCGCGGCGCCCGTCGCCTTCGCGAGACCCTTGCGCGCCCACGGCTTCGGGCTGAGCATCGGACCGTCGGGTTGCTGTCCCTGGCGGCCTCTGGCGCGGGCGTAGACGCCGATCGAGAGCGGGAACTCCTCGGTGGGGGAACCCAGCGCGGTCATCGATGGCACGAGGGCGCTGAGCCGCCCCGACACCAGGTCGAGCACGGAGCGCTCGCGTTCGAGTCGATCGGCATCCTCTTGCGAGCGGGGGAACTTCACCACGTGTGTGCCGGCGGTCCACGTCACGTATTCCTCGCCGGCGTTCACGAGCTTGGGAGCCTTGAGCGAGAGATCGGGGAACGCGGCGGCGAGCGCGCGGCGAACGACGGGGGCCGACGTGGTGTCGGGCAGGGGCTTCACGACGGAACGGTAACAGGGTGGGGCGCCCTCGGGCCGGGACTAGCTGGCGCGGTCGAGGCCCTGCAGTACGCCGATCAGGTCCTCGACGTTGAAGGGTTTCGGCACGTAGGCGTCGGCGCCGAGCTCCGCAGCCTTCGCCCGGTCGCGCAGGCTCGAGAGGGCGGAGACGATCACCACCCGCGGTCGCTCGTCCCTCGGAAGTTTCATCAGCTCTTCGAGCACGGCCCAGCCGTCCATCGTGGGCATCATGATGTCGAGCACCATCAGCCGAGGGTGATGCGCCGCGATCTCGCTCAGGGCCTCGAGCCCGTTCTTGGCCGCGAACGTCGTGAAGCCCTCGGCCTCGAGGCTGAACTGGAGCACCCAGACGACCTGCGGCTCGTCATCGACCACCAGCACGCTCGTCCCTGCTTCGACCGGTTCGTTCATCGTGGGAAGGAGGTTACGGCCCAGGGCCCGTCAGCCGCATCGGCCGCGCGGGCGGTTTTCCTTCTAGACCGATCGCTCGGCCGCCCTGCCGAAGGTCCGTGGGCGCGGGTGATGCGGACCTAGTCATCCCTGGGGACCGGCGGCCGGCGCGGCGCCGTTCCGACCGGCGCCTCAGACGATACGGACGCCGCCGCCTTCGACGACGTCGCCGACGCGGAACGCCGCATGGGCGCTCCGCTCGATCACTTCCTCGACGTCGGCCGGGTCGACCACGAGCACCATGCCCAGGCCCATGTTGAAGGTGGAGAACATCTCGTCGTCCGAGGCGTCGGTCTGCGCCTGCAGCAGGTCGAACACCGCGTGCTCGGGCCAGGAATCGCGCTCGATCTCGGCCCCGAGCCCGGACGGGAGCGCGCGCGGGATGTTCTCGAGGAACCCGCCGCCCGTGATGTGGGCCGCCGCGCGCAGGAGCCCCTCGCGGGACAGGGCCAACACGTCGAGGGCGTAGATCGCGCACGGCTCGAGCAACTCGTCGGCCAACGGACGCTCGAGATCGCCGGGTATCGCGTCGAGGTCGTAGCGGCCCAGGAGGGACGAGCGCACGAGTGAGAAACCGTTCGCGTGCAGACCGCTCGAGGCGAGTCCAACGAGCACGTCGCCCTCTCGCACCCGTGCGGACCCCAGGAGATCGGCCTCGTCGACGATCCCTACGCAGAAGCCGGCGAGGTCGAACTGATCGTCGGGCATCACGCCGGGATGCTCTGCGGTCTCGCCGCCCAGCAGCGCGCAGCCGGCGCGCCGGCACCCCTCGGCCACGCCCTCCACGATCGACGCCACGCGCTCGGGCACGACACGCCCGACGGCGAGGTAATCCAGGAAGAAGAGCGGCTCGGCCCCGGTGCACGCGACGTCGTCGGCGCACATCGCCACCAGGTCGATCCCGACGGTATCGAGACGCCCGGTGGCGCGTGCGATCTCGAGCTTGGTGCCCACCCCGTCGCTGGCGGCCGCGAGGAACCGCTCGTCGCCGATCCTGAACAGGCCCGCGAACCCGCCAACGCCCTCGGTCACCTCCGGCCTGGTGGCGCGTGCCGCCAGGTCGCCGATCAGCGCAACGGCCTTCGCACCTGCCTCGATGTCGACCCCCGCCCCGCGGTAGACGCCGCTCATGAGGTCGGCAGCCTGAGCTGGTCTTCGAGCACGAACTTGCCGGCGTGCTCAGGGATCGGGATCGGATAGTCGCCGTCGAAGCACGCGGCGCAGAACTCCGAGGCCGGACGTCCGGTGGCCTCGATCATGCCTTCCTGGGAGAGGTAGCCGAGCGAGTCGGCGCCGACATAGGCGCGGATCTCGTCGACCGAGAGATCGGCGCCGATCAACTCCTGGCGCGTGGGCATGTCGATCCCGTAGAAGCACGGCCATTTCAACGGGGGGCAGGTGATGCGAAGGTGGACCTCGGTGGCGCCGGTCTCGCGGAGCGCCGCCACGATCTGCTTCGTGGTGGTCCCGCGGACGATCGAGTCGTCGACCACCACCAGGCGCTTACCCCGGATCGAGTCCGGAAGCGGGTTGAGCTTCAGCTTCACGCCACGGTCACGCAGGGTCTGCGAGGGCTGGATGAAGGTGCGCCCGACGTATTGGTTCTTGTAGAGACCGTCGCCGTACGGGATGCCGGTGACCTCGCTGTAGCCCTGGGCCGCGCTGTGCCCGGTGGTGGGGACCGCGATCACGAGGTCGGCCTCGACCGGCGTCTCACGGGCCATGATCCTTCCCATCTCGCGGCGCGCTTCGTGCACCGATCGGTCACGCAGGCGAGAGTCGGGACGGGCGAGGTAGACGTACTCGAACACGCAAAGCGCCTTCCTTGGCGACTCGGCGAACCGCACCGAGTGCAGGCCACGGTCGTCGAACCGGATCAGCTCGCCCGGTTCCACGTCACGCATGAACACGGCCCCCACGATGTCGAGGGCGCACGTCTCGGAGGCCACGACGAACCCGTTGGGGAGCCGTCCGATGCTCAACGGCCGCACCCCGTGGGGATCGCGGGCCGCGTAGACGCTGCGCTCGTCCATCATCACGAAGCAGAAGGCTCCCTCGAGCTCGGGCAGCACCCGCATCGCGGCCGCCTCGAGCCCCCCGGTGACCGCCATCTCGGTCGCGAGCATCGTCGTCACGAGATCGGAGTCGGTCGTGGCGTCGCCGGTGGTTCCCACCCGGCGCGCGAGCTCGTGCGTGTTCACGAGGTTCCCGTTATGTCCCAGGGCGAGCGAGTGCGCGCCGTCGGTCTTGAACACCGGCTGCGCGTTGTCCCAGGTGGTGGAGCCGGTGGTCGAATAGCGGGTATGGCCGATCGCGAGATCGCCGTGGAGGGTAGTGAGCGTGGCCTCGTTGAACACCTGGCTCACGAGACCGAGGTCCTTGTAGACGAGGATGTTGTGGGCGTCGCTGACCGCGATCCCGGCGGACTCCTGGCCGCGGTGCTGCTGGGCGAAGAGCCCGAAGTAGGTCAGGCGAGAGACATCGTCGCCGGGCGCCCACACCCCGAAGAGCCCGCATTCCTCTTTCGGCGATTCGGCTCCCACGAGACCTAGAGGGTAGCACCCGCGCCGAGTGCGTTCGCGTGGAGCCGAGCTGCGCGCAGACCGGTCAGTCGGCGAGCACACCCTCGAGCCGGAGGAGCTGCTCCTTGCGGCCGAGGCCGCCGGCGTAGCCGCCCAGCGCGCCACCGGTCCGCAGCACCCGGTGGCACGGCACCACGATCGGGATCGGGTTCGAGCCGAGTGCGTTGCCGACCGCGCGCGCGGCCTTCGGGTGGCCGATCCTGCCGGCGAGCTCGCCGTAGGTGGTGGTGCGGCCGAATGGGACCCGGGCGGTCGCCGCGAGCACCTCGCGGGCGATCCCGTGGATCAGCCGCCGATCCAATCGAAGCTGGAACCGGGTGCGCTCGCCGGCGAAGTACTCGTCGAGCTCGCGGCGCACCTCGTCGGCCGCGGCCGCGTGTTCGAGGATCCGGGGCGAGAGCTCACGGGCCAGGCGCGCCACGACCTCGTCGCGGTCCTCGTCCTCGAACGCCACGCAGGCGAGGCCCCGCGGCGTGACGGCGACGAACAGCTCGCCGATCGGCGAGCCGACGGGCGCGACCGCGACGTCGAGGAGGTGGCGGTCGGCGGCGGCGGCGGCCAGTCGGCCCGCAGCCTCGAGGGCACGCCGGTCCGTCTCGGCCGCCGAAGCCAGGCGCTTCAGGTTCGGGTCGGTCGGGGTCATGCGATCAGCTCCCGGAGTCGTGTGGTTGACGGGTAGAAGTTTGGGCGGGCGGGGGGGGGCGCGGCGCCCCCCCAGCAGGCGGGGAAGGGGGTGG
>JANLXF010000291.1:0-2180 GCA_031364965.1 Actinomycetes bacterium | reverse complement strand
CGTCGCCGTGGCCACGGTCGTCGGGATCCTTGCCGCCTCGGTGCAGCTGCTCGGACTGCTCCGCTGGGTGTACCTCGTGCCGTGGCTCGCGCGGGCGCACGAGGGTGCGGCCTCGGCCGAGGAGCGTCGGACGATCGAGATCACGTTCGAGGCGTTCCACCGGTTCCTCGGGGTCGGCGTCGGCGAGCATCTCGGCTACCTGTTCACCGGCGCCTGGACCGCGCTGATGGGCGTCGCGATCGCGCTCTCGGCCGCCGGCGAGGTGCCGGCGTGGCTCAGGTGGGTCGGCGTCCCGATCGGCCTCGGTCTCATCCTGGGCTCGGCCGAGTTCCTCAGCGCGAACGAGGAGCACGGCTGGAAGCCGGCGGGCGACGCGGTGCCGATCCTCTACATCGCGTGGTCGGCGTGGCTCGTGGCCCTCGGTATCGTGATCGCCGTCTAGGCCGCGAGCCCGAACTCCAACCGCACGGTCCGCGACGACGTGAGGCCCGGACCGTAGGGCCCGGGCCTCGGTGCGTCACCGCGTCGACGTGACCGTCACATCACGTTGTACGTCTCGTGCACCGCGATGCTGGCGCCACCGGCGAGGACGGGGCAGTCCTTGGCCAGCGTGACGGCTTCGTCGAGGGAGTCGGCGGTCAGGATCGTGTAGCCGGATGCCATGCCCAAGCCGCCCTCGGACACCGCACCGTCGGCGCTGATCGTCTTCGCCGCGCCCGGCGTGAAGGGGTTCCCCGGGTCCTTCACGGCGCCACCGATCGAGGTGAACCACGCGGTCCAGGCGTCCATGACCGCCTTCTGCGCCTCCTCGGTCTCGGGCATCCCGCCGCCCTCGTAGATCAGCACGTAGTCGCTCATCGTTCCTCCTCCCGCGCGACGCTCCATCGGCCGCGCACCTATCCCAACGACGAACGGCACGCCGGTGCCTCGACAGAAGCGTCCGGTTTCTTGCGGCGGGCGTTCCGGGTGGCGCGATGCCCCCGGCCCCGCCTAGCATCCGTGGGTGGCCGCCACCCAGGCACCATCCGGTACCCCCCGCGGATGGCGTCGCGCCCTCGGCGAGCTCCTCGAGCGGCTCGCGGACATCGGCGCGCGGCCGGAGGACACCCACGACGATCGTCTCCGCGAGGGCACGTTGATCCTCGCCTCGGTGGTGATCGCCCTGCTGTCCGTGGTGTGGGTCGCGACGTACCTCGCGTACGGCTACCCGGTTTCCGCGGCGATCCCGGGCACCTTCCAGGTGGTCACCGTGATGGGGCTCGTCGTCCTCTCCCGCACGAAGCGGTTCGAAGCGTTCCGAACGACCCAGCTGGCCGTGTTCCTCGTGCTTCCCGCGCTGCTCCAGGCGTCGCTCGGGGGATTCGTGGCTTCGAGCGGGATGGTCCTGTGGTCCCTCTTCACGCCCCTGGCCGCGCTCGCGCTGGTCGGACTGCGCCGCTCCCTCCCCTGGCTGGCCGCGTACGTGGTCGAGCTCATGGTGTTGGCGATCCTGGACCCGCGCCTCGCGCAGGACCCTGCGTCGCTCCCTGCCGGGCTCGTCACGACGTTCTTCGCGTTGAACATCGTCGGCGTGACGCTCAGCTCGTTCGTGATGCTGGCCTACTTCGTGCACCAGCGAGAGCTGGTGCATCGCGCGCTCGAGGCCGAGCAGGACCGATCGGAGCGCTTGTTGCTGAACGTCCTGCCGGGTCCGATCGCCGAGCGCCTCAAGCGCCACGAAGGCGTGATCGCCGAACAGCACGAGGAAGTCACCGTGCTCTTCGCCGATCTGGTGGGCTTCACGGCGCACTCCGCGGAGATGGAGGCGCGCGAGCTCGTGTCGCTCCTCGACCGGGTGTTCAGCGCGTTCGACGCGATCGCCGACGCCGAAGGGCTCGAGAAGATCAAGACGATCGGCGACGCGTACATGGTCGCCGGGGGGATCCCCAACCGACGGCCCGACCATACCCAGGCGGTGGCCCGCATGGCGCTCGCGATGCGAGACGAGATCGCCACGATCGCGGCGACGACCGCGCACGACTGGCTTGCCGTTCGGATCGGGATCGACTCGGGACCGGCGGTGGCCGGGGTGATCGGCCAGCGCAAGTTCATCTACGACCTCTGGGGCGATACCGTGAACACCGCGAGCCGCATGGAGTCGCACGGCCTGCCGGGCCAGATCCAACTGTCGGCGCGGGCTG
>JANLXF010000289.1:0-1598 GCA_031364965.1 Actinomycetes bacterium | reverse complement strand
GGATCCACCTCGCGGAAGACGTCCACGAAGCCGTGCTCCTCGAAGACGCGCGTGAGCCATGCGCGCTCCTCGGGGAGGAACCCGGTGGTGGTCTGGTTGCGCTGCCAGTTCTTCACGTCGATTTCCTTGTGCGCGATGTTCCAGTCGCCGCAGATCACGAACTCGCGCCCGCAAGCGCGCATCGCCTCGAGCCTGGGCATGAAGCGCTCCAGGAACGCGAACTTGCGCGCCTGGGCCGCCTCGCCGCTGGAGCCCGACGGCAGGTAGATCGAAACCACGCTCAGGTTGCCGTAGTCGAGCTGCAGGTAGCGGCCCTGGTCGTCGATGTCCTTGATGCCGAGGCCCAGGATCACCTTGTCGGGCGCGCGTTTCGCATAGATCGCCACCCCGCTGTAGCCGCGCTTCTCGGCGGGGTGGAAGTAGGCATGCAGGCCGCGCGGGGCCAGCAGCGCACGCGGCAGGTCGGCTTGCTGCGCCTTGATCTCCTGAAGGCACACGATGTCGGGCTTCTGGCGGCGCAGCCAGGGCATCAAGCCTTTCGAGGCCGCGGACCGCAGGCCGTTCACGTTCAGGGTGATGACTCGCATTGGGTGAAAGGATGCCAAAATAGCTGCGTATCCTAACCTCGGACGACCCGATGAACGCTGCCGCCGCTCCCGCCGCCTCTCCCGAACGGGAGACTTTCCGGCGCGAGTTCGTGGAGTTCTCGATTCGAGCCGGGGTGCTCAGATTCGGAGAGTTCAAGACCAAGGCCGGGCGCCTGTCGCCCTACTTCTTCAACGCGGGCCTGTTCAGCGACGGCGAGAAGCTGGGCGAGCTTGCCGGATACTACGCGCGCGCGGCGCTCGCTTCCGGAATCGCCTTCGACGTGATCTTCGGGCCGGCCTACAAGGGCATCACCCTGGCCTCGGCCACCGCCGTGGCGCTTGCCGGCCTGGGTCACAATGTGCCGTTCTGCTTCAACCGCAAGGAAGCCAAGGACCACGGCGAGGGGGGCAACATCGTCGGCGCGCCGCTAAAGGGCCGGGCGCTGATCATCGACGACGTGATCACGGAAGGGGCTGCCAAGCGCGAGGCGATCGAGCTGATTCGCGCCGCCGGGGCCACCCCGGCTGGAATACTGATTGCCCTGGACCGCCAGGAGCGGGGCCAGGGTGAACTCTCGGCGACCCAGGAGGTCAGCCGGGACCATGCCTTGCCCGTTACAGCCATTGCGACGCTCGCCGATATCCTCGCCACCCTGCGGGGACGGCCGGAGGAGCGGGCGAACGTGGAGAAGATCGAGGAATACCGGCGCCGTTACGGCGCGGCATGACCCGCCTGGCGCAAGCGGGGAATCAAGGGACGCAGAAATGAAAACGACAATGAAGACACTTTGCCTGGCCACATCGATCCTGTTCGCCGCCTCCGCGGGAGCCGCGTACAAGTGTGTCGATGAGAAGGGCCTCACGCATGTCGGCGACACGCCGCCGGACCCGTGCGCCAACGTGCTGATGTACGAGGTGACCCGATCCGGGGCGATCATCCGCAGGATCGAGCCTTCGCTCACCCCCGAGCAGGCCAAGGTGCGCGCCGAGGTCGACGAGCGCAAGAAGGAG
>JANLXF010000251.1:0-2629 GCA_031364965.1 Actinomycetes bacterium | reverse complement strand
AGCAGGTCCCCGGCGTGGTGACCGAGCGAGTCGTTCACGAGCTTGAAGTTGTCCAGGTCGAGGAAGAGCACCGCGGCGGCGTGGTCGTTGCGGCTCGCGCGGTGGATCGCGAGGTCGAGGGTCTCCTCAAAGAGGGACCGGTTCGCGAGTCCCGTCAGGCGGTCGTGGTAGGCAAGGTGCGCGATCGCGGCCTCGGCCTCCTTGATCTCGGTGATGTCGAACATCACGCCGTGCTCGAGCACGACGTGGCCCTCCTCGTCCCGCACCGTCACCGCGCGGTCCCGGATCCAGACGATCCGCCCGTCGGGCGTGCACATCCGGAAATCCGAGAGATCGCCTCCTTCGCCGTCGACGAAGGCCTCGTACTCCCGTTCGATGCGCTCGCGGTCGTCGGGGTGCAGGCGGTCGAGCCACGCCTCCATCCCGCCCTCGCAGTATTCCTCCGGGGTGAGGCCCAGGATCCGTTCGACCTGCGGGCTCACGTACGTGGTGCCGCGTCCCTCCACGTCGATGTAGACGACGGCGGGGATCTGCTCGACGAGGGTCTGATACTTCGCCTCGGCCTCCCGACGGGCTGCCTCGGCTACCTCGGCCCCGTCAGTCGTCATCGCGCGGAGCGAGAGCACGAAGAACCCGCCCGGTCCGGAGGAGGCCCGCACCTCGACCATGACGGGCTCCGCGTCGTCGGGGCACAGGGTGGCGAGCGTGGGGGCATCCGACGTTTCAGGCCACCAGTCCGGTAGCAGGAGGGCCACGGGGCGACCCTCCAGCGGGCCGGGGGCGGCCATCGCACGGGCGCGATCGTTCGCGATGCGCACGATGCCGTCGCGCACGCCGATCAGCGCCTCGGGGGCGCTCGAGAACATCACCGATCCGAGGTCGGCGGCGTCCGCGACGTCCGAGACCGGTCCGGTGCCCGGGGAATGGGATGCATCCATAGCCACCGAACGCATCGGCGGCTTCCGCCGAGCACCTGAGTAGCGGCGTCCGCCCCGTTGGGTCGGGCATCGACGATCCCGGACGGGGCTAGGAGGCGCCGACACCCCCGGCGGTGCCGGCCTCCTTCACCGCGCGGAACACGGTGTCGCCGATGTCGGCGGGGTTGCGCACGACCCGGTGGCCGTGCGATTCGATCGCGTCGAGCTTGGCCGTGGCCGTGTCGCTGTCGCCGCTGATCACGGCGCCCGCGTGGCCCATGCGGCGCCCACGCGGTGCCGAGACGCCCGCGATGAACGCCACGAGCGGCTTCGCCATGTACTGCGCGGCCCACGCCGCGGCCTCGACCTCCTGCTGTCCGCCGATCTCACCGATCATGACGACCACGTCGGTCTCGTCGTCGTTCTCGAACGCCTGCAGGACGGTCTTGAAGTCGGTGCCGTTCACGGGGTCGCCCCCGATCCCCACGCACGTCGACTGTCCGAGGCCGAGCGCCGTCATCTGCGATACGGCCTCGTAGTTCAGCGTGCCCGACCGCGAGACCACACCGACGCGCCCCTTCAGGTAGATGTGGCTCGGCATGATGCCGACCTTGCACTCGCCCGGGGTGATGATGCCGGGGGAGTTCGGCCCGATGATCCGGGTCGAGCGTCCGGCGAGGTAGCGCTTCGTGCGGACCATGTCCTGCACGGGCACCCCGTCGGCGATGATCACCGCGAGCTCGATGCCCGCCTCCGCGGCCTCGAGCAGCGAGTCCGTCGCGAGCCGCGGCGGCACGAAGATGCCGCTCACGTTGGCGCCGGTCTCCTCGACGGCCTCGGCCACCGAGTTGAAGACCGGAAGCCCCAGGTGGGTGGCGCCGCCCTTGCCGGGTGTAACGCCCCCGACCACCTTCGTCCCGCCCGCCATCGCCTCCTCGGCGTGGAAGGTCGCGTGCTGTCCGGTGAAGCCCTGGATGATGACCCGGGAATCCCTGTCCACGAAGACGCTCATGCCGTCACCCCGTCCATCGCGGCGGCGACGGCCTTGGAGGCCGCGTCGTCGAGGTCGGCGGCCTGGATCAATGCGAGCCCGCTGTCATCGAGGATCTTCCGTCCCTCCGCGACGTTCGTGCCGGCCAAGCGAACGATCACGGGCACCGCGATCGCCTGGTCGCGCGTGGCCTGCACCACGCCCTGCGCGATCCAGTCGCACCGGTTGATGCCGGCGAAGATGTTCACGAGGATCACTTTCACGTTCGGGTCTTTCATCACGATCCGGAACGCGTTCGCGATCTTCTCGGGGCTCGCGCCACCCCCCACGTCGAGGAAGTTCGCCGGGCGGCCGCCGTGATGCACGATCGCGTCCATCGTGCCCATCGCCAGACCGGCCCCGTTGACGATGCACCCGACGTCGCCATCGAGCGCCACGTAGTTCAACCCGTGGCCCGAGGCGTCGACCTCCTTGGAGTCCTCCTCGTCGAAGTCGCGGAGCTCTGCGATCGCGGATTGGCGGAACAGCGAGTTCTCGTCGAACTGCATCTTGCAGTCAAGCGCGATCAGCTCGCCGTCCTCGGTCTCGATGAACGGATTGATCTCGAGCAGCAGGCAGTCCTTGTCGCGGAACAGCCTGTAGATGCGCTTCAGCAGCCGCGTGAACGACGTCGCTCGGTTCGCCAGCCCGATCGAGGTCGCGATCTTGCGGCACTGGAAAT
>JANLXF010000213.1:0-18079 GCA_031364965.1 Actinomycetes bacterium | reverse complement strand
GTGCTCTACGGGGAGAGCCCGCTCGAGGACATCACCGCCACGCTGCAGCCGATGTTCGTCCTGAAGGGCGGCACCGTCGTCCACGTCGTGCGGTGACCCCCGGCCCGGGGTCGCTCAGGCGTCCCGCAGCACCGCCGCCAGGATGTCGACGCCGCCGCGCAGGGTGGCCAGCTCAGCGGGGGAGAGGTCTCGCAGCGCCTTCGCCAGCGCCTCGACCCGCATCGCGCGTCCCCGCGTGAGCGCCCGCGTGCCGCGGGCGGTCGCGCGCACCTGCACGGCCCGCGCGTCCTCGGGATCGGGCGCCCGCGTGACGTAGCCGTCACGCTCCAGCCCGTCGACGAGGCGGGTCATCGTGGGCGGCTCCACCTGCTCGGTCTGCGCGAGCTCGCCGATCCGCATCGGGCCCACGAACACGAGCACCGACAGGGCAGACAGACGAGGCGCCGAGATACCCAGCGCCTCGTCCTCCACGCGCAGACGACGTAAGAGGTGGATCGCGGCCGAGTGAAGCCGGTCGGCGACCGCATCCACATCTCGCGCTGGGGAAGTCCGTCTTGACGTGGTCATCTGTATTTAGTTAGGCTACGCAAATATAAGCACCGGAGGCAAGCTATGGCAAGCACATCGGCAGAGCTCTTCGCGGCGATCGAGGACGACGACGCGGAGCGGGTGCGCGCCCTGCTGGCCCAGGACGCGTCGCTCGCGGGCTCGCGCGACGACCAGGGCGTGTCGGCGCTGATGCGGGCGCGCTACCGGTCCGACGAAGGGGTGATCGAGGCGGTGGTGTCCGCGGCGCCGCCGCTCGACGTGTTCGAGGCAGCGTCCTTCGGCGACCTCGACCGGCTCACCGAGCTTCTGATGTTCGATCCGGCGCTCGTCACCGCGTACTCGGCCGACGGGTTCACCCCCCTGCACCTGGCGGCCTTCTTCGGCCGGCCCGACGCGGTGCGGTTCCTGCTCGATCGCGGGGCGGCCGCCGACGCCGCCGGGACGGGGTGGATGACCGGCACCGCGCTGCACTCGGCCGCGTCGTCACGGCAGCCCGAGGTGGTCGCGATGCTGCTGGACGCCGGCGCCGACCCCGACGCGCGCCAGTCCGGAGGCTGGTCCCCGCTCCACGCGGCCGCGAAGAACGGCGACCTCGCGAGCGTCGACGCGCTCCTGGCGGCCGGCGCTGACCCGGCCACCGTGAACGAGCAGGGGACGAGCGTGCGGGAGCTGGCCCAGGAAAGCGGCGACGCGGCCGTGCACGCCGCGATCGACCGGGCCCTGGGCATGCGATAGGGCGGGCCTGGGGCCCGCCCTATCGTGGGTGCTGCCGCGCGTCGCCTACGGGGTCCCGGTCTCCGACGGATCGTCCGTCGCGTAGGGGCCACCCTCGCGGGCTCCCGTCATCGGAGTGGGATGCGTGCCGGCCGTCGCGTGGGCGTACCCGCCGCCCTCGCGGGCTCCCGTCATGGCGTCGACCCACGGACCCACCGCGGGCTGGGCGTAGCCGCCCCCCTCGCGGGCTCCCGTCAGCGCATCAACCCACGGACCCACCGCGGGCTGGGCGTACGGACCGCCTTCCCGGGCCGCCGTCATCGGATCGAGGTACACGGCCTGGATCGCCGGTTCCGGCGCGGTCCGCCCGTTCATCGCGACGAACGTCGCGATCGCCAGGGTCGCGAGGACGAGCGCCGTCGCCACGAACGGCCAGCGCGGCGACCGCACGTCCCTCGGTGCGATGACGATCGCGTCCGCCGGCGTGGTGCCCGGCCGCTCCTCCTGCCTGAGATCCACCTTCATGGCTGGCTCCTTCCGTGTCCGGCCCCTCCGGATGAGGGACGCTCAGGCCACGGTGCCCCCCACCGCTGGACCCTGAGCGGTCGTGCGAGTGCAAGGAGGTGGAGCCGGGCTTCCAGCGTTCTTCAAGCGCGTTCGGGCACCCTCGCGCGATGGGATCCTCGGTCGCGGACGTGGGGAACGATCCCGGTTCGGGCCGGGTGTACGGTCCTGCGATGCAGTTCCGCATCCTCGGGCCACTCGAGCTCGACGCCGGTGACGGCCCGCTCGGGCTCGGGGGGCCGAAGCAGCGCGCGGTGCTTGCCCATCTCGTGGTGCGCGCCAACCAAGTGGTGCCGGCCGCGACCTTGATCGACGAGCTGTGGGGCGAGGACCCGCCCGAGACCGCACGGAACACGCTCCAGACCTACGTCTCGCACCTGCGCAAGATCGTGGGCGCCGACCGCATCACGGCTCGTCCGCCCGGCTACGTGCTCGCGATCGGTCCCGACGAGCTCGACCTCACGCGGTTCGACGCCTTGGTGGACGAGTCGAAGCTGGCGCGCCCTACCGACGCGCGACTGGCCCGTGCCGCGCTGGAAGAAGCGCTCTCGATGTGGCGAGGTCCGGCCCTGGCCGACGTGCGGGACGATCCGTCGCTGATGGCCGAGGCGACGCGCCTCGACGCGCTGCGCCTCGATACGGAAGAGGCCCGCCTCGAGCTGCTCCTGGAACTCGGCGAGCATGCTCGCGCGGTCGGGGAGCTCGAGGCGCTCCTGGCTCGGTATCCGCTCCGAGAGCGGAGCTGGGGCCAGCTGACGCTCGCCCTGTACCGGTCCGGGCGCCAGGCGGACGCCCTGGCCGCGTTCGGGCGGGCGCGTTCGATCTTGGCCGACGAGCTCGGGATCGACCCATCTCCGGAGCTCGTCCGCCTCCACGAGCGGATCCTCCGGCAGGATCCGAGCCTCGAGCGCGAGGGGGAACCGCTCCGCGGCTATCGTCTGCTCGAGCGCGTCGGCCAGGGGAGGATCGGGGCCGTGTTCCGCGGCATCCAGCCCCACGTCGGCCGCGAGGTGGCGATCAAGGTGTTCCACCAGGAGGTCGCGGCCGACCCGTCCTTCATCCGCCGGTTCGAGCCCGAAGCCCAGGCGGTCGCGGCCCTCGAGCATCCGCACGTCGTGCCCGTCTACGACTACTGGCGGGAGCCCGGCGGCGCGTACATCGTGTCGCGGTTCCTGCTCGGCGGCAGCCTGGCCGGCGTGGCGTCTCGGGGAGAGGAGCTGGCGCCGGCGGAGTCCGAGCGGATCCTCGAGCAGGTGCACTCGGCCCTGGACTTCGCCCACCGGCGCGGCGTCGCGCACGGCGACCTGGCACCGTCGAACATCCTGCTCGACCCCGACGGGAACGCGTACCTGAGCGACTTCCGGGTGGCGGTCGGCTCTCCGGCGGAGCCCGCGGACGACCTCCGCAGGCTCGAGGCGATCGCCAGGCAGCTGCTGCCGGGGCGCGCGGTGCGTCCCGGCGAGGGCGCCGCGAGCGAAGCCGTCACCCCCGAGGAGCCGGTGGAGCCGCGGAACCCGTACAAAGGTCTGCGCGCGTTCGGGGAGGCCGACGCGCAGGACTTCTTCGGCCGTGCCGGGCTGGTGCGCCGGATCGTCCGCAGGCTCGAGGAACCGCGTATCGGCTCGCGGTTCCTGGCCGTCGTCGGGCCGAGCGGGAGCGGGAAGTCCTCGGTGGTTCGTGCCGGCGTGCTCCCAGCCATCCGCGCCGGGACGATCACTGGATCCGAGGGATGGTACGTCGCCGAGATGTTCCCGGGGCGTCACCCGATGGAAGAGCTCGAGGCCGCCCTCCTGCGGGTCGCGGCGCGGCCGGTGCCGCACCTGCTCGACCAGCTCGAGGCCGGGCCGCGCGGTCTGGTCGACGCGCTGGGGTCGGTGGTGCCGGGCGACGGCGAGGTCCTGCTGGTGATCGACCAGTTCGAGGAGGCGTTCACGCTCACGGCCAAGGACCAGGAGCGCGCCCTCTTCCTCGAAGCCGTGCGGGTGGCGACGGCCGACCCCACGAGCCGGCTCCGGGTGATCGCGACGCTGCGGGCGGACTTCTACGACCGGCCGCTCGCGTATCCGCGGTTCGGCGCGCTCCTGGGGGAGCGGACCGAGGTCGTGCCGCCGCTCACACCCGACGAGGTGGAGCAGGCGATCACCGGACCCGCGCGTTCGGTCGGCGTGGATATCGAGCCCGGCCTCGCCGCCGTGCTGATCACCGACGTGGCGCATCAGGTCGGAGGGCTGCCGCTCCTGCAGTACGCGCTCACCGAGCTCTTCGAACGGAGGGAGGACGGCCGACTCACCTCGGAGGCCTACCGCCACATCGGCGGGGTGGCCGGGGCGCTCTCGGCGCGGGCCGAGCGTCTCTACGAGGTGGCGGACGCCGCGGGACGCACGGCCACGAGGCAGGTGTTCCTGCGGCTCGTCACGCTCGGTGAGGGCCGATCCGACACCCGGCGGCGCGTGACCCGTGGCGCACTCGATGCGATCGGCGTCGATGAGGCGGCCGTCGACGCCGTGCTGTCGAACTACGGACGACACCGGCTCCTGACCTTCGACCGGGAGCCCTCGACGAGGGAGCCGACCGTCGAGATCGCGCACGAGGCGCTGCTGACCGTCTGGGAGCGCCTGCGCGGATGGATCGACGAGGGCCGCGAGGACCTCAGGCAGGAACAGCGGTTGATCCGCGCGGCGGCCGAATGGCGGACGTCCGGCGGCGAACCGAGCTTCCTGCTCCAGGGTGCCCGACTGGAACAGCTCGCCGCGTGGAGCGCCGCCACGACCCTGACCGTCGGCCCGGAGGAACGCGCGTACCTGAGGACGAGCCTGGATCGGCGCCACAAGGAGCTGGAGGAGGGCACGGAGCTGCGGGAGCGGACGGCCCGGCTCGAGCGAAGGTCGGTCACCCGGTTGCGGTGGCTCGTCGCCGTGCTCACGGTCGCGGCGTTGGTGGCGAGCGGGCTGATCGTGGTCGTCGTGGGCCAGCGGAGCCGCGCGGTTCGGGCCGGGGAGGTCGCGAACGCCCGCGAGCTCGCCGCGGCGGCGATGGCGAACCTCACCGCCGATCCGCAGCGGAGCGTGCTGCTCGCGCTCGAGGCCCTGAACGCGTCCGAGGACCACGGGGTCCTGCAGGAGGCCGCGCAGGCGCTGCACAGCGCGGTCGCCGCCGACCGGGAGCTCCTCACCCTGCGCGATCCGTCCACGGCGAACGTCGCATACAGCGCCGACGGCCGGCTCCTGGCCACCGGCGGCTCGGCCGGCGGCAACGACCAGACCGACGTCGTGCTCTGGGACGCCGAGACGGGCACGCGCCTCCTCACCCTGGCCGGCCATGCGTCCGACGTTGCCTACGTCGCGTTCGCACCGGATTCGACCAAGCTCGTGTCCTCGGCGAACGACGGCCTGATCGTGTGGGACACGGCGACGGGCGATCCCGTGCTCCGTCTCGACCAACGCCGGTTCCGACGCGGGGCGGCGACCTTCAGTCCGGACGGCACGCAGCTGGTGATCGGCGTCAGCGGCGCCGAGCCGGTCGCTCGCGTGTGGCTCGTCGATGCGACGAGCGGGGAGCCGGTGGGGCCGCCGATCCGTATGCCGGGGGCGTTCTGCCAGGCGCCGGTCTTCAGCCCGGACGGCCGGCTGATCGCGGCGCCGGCGTGGGGCGGTGTGCCCGTCTGGGACGCGGCCACGGGGCGCCTCCTGCGCCAGCTGCCCGTGCCGAGCGCGTGCACGGTGGTCTTCAGCCCCGACGGCAGCCGGCTGGCGTCCGCCGGCCCGGATGGCGGCGCCGTGTTCGACGTCGGGACCGGGCACGAGGTGTTCCCCCTCCTCGGGCAGCACAGCATGATCGGGATCGATTGGAGCCGGAGCGGCGCGCTCCTCGCGACGGGGGGGCTGGACGGCACGGCGCGGGTCTGGGACGCGACGACGGGGGAGCAGCGGTTGGTGCTGGCGGGGACGGCCGGCCTCGTGGCCAACGTCGCCTTCAGCCCGGACGGGACCCGCCTGCTCACGGGTGGAGGGGACGGGAGCGCGCGTGTCTGGGACGTGCGACCGGAAGGCTCGGCGGAGTGGATCGGTCGTGCTGAGAAGAACGTGATGACCGGCGTTGCCTACAGCCCCGACGGGTCGACGTTGGTCACGACCGGCTACTCGGGGAGGGCCGTCCTGCTCGATGCGTCGAGCGGGCGCCCGATCGATCGCTACCCCAGGGCGTGGGACAGTGCCACGTTCTCGGCGGACGGAGCAACGCTCGTCACGTCGGGGGCCGCGATCCGCGTGCTCGACCTGGCGAGCGGCACGGTCACGGCCTCGGCGCCATCATCCGAGGGCGGCCAGGTCGCGCTCGGCCCGGACGGGCGCTCCTTCGCGACGGGCGACCGGGGCGGCGTCGCGGTGCGGGACCTGACGACGGGGGAACGGATCGACCGGTACGGTCCGACCACGGCCTTCGACGAGACCAAAGACGTCGCGTTCAGCCCGGACGGGTCGCTGCTCGTAGGGATGAGCGGCCTCGCAACCGTTCGCGTCTGGGCCGTGAGCTCGGGGGAGAAGGTGCTCTCGTTCCAGGGGCAGACGGGGCAAGGCCACGACGTCGCGTTCAGCCCGGGCGGGTCCGTGTTGGCCGTGTCGGGAGGCGGCGGCACCACGTTGTGGCGGATCCCGTCCGGCGAGGCGATCGCGACCCTGTCGACCTCGGGCTCGGTCCAGGCCGCCGAGTTCAGCCCCGACGGAACGCTGATCGCCACCGCGGGCGACGACGGCGTCACGCGGGTCTGGGACGTCGCCAGCCGGCAGGAGGTGCTCGCGCTGCCCGGGCACACCGATGCGGTGCTCGACGTGGCGTTCAGCCCGGACGGAACGAGGCTGGCGACCGTCGGCGTGGACGGCACGCTCCGCGTGTATTTGCTCGCGATCCGGGACCTCAGGCGTGTCGCCCGCGGCCGCCTGACCCGCGGCCTCACCGATCAGGAATGCCGGCAGTACCTGCACGTCTCGGCGTGCCCGTCGACGTCCCCGTAGCCCGTCGGGGTCGGCTACGTGGTCGGCACCGGCACGCGCGTCCAGGCGCTGCCGTCCCAGTGCATCGCCATCGGATCGGCGTAGCCGTCGGTGCCCTGGCGCCATCCGACCGCCCAGGCATCCGAGGCGATGCGGACGTCGACCCCCAGGAGCGCGGACTCGCGCGGCGGGGCGGGCACCGACACGGAGTGCCACCCGGCGTCGTCCCGGTAGAGCGCCATCGCACGGAAGCCCTCGCGCCGCTGCCCGACGGCGAACTGCCTGCCGCCCGGTCCGACCGCAACGCCCCACAGGCGCGCCTCGGGGCTGCGCTTCTCGAGCACCCAGCGCTCGCCGGTGAACCGGACGACGTACACACCCGCGAGCCAGTCCGAGGCCGCGTCGAACCAGATCGAGCCGACCACCGTCACCCGGCCGTGGCCGAGCGAGACAACGTCCTGCGCGAAGGTGTTGCGCTCGTACTCGGGGAGCCGGTCCAGGCGCCATGCGCTGCCGTTCCACCGGATCGCCGCGGGGTGCGAGAACGGGTTCTCGATCATGCCGACCGCCCAGAGCCCGTCACGGCCGGATCGCGTCGCCGCCGAAAGGGTGACGACGCGCGCGGGGACGGGCACCCTCGTCCACGTCGAGCCGTCGAAGCGGTACGCGAGGCCGCCGCGCCGGCTCACCGTGGGCGTGGACAGGTCGTAGTCGCCCACCGCCCACACCACGCCCCCGGGCATGACCACGACGTCGTTCAGCAGACCTTCGCCATTCGGCCGGGGGACGTGCACGCGCGTCCAGGCCGCGCCGTCGTAGTGCAGGAGCAGCGGGACGTTCTGGTCCTGCACGACGAGCCAGCCCGCGACCCAGACGTCGGACGCGCTCCGTGCGGCCACGGCGGTGTACGTATGCGCCCGCATGATCGAGGGGCCGCCGACGGCCCACGCGGCTCCGTCCCAGTGCACGATCAGGTCGTCGCCCGCCGCCCATGCGTCGTCGGCCGCGATCACGGCGACGTCGGCGAGCCGATGGTCGAACGGATCGGGGACGCGCGCCCCGGCCCGCACCGGCGTTATCGCAAGGGCCGTCAGGGTCGCCAGGACGATGAACAGCGAGCCGCGCCGCGCGCGCATCGGGACCACCTCCGGGTCAGTACTGGACGGACTCGACCTCTTCGTAGAGCTCGATCCGCGGGTGTCCGACGACGCCGGCGCGACCCATCGCGTCCTTGAGGGCCGGGTTGTCGCGGAACGCGGTCGCGGTGTCCACCGACGAGAAGCCCGACACGACCGTGATGTTGTTGGGGTCGTCGACGCCGCGGTTCACGCGGTGGAACACGGCGCCTCCCGAGGAGGGAGGGAACTCGTCGAAGACCGCCTTGAACCGGTCGTAGTCCTCGACACCGTGGTTGATCGCCAGCACGTACATGTGTCCTCCCCCGTTCCGCTGGATCGTCCAGCCGTCCGCGCAGCGTACGCCCGCCGCCCGGAGAAGGGAATCGCCTGGCAGCCCCTGACTACCCCCGGAACCGGTATCGCTCGCCGGCCCCGTCCGCAACGCCTCAGCTCCGGCTGACCCTGGCCTCCGCGGTCCACATCGACAGAGACGGGACGGACCCTGCGCGCTCGAACATCGCCGGGGCGGCGGGCGGGTTCGACGCGCGCATCGCCATCACGGCGTCCTTGGATTCCCACACCGTGACGATCCGCCAGGTGCCGTCGTCGGCCCGCAACAACGACGACTCGATCAACCCCTCGGGCAAGACGGCCGTCAGTTCCTGCCAGGCGGAGCGAAGGTCGTCCTCACGCGCGGCCTCGACCGCGCCTTCCACGATCGTGACGAACATGGTGGACCTCCTCCTTGTCAGCGCCCCGGGTACGACGCGAACTCGTAGACCTGCGCCTGGGAGTCGCAGGGGTTCCCTCGGCCGTACGTGATGCGGCCTTCCGTGACGTCGGCCACGCTCCAGAACACCGTCTTCTCGTTCGGGTGCTCGGCGTCTGGATGGCGGCAGATCGCGTTGGGGTGGGTCTCGTGGTCGCTGAGCATCGCGCGCATCGAGTCCGTCGTCACGGTACCCGGCGCTTGCGTCGCCAGGAGCGCTCGCGCGCGTCCGTAGCGCTGGCCCGAGCGCACGGCGTAGTCGGGGTCGCCCTCGAAATCGAGCATGCGATCGCAGACGTAGTGGTTCGTGTGGGCGAGATGGTCGGCTTCGTCGAAGCCCGTGACCTCGGCCTCGGTCGCGCTTCCCTCGACGTTCGCAACGGCGCCGTCGGCGGCCGCGAGCACGTTGTTGTAGCTGGAGGCTCGGTCCGGGCGCAGGGCCATCACGACCATCTCCTCCAGGTTGCGGGCGCGCATCATCTCGAGCACCTGGTGCGACCGCGAGATCCCGACCCGCTCGTCGTTCGGCGAGAGCTCGTTGCCGGTGAGCGAGAGCCCCGCGTCGTTGAATCCGACCGAGAGCCAGGGGATCCCCCCGAGCTGGAAGATCACGGGCTCGCCGGTGACGCCGATCTCGAGCGCCGTGATGCTCTCTTCCGCCGAGGGACGCAGGTCGTTCGTGTGCCCGACGATCAGGTGGCCGTCGGCGGTCGCCCGGGGTCCCGCGACGAGGTCGCTGCACCGGCCCTGCGTCACCTTCTCGCGCGGCGCGTACCAGATCTCCTCGATCGAGCACGCGAAGAAGGCGAGTGGATCGACGCCGGCCGCCTCGGCGCAGCCGTCGAGCTCCTCGATCAGCCAGGGGAGCCGCGGTTCGGTGAACGCCCGGTACTCGGCCGCGAGATCGAGCTGCGCCTCGCGGGAGCGCCCCGCGGGCAGGTCCTCGAACGAGGTGTCGACGTCGCGCTGGATCTCGTCGCGTCCCCCCTCGCCCATCTGGCGTCCCACCTCGCGGTGGGATCCCGCGACCCGCACGACCTCGATCGGCCGCGGCGTCACATCGCACCCGGCATCGGAGGCAGGGGCGTGGGCGTGCCGGCGAACGCCGTGGGTGCGACGGGTGCGGCGCCGCGCGAGGCCCGGAACGCCGCCACCGTGAGGGCGCCGAGCCCCCAGACCGTGGCGACGAGGAACAGCAGGGCGCCGAGTCCCGGCACGAGTGCGGCCACGCGCAGGATGCCCCACCCCAGCAGGAAGGCGAGGAAGCGATGAGTCGGCTGCTTCAAGATCAGGCGGCCGAAGGCGAAGGCGCCCGCGGCGTAGCCGATCGAATAGAGGAGCACCAGCCCCAGGAGGATGCCCACGCCCAACAGCGCGCCGACGATCGTGACGATCGCGATCAGCGCGACGATCGGCAGCCCGAGGAACGCGAGGGCCCCCCATCCGATCGACGCGCCCACGCGGTGACGCGCGGCGTCGGCGATCGCGTCGGCCGCCCGCGCCAGCACGAGGGTGAGCAGGAGCCCGATCACGAACGACGACACCGAGGCCGCAACCCAATAGCCGATCCGGCTGAGCACCGCGGCGTCGCCCAGGTCGAAGCGCACGTTCTGACGGCTGACGGTCCCCCCGACGACCGCCCCCGGGGCGATGTCGGGCGCTTCGGAGGAAGTGACGTCGCCCTGGACGGCCGCGCCGTCGGTGATCGTGACGCGGCCGTTCGTCGCGATCACGTCCTGCCCCACGTCTCCCGTGATCCGCACGTCGCCGTTGAACGCCACCACGGTGCCCGTGACCTGGCCGGCGATCGTCGCGTCGCCGTCGAAGATGACGGCGGTCTCGACGGTGCCCTCGGCGAGCACGTCGAGCCGGCCCGTCAGCACCACGAAGGCGCCGTTGCCCCCGCCGCGGTCCGGGTTCCCCGACCGGGCGAGGGCCGTGGGCGCGAGGAGCCCCATCAGTCCGGCGCCGAGCGCGGTCAGCGCGATCACCCACCTCCGTACCGACATCGGACCACCCTCCCGTCGATCGAGGGGCCAGGCTACCGCGCGGCGGTGCCGGTCAGCGGGTCAGCTCGGTGAGCAGCTCGCCGAACGCCCCGACGTAGGCCTCGACGTCCTCGGCCACCGCCGGCACGGCGCAGGTGGGGCCGGCGCCCACGATCGCGTCCCACACCCCGCGGTTCGCGAGGTACACGCGCATCAGGCGCCGGAGCGGCTCGTTCCAGCTCGTCCGGGACTCCGCGGCGTTCCTCGGCATCGACGGCGCGAACGTGACCCCGCTGCGCGGCCAGAAGCGGTGGGCGGTCCAGGGGAGGCCGGCGCGCGAGATCGCCTCCTCGATGCCGTCGGCGAGCTGCGCGCCCAGCGCGTGCGTGTGCGCGTAGGCCTCGGGCGTGAGCACCTCGCTCATCGTGGCCCGCGCTGCGGCCATCGACAGGGCGTTGCCGAAAAGCGTGCCGCCCGTGGCGACCGAGGGCTTCGCGTCGTCGCGGCCGGCGGGCCGTTCCAGCACCTCGGCGACCTCAGGGGTCATGCCGTACGCGCCCAGGGGCACGCCACTCGCGATCGACTTGCCGATCGTCACGATGTCGGGTGACAGCCCCCACGTGCGCGTGAGGCCGCCGGCGCCCACGACCTGGGTGTGCGTCTCGTCGTAGGCGAGGAGGGTGCCGGTCTCGCGCGTGATCGCACGCAGCCCGTCGTGGAAGCCATCGACGGGAAGCTGGAGTCCGAGCTCGTTCGTGAGCGCCGGCTCCGTGATCACGATCGCGACCTCGCGCGTCTCGAGCACGGCGCGCAGCGCGTCGAGATCGTTGAACGGGACGACCGCCGTCTTCGACGTGACGTCGCGCGGCAGGCCGGCTTCCTCGGGCACGAGCTCGCCGTCCTCGAGCGTCACGAGCGCTTCGTCGAAGTGCCCGTGGTACTTCCCGTCGAAGAACAGCGCCTTGTCGCGGCCGGTCGCGACGCGCGCCACGCGGATCGCCTCGGTGTTCGCGTGGGTGGCCGAGAGCGTGAACTGCCACTTCGGCAGGCCGTAGCGGCGCCCGAGCTCCTCGGCCACCCAGATCCCGTCCTCGTTCGGCAGCATGAACTGCGTGCCCGCGGCCACCCGGCGCGCGACGGCCTCGACGACCGGCTCGGGCGCGTAGCCCGTGAACACCGACATGTCGGCGATGTTGAAGTCGGCGTACTCGTTCCCGTCGACGTCGCGGAAGCGGGCGCCCTTGCCCTCGTCGACGAAGAGCGGCGGGTGGTCGAACGAGGTGCGGAGCCACGACATCGGGACGCCGTTCGGCATCACGTGCTTCGCGCGCTCCCACAGCGCGATCGACCCGGCGTGCGTGTCGGCGAACCGCGCGTCCTCGCGGGTCCTCAGCTGCTGCAGCGTGTCTCGGTCGATCCCCGTGGCGTCCATGGCGCTAGGTCTATCAGGTCGGCCGGCCGTGCCGCGAGCCGGTCGGTCAGCTGCCGCCCACGGCGTAGGCGTGCAGGCGGCCCTCCACGTCGCCTGCGTACACCCCGTCGCCCGCGACGACCGGCGCGCCGTCGGTGGAGGCACCCAGGAAGGTGGACCACGCGGGGCGGCACGCCGAGGGGTTGCAGTCGCGTCGCACCGCATAGAGGTGGCCGTCGTCGCTCGCGACGTACACCACGCCGTCCTTGAAAACGGCCGCGGACAGGGTCGAGTCGTCGACCGAGACGGCGAGGGTCGCCGCGCAGGTCGTCGCACCGCATCCGTCGGGGAAGACCCAGAGCCGGCCGCGCTCGTCCCCGATCGCTACCTGCCCGGCGTCGACCGCGGGGGCGGCAACGGCGCCGGGCGCGAACGGCGCTCCCGGCAGGAAGGTGCCCGTCCAGGAGGCCGCGCAGCGTCCGGAGCACGACAGCGGGAAGGCCATCACCTGTCCCCGCGCGACCGCGTACGCTGTGTCGCCGGCGACTGTGAGCCCCGCGACGGGGCCGTCGGTTTCGCCGGTCCACAGCGGCTCGCACGGGTCGCTGCATACCGCCGGGAAGCCGTACACGCCGCCGACCTCCGAATCCGACGCCACCACGATCACGCCGGCCCCCACGCCGGGCGCGCCCGGGCCCGCGCCGCCCGGGACCACCCCGCGCCAGGCGGGAGGACAGTTGCGGTCTTCGGAGCCGCACGCCGCCGGGAAGGCATAGAGGTCGTCGGAAGTGGCGTAGGCGAAGTCGTCGTTCAGGCCCGGTGTGTTGACGGGACCCTCGCCGGCCAGGCCGACCCACAGGGGCTCGCAGCCGGCTTCGGGGCATCGGGCGGGGAACGCGTAGAGGCGGCCGTCGGACGATCCCGCGTACACCGTGTCCTGGGCGCGGACCGGAGGGCTCATGGGCCCGTCGGGCACCGCCGCCCGGAAGAGCGGCGCGCAGGCCCCGTCCTGCACCGGACACGGGGCCGGGAAGGCCGTGATGCCGTCGGCCGACCCCACGTAGAGGGCTCCGTCTTCGATCGTGGGCGTGCCGAGGGGGCCGGCGCCTGCCTCGGCGAGCCACAGCGGTGCGAGCCGGGAGACGTTCTCGGCGCTCAGCCGTTCGAACTCGGTTCCCTGGACGAACCGGATCAGTCCGCCCACCCCGGCGATCGATCCGACGCAGACGATCGCGATCACGGCATAGCGGAGCGCCTGCCGCCAGTGCGCGCGCAGGAGCGCGCGGACATCCTCGGGTCGCAGGTGGGCGCCGTGGTGGCGGGTGTCGCCGGGGCGGGTGGCGCCGGTGGCGCCGGTGTCGTCGGTTGCGCCGGTGTCGTCGGTGTCGTCGGGCATCCGCCCCATCGTCCCGCAAAGCGGGCTCGGCCGTCCCGCGGTCCTTCCCGTGTCAGAGGCCGGGCCTACGGTGGCGAGGTTCCCTTCCCCGACCTCCAGGAGGTACCGGATGAACGTGCAGATCGGCATCGCGCTGCTCGCGCTCGCCGTCGGCGTGGCGGTGGGTGTGGCGGTGGCGGCCTCGCGCGCCTCCGGGGCGCCCGGCGGGGGCGCCGCCCACGACCCCACTCTCGCGCGTATGGAGACCCGGCTCGAACTGCAGGCCGCCGAGCTCCGCCGCATCGCCGACGCCGCCGCGGGCCGCGACCGCTCGGCCGAACAGCTGCGCGACGGGCTCGAGGGCGCGCGGCGCGTGCTCACCGAGATCCAGGTGCGAGAGGAGGAACGACGCGCGGTCGACGCCGAGCACCGCGCGGTGATCAAGCGCCTGTCCACCGTGCTCGCCGGGGGCGCGGCCAAGGGCCGGGCGGGCGAGAACGTGCTCCGTGAGCATCTCGCCCAGCTGCCGCCCGGGATGCTCGCCACCGACTTCCGGGTGGGGGGCAAGGTCGTGGAGTTCGGGCTGCTGCTGCCCGACGGGCGGCGCCTGCCTATCGACTCGAAGTGGACCGGGCTCGCCGAGCTCGAGGCGCTCGAGGCGGCCGACGAGCCGCTCGAGCTCGAGGCCGCCGCCCGCGCGGTCGAGCGGGCGGTCACGCTTCGCGCCCGCGAGGTCGCGCAGTACCTCGACCCGGCGGTCACCGCACCGATCGCCGTGGCGGCGGTGCCCGACGCGGCATACGCGGTGCTCAAGCGGGCGCACGCCGACGCCTACGCGAAGGGCGTCGTGATCGTGCCCTACGCCTCGGCGCTGCCGATCGTGCTGTTCCTCTACTCGCTGGTGCAGCGGTTCGGCGACGCCGCCGACGTGCAGGCGAGCCTGGCCGACGTGGCCGGGCTCCTCGACGCGATGGAGGCCGTCGTCGAGAACAAGTTCGCGCGCGCGGGCACCATGATCTCGAACGGCGCCGACGAGTTCCGTTCGCAGCTGGGGAAGGCACGCGGCTCGATCGCGCGGGCGCACCAGACCGCCCTCGTCGGCGAACCGCGCGCCGCCGGGGAGGGCGACGTCCTCGCGATCGTGGGCTGACGCCGGTCAAGCTCCGGGCATCCCCGGGCCGATACTGTCGGCATGCGGAAGGTCCTGATCGCCCTCGCCCTGTCCTCGCTGTGGATCACCGGCGCGAGTCCCGCGGGGGCGGCGCCAGAGGGCCAGCCGCGCGACACGACCCGTACGGCCACCGGTCCGCGGCTCGCCGGCCCGGTGCCGTGCCCGGGCTGCTACGCGCCGGCCCTGCGCACGAGCTGGCAGTGGCAGCTCCAGGGCCCGATCGACACGTCGTTCGACCTCGGCATGTACGACGTCGACGGGTTCGAGGTCTCGTCGGGGTCCGTCGACGACTTGCACGCGTCCGGGAGCGCGGTCGTGTGCTATCTGAGCGCCGGATCGTGGGAGGACTTCCGTCCCGACGCCGGCGACTTCCCGGCGCGGGTGCTCGGGCGCTCGAACGGGTGGCCGGGGGAGCGGTGGCTCGACATCCGCAAGCTCGGGGTGCTCGGCCCGATCATGAAGGCCCGGCTCGACATGTGCGCGGCCAAGGGCTTCGACGCCGTGGAGTTCGACAACGTCGAGGGCTACGCGAACCACACCGGGTTCCCGCTCACCGGCGGTGACCAGCTGATCTTCAACGTGTTCCTCGCGAACCAGGCTCACCTGCGCGGGATGTCGGCGGTCCTCAAGAACGACCTCGGTCAGATCAGGGAGCTCCTGCCGTACTACGATTTCGCGCTGAACGAGCAATGCCACCAGTACGACGAGTGCGCGCGTCTGCGCCCCTTCGTGCTCGACGGCAAGGCGGTCTTCGGCGTGGAGTACAAGCTCGACAAGCCCGACTTCTGCCCCGCGGCCAACGCCGAGAACTTCAACTTCCTGGTCAAGAAGCTCTCGCTGCGGGTGTGGCGCTCTCCCTGCCGCCCGGACTGAGCTTCGTCGCTCCGTCGTCGCCGTCGATCGCCCCGGTTGTCATGCTTACCCACCTGATTGCATAATCATGCGTCATGGAGGGCGGCGCGGTGCGGGTGGCGATCCTGGGTGCGTCCGGGTACGGCGGTGGCGAGCTGCTGCGGCTGCTCGCGGGCCATCCCGGCGCGGAGGTGACCTTCCTCGGGGCGAAGGAGTCCTCGGGTCGCACGCTCGCCGAGGTACATCCGCATCTCGGATCGCTCGCCACGGGCGCCCAGGTCCTGCAGCCGATCGAGCCCGAGGCGATCGCCGACGCCGCCGACGTGGTCTTCAGCGCGCTCCCGAACGGCGCGAGCTCGGGGATCGCGCCCGCCCTGGTCGAGGCGGGCGCGCGGGTGATCGACCTGGCGGGGGACTTCCGGCTGCCGGCCGAGGCGTACCCCGAGTGGTACGGGTTCGACCACCCGGCGAAGGAGTGGCTCGACAAGGCGGTGTACGGGCTGCCCGAGCTGTTCGGCGAGCGGGTTTCCGGGGCACCGCTGATCGCGAACCCCGGCTGCTATCCCACCCCGGTGATCCTGGGCCTCGCGCCGCTCCTGGCCGCCGGGCTCGTCGAGCCGGGCGCGATCCGCGTCGACGGCAAGACGGGACTCTCGGGCGCCGGGAAGTCGGCGAACGACGCGACGAGCTATACCGCGACCGAGGAGAGCGTCCGCCCGTACCGCGTGCCCCGGCATCAGCACACGCCCGAGATGGAGCGAGGGCTAGAGCTCGCGACGGGGCTCACGCCCTCGGTGCTGTTCGTGCCGCATCTGGTGCCCACCGTGCGCGGCGTGGTGACCACCTGCTACGCCTCGCTCGCCGAGGGAGCGACGACCGCCGTGCTCACCGATGCGCTCACGGCCGCGTACGCCGGTGCGCCGTTCGTGCGGGTGCTGCCCCCCGGCGGGATGGTCGACTCGAAGCGCATGCGCGGCACGAACGTCGTGGAGCTGCAGGCCCTCGCCGACCCGAGAACGGGGACGGCCGTGGTCGTGGGGGCCTTGGACAACCTCGTGAAGGGCGCGGCGGGTCAGGCGATCCAGAACTTCAACCTCGCGCAGGGGTTCGCCGAGACCACGGCGCTCCCCACGCTGGCGGTGTACCCGTGAGCGACGAACGTCACGGCGGGGGCCCGACGACCGTGGACGTGCCGCCGCAGATCCGAGAGCGCACGGTCGCGAAAGCGCGCACCCTGCTCGAGGCGCTGCCCTTCATGCGCGAGCACCACGGGAAGGTGATCGTCGTGAAGTACGGCGGCGCGGCGATGGATCGGGTGGGGCTCGCGTCCTCGTTCGCCCAAGACATCGCCCTGCTCCAGAGCGCGGGGATCACGCCGGTGGTCGTCCATGGCGGCGGCCCGCAGGTGACGCGGATGTCGGCCCGGCTCGGGATCGAGACCACGTTCGTCGACGGGCTGCGCGTAACCGATGCCGAGACGCTCGACGTCGCGACGATGGTGCTGGCCGGCAAGCTGAACAAGGAGGTGGTCGGCTCCCTGGCCTCGGGCGGGGTTCCGGCCGTGGGCCTGTCGGGGATCGACGGCGGGCTGCTGCTGGCGCGCCGCCAGGTCGCGCCCGACCTCGGCTTCGTGGGCGAGGTCGTGCACGTGAACGCCGACGTGCTGCGCACCCTCACGGAGCGCCGGTTCGTGCCGGTGGTGGCCTCGATCGCGGTCGACGAGACCGGGCAGGCCTACAACGTGAACGCCGACGTGGTGGCCAGTGAGCTCGCGATCGAGCTCGGCGCCGAGAAGCTGGTCTTCATCAACGACGTGCCGGGGCTGATCGGACCCACGGGCGATCTGTTGTCGGAGCTGTCCGCGCAGCAGTGCCTGGACCTCATCGCACAGGGCGGCGTGGTGGAGGGCGGCATGATCCCCAAGCTCGAGAGCGCGGTCGCGGCGCTCCACGCCGGGGTGAATCGCGTGCACCTGGTGGACGGCCGCGTCGAGCACTCGCTCGTGCTCGAGCTGTTCACACCCGAGGGCGTGGGGACGATGATCGCGCCCGACGCGGGCGCGTCCCCGGCGGAGGCCCCGGCATGAGCCGCTCGAACGGCGCGTCGAAAGCCAAGCGGCAGCAGGCGATCCTGTCGTTCGTGGCGCAGGAGCGCCTGGGGAGCCAGGAGGAGATCCGCGGGCGGCTCGCGTCGATGGGGATCGCGGCCACGCAGTCGACGATCAGCCGCGACATCGAGGAGCTCGGGCTCGCGCGCATGCACGGCCACGACGGCACCCGATACGTCGTGCCCGGCGACGGCAGAGCGCCGCAGCCCGTCGCGATGCTCCGCAGGTTGCTCGACGAGTTCGCGCTCTCGATGGTCCGCGCCGATCAGGGGCTGATCGTGCGAACCCCGCCCGGCGCGGCCGCCGCCCTCGCCGAGGGCCTCGATCGCGCCGGGCTCGCCGACGTCGCCGGCCCCAACGCCCGCCGCAACACCATACACAAACGAGGGCGCGAGGGCGGGAATCCCCCCCCGCGGGAACAGGCGCACACCCCGAAAAAGTAGGCACCCTGATTGAGAAATCCGTTCTCGCCA
>JANLXF010000203.1:0-26728 GCA_031364965.1 Actinomycetes bacterium | reverse complement strand
CCATCGCCAAGGGTGTCAGCGCCGTCGCCTTCGACCGTGCGCTCGGCGCAGCGTCCTTCCTGCGCGACCGCTATGACGTCATCCGCGTGCTCTCGGGCCTCGTGCTGATCGCGCTCGGCCTGCTGGTGGGGCCTGGTGGCGTCAGCATCTTCAGCTGATCCAGCTGTCCGATCGGTTCCCCCCCGGAACCCGACGCCCCCTCCCACCCGGAGGGGGCGCGTCGTCATGAGTAAGATGCCGTTCAGATGGCGGGCCTGTCAGCGAACCTGGAGACGATCGATGGCGCGGCAGTCGTCAGCGTCGTGGGCGAACTCGATCTCGCGAGCGCCCCGATCCTCGAGGCACGGATCGCCGAGGCCGAGGCCCTTCAGCCACCCCTGCTCGTCCTCGACCTGCGCGAGCTCACGTTCATGGACTCGACGGGATTGAGGATCGTGCTGGCCGCCGACGCGAACGCCCGCAGGGATGTCCGCCGGTTGGCCGTGATCCGCGGGCCCGATCCGGTCCACCGCGTCTTCCTGATCGCACTCCTGGACCGGCGGCTCGACCTCGTGAACGACCTCAGCGAGGCGATCGCGATCGGGGGTGCAACCCCATGACGATGCAGATCACCCGCTCGCTCGCGTCGGACACGGAGGCGGCGTCTCGCGCTCGCGCTGCCCTGGCCGAGCTGGAGGGCGCGCTGCCCCCTGCAGTCCGCCAGGATCTCGCGCTGCTCGTCAGCGAGGTCGTGACGAACGCCGTTCGGCATGCCCAGGTTCGCGAGGATGGTCCTATCGACCTGACCGTGCGCGTCGAGGCCGACCGCGTCCGCGCCGAGATCGCCGATCCTGGGCCCGGCTTCGAACCGACGCCCGCGGCGCCCACGCTCCTCCAAACCCACGGGTGGGGCCTGTTCCTCGTGGGCCAGCTGAGCAGCCGTTGGGGGGTCGACCGCGCCTCGCGGGGCACGACCGTGTGGTTCGAGATCGATCTCGCGCCGCGACGCGAATCCGCTAGTTCGTGAAGCTGGGGATCAGGTAAGCCGCCAGGAACCAGAGGATCGCCACCACGATCAGGAAGATGAAGCCGTACTTGACCGCCGCGTACCCGGTCAGGCCGTTGCTCCCCTCCTGGATCTGGGGCTGAACCTGGGGCTCGTGCGTGTGGTGCTCGGGTTCCATCGACATCGTTCGCGACCTCCGCGATCGGGGCGCACGGACGTGCGCGCTCTCGGGCATTCGTACCCGCCCGGGCCGATCCCGAAACGCCACGCCCGGCCGCCCTCGTTCGCGGGCCCGGCTGCTAGCCTGCGCCCCGGAGGCGTGAACCGTGGCATACAAGAGGATCCTGTTCGGCACCGATGGCTCGGCTCGCTCCGCGCCGACGGCCCGGGTGGCGACCGCGCTCGCGAAGGCCGGGTCGGCCGAGCTTGTGATCGCGCACATCTGGGAGCGGCCCGAAGGTGCGCAGGCCGTGCTGGATCAGGCGCTGGCCGAGGCGGAATCCGCCGGGGTCAAGCGCCGCAGTGGTGAACTCCACGGGGGTCGCTCCCCCGCCGAGGTGCTCGCCGACGTGGCAGAGGCACGCGACGTCGGCCTGATCGTCATCAGCGGCGGGCGGAGCAGCACCGAGCTCGGCCCCACCGCCGACCGCCTTTCCCATCACGCCCCCCGTGATCTCCTGATCGTCATGGACGCTGCGCGCGGAGCCGACGATCGCCTGTACTCACGCGTGGTGATCGCCACCGACGGGTCGCCGACGGCCGATCGCGCGGCGCGCAAGGGATACGACCTCGCGGAGTCGATCGGCGCCCCCGTGACGCTCGTGTTCGTGGGCCACCCGTCGACCGGCGCGCTCGTCACCGAGGACACGATCGCGATGTACGGCGCGATGGTGGAGACCGAGGTCGTGCTCAGGGAGGGCGATCCCAGCGAGCAGATCGTGCAGGCGGCACGAGACGCGGGCGGCGACCTGATCGTGGTGGGCAACAAGGGGATGCAGGGAACGAAGCGCTTCTTCCTGAACCCCGTGCCCGAGAAGGTCATCGACCTCGCCGATCGCGACGTCTTGATCGCCCGTACGGTCGCCCAGGTGGCATCCGAGCTGGGCCCGAACGAGGGTGGGATCATCACGTCGGCCGGTGAGAAGCTCGCGGCCTACGTCGACGCCGACGGCGAGATGCACCTCATGTCGGCGCGATGCACCCATCTGGGGTGCACGGTGGCATGGAACGCCGGCACGAGCTTGTTCGAGTGCCCGTGCCACGGGTCGAAGTTCGGTCCGGCCGGCGAGGTCGTGAACGGGCCCGCCAACCGGCCCCTGCCCCCGGCCTGAGGGCCGGCAAGGTCAAGACCGCGTTGCGGTCATGTGGAGATGTGCGCGAGGTCACGGTATCGACGCTCTCGAGCGGGTAGGAATGGATGCATGGATCGCATCGACCTGCTCACCCGGATGCGGGGAGCCCACTCACCCAACGACATCTCGACCGCCATCTCCGACGCACGCGCGTGGTTCGCAGAGCACCCCGACGACGACGACGTCCACGACGCTTTCCGCGAGTTGATCCGCATGGAACGCGAGCGCTGGAACCCCTGGGTCGCCTAGCGGCGGCCCGCCGTTGGCGCGGACTCGCGCGTGGCGGATCTTCCACAGAAGGGCGTCAGAAGCGCTTGCCGGGCTTGAACACCATGAGCCACACGATGAGCGCGAGCCCACCGACGCCCACTGCCATGATGAGCGCCGAGGCCTTGGAGCGCACCAGCTCTCGCAGCTCCTCATCGCTCACCCGGGGGACCCCCGAGGGCCGCAGGGCGCAGGCGGCGGACACCTTCTTGAAGTAGGGCTTGGCGATCGCGGTCATCAGCCCCGTGGTGATCACCAAGACCCCCAGCGCCGCCCAGATCCACGTGTCGTTGAGGCCCCACGGCCCGGTCGCCGCCGAGCCGAACCCGGCCACGACCAGCGCGATCAGGGCGACGTACATCGGTTTCGAGGTCGTGCCCGAGAACGAGATCGTGTCGGCGATCTTGGCCCGGTCGGTCCCCAGCGACCTGATCCGGAACAGGGCGAACATCGACGCTCCGTGGCACGACAAGAAGGCGACCACGGACAGGATGTGCGCGAGGGTCCAGTACTGAGCCATGTGGCCGAGAGCATACCGAGCGTTGCCGGCGTCGATGATGGGCCGCCGCGCTTGGGCGCGTCAGTCCTCGAGCAGCCCTCCCCCGGCGAACACGCGGCCGGGTTCGACCATCCTCAGGGTCCCCCACACGTCTTCGGCCGGCACCTCGAACTCCCTCGAGGCGGCGAGGCACGCCGCCGTGAGCGCCCGCCCGTCGTCCTCGGACCCACGCGGCCGTATCCACATGTCGAGGTAGACGATGCGTCCCTCGCCGTGCACGAGGTCGGTCCCGATCGACATCCGGTCCACCGCCGTGAACGTGCACCAGGTGCCGGCCGGCTCTCCGCCGATCGTGTCCGCGACGTCCGTCGCGATCCCGCGAAGGGCTCGGTCGATCTGCGCGGTTCCACCCGGCGGGGCGAGCGAGCGCACGTGGACGGCCGGCATCGTCGAACCCTACCGCCCACCGCCCGGGCGCGCACGGCCCTAGACTGCGGCGCATGAGCTACGACACCCTGAAGATCGGCAACCTCGAGCTCCTTGCGCTCCTCGACGCCGACGGCGAGCTCGAGGGCTCGATCAGCGAGATGTTCCCCGACGCGCCCGCCGAAGAGCTCCTGGCCTTCCGCGACCACGCCCCCGGTGTCTACGGCGCCGACCACGGCGGCTGGCGCCTGCGGGTGCGCGCTTGGCTGATCCGGCACCCTGGCGGAGTGGTGCTCATCGACACCGGCATCGGCGTCGGCGGCGCACCGGGGCCGGAGTGGATGGGCATGCCCGGCCGGCTGCTCGACGTGCTCCGCAAGACCGGCACCCCGCCCGACGCGATCGACACCGTGGTGATCACCCATGTCCACGACGATCACATCGGTGGGACCGTGACGTTTCCGATGGGGGCCGACGGCGACACGGTGCCCACCCCGGCGTTCCCCCGGGCCCGCCACGTGATCCAGCGCGCGGACTGGGACTGGCAGCACGAGCAGGCAGCCAGCGATGACGAGGACGCGACGATCCTGCGCCTCCTGCTAACACCCCTCGCCGATGCGGGGCTCGTGGACCTGGTGGACGGAGACACCGACCTCGCTCCCGGGATCCAGCTTCACCACGCACCCGGACACACCCCCGGGCACCAGATCGTCCGCCTGAGCTCGAAGGATCGCCGCGCCATCATCACGGCCGACGCCTTCAACCACCCCGCCCAGTTCGCACATCCCGACTGGCCGAGCGGCCCCGACGCGGTCCCGCCGCAGGCCGCGGCCACTCGCCGCGCGCTGCTCGCGGAGCTCTTCTCGCATCCGGGCACGCCGATCGCACCCACCCATCTCGCCGAGTCCTTCGGGGAGGTCCGGTCGGGTCCGGGCGGACTCGCCGCATGGGTGCCGAAGCCCTGACCGCCGAGAGCCTCCCGGCCATCGCCGTCCGCGTGGTGGGGGCTGGACGCGTCCGGGCGAGGACCGGGGCTCAGCCGTTCAGCTCGTCGGCGATCGCGCAGGCGGCGTCGTAGGCCAGGCGAACCGCGGTGGCGTCGAGCGCGGTGGCCCACGTCGAGCACTTCGCCATCACGAGCTGGCCCGGACCGTGCACCAGCACCTGCTGACCGTTGATCCCGAGACCCATGTAGATCGGCGCCTCGGGGTCGGGCACCCACCACTTGTTCCGGTAGTGGCCCCCCGCGCGCCAGTCCTCGAACTCCTCGTCGTGGTCGGGGCTCTCGGCGAAGGCTCGCGCGCTGTCGGGGCCGCCCCGGACGATGTCCCGGATCCAGGCCGACGGCACGATCCGCCTCGACCCCCGGCGCCCGCCGTTCAGGAACAGCTGGCCGAACCGGGCCAGATCTCGGAGCGTGGCACACACGCCCCCATCGGCCATCGCGTTCCCGTGCGCGTCCACCGTCACCTCGGCGTCGAACTCAGCGCCCATCGGTTGCCACAGCTCGCGGGAGATCAGCTCGGGCAGCCTCGCGCCTCCGGCGCGTTCGATCACCCACGCGAGCACGTCGGTCAGCACGGAGCGATAGCGGAACGGCCCCCCGTGCGGCCCGTCGTTCTTCAACGTCGCGAAGTACGACGTGGCGTCGGGCGGCAATCGGCGCGAGACCCTCGGGCGCCACAGGTACACCTGCTCGTACACGCGAACCTCGGCCGTGAGGTCGTCGTAGTCCTCACTGAATCGCGTCCCGGCGCGCATATCGAGCAGATGCTGCACCGTGCACCCATCGAAGCTGGTCCCCCCGAGCTCGGGCACGATGTCGGGGACGAGCGCCTCCGGATCCAGCTCACCCCGCCCGACGAGGATCCCCGCGACCGTGGAGGTGATCGACTTCGACACCGACATCAACAGGTGGGTGGTGTCGGGCTGCATCCCGTTCAGGTAGCGCTCCGTGATCACCCGGCCTTCATGCAGGATCATGAAGCCGTCGGTGGCGGTGGCCTCGAGCATCTGTCCGACCGTCAGGATGCGCCGCCGCGAGCGGAACCGGAGTCCGTCGAGATCGTGCTCGGCGCGCGGCAGCCGCCACACCGACCCCCCGCCTCGCGAGATCCTGGCGGTCGGGATCAGGTCACGCACATGCTGGAACCCCCACCGGTTATAGGGAGGGTCCTGCCAGTTCGCGAGGGTGACCGACCGTTCCGGCGGTGGAGGGGTTCCCCGCATCAAGCCGAGCTCTGCGGCGGTTCGGTAGCGGGCCACGCAGGAAACCTAACCTGCCCTTAACCCACCCGCAACGCGCAGGGAGGCAGCGGATCTGGCTCCGTTCCGCTCCTCCGACCGATGGCGTACGGCCTACAGCAGTCGTGGAGGGGGCCCCGGCCGCGGTAGGCTTGGGCTCTCCATGAGGGTCCGACACGTGATCGCGCTCGTCCTCATCACCGCCACGCTCGCCACCCCCAGCGCGGCGTTCGCCGGCACCCGTACGCGCGCCGGCCAGATGCGCTGGACGATGTTCCACCTGGTCAACAAGGCCAGACGGAGCCACGGGATCGACCCGTTGGCGATGGATGCCCGGCTCTCCAGGACAGCCTATCGACACAGCACTCGGATGGCTGCGCGGCGAACCGTCTTCCACACGACCAACCTCTACGACACCGTCCGTCGCTACCGCCCCAACCGCTGGGGTGAGAACGTCGGCATGGCCGACACCGTCCGCCGGCTGCACCGGGCATTCATGGCGAGCGCCGTCCATCGCGCGAACATCCTGGGCACGGCCTACCGCAAGGTCGGCGTCGGGATCGTGCGATCGGGCGGGCGTGTGTGGGGCACGCTCATCTTCTACGGGTGACCCGTTCGTCGACGGCCGTCGTGCGCTCAACCGACGAGCGCGCGGATCTGGCGGAGCGCCACCGTCAACTGCGCGAGGTCCGTGACACCCTCCATCGCCAGCTGCCGCATGAACCTGCGCAGACGCTCGTCGGCGTCGGCTCGCCCCGCCAGGAACGTCTCGACCGCCTCGTCGATCGGCAGGTCGCTCGAGGCGTCGAGGATCTTCTCGGCGACCTGGCGACGTAGGTTGAACAGGTCGTCCTCCATCGACTGCTGCGCCCACCGGCGCCAACGCGTGCCGGCGGGCATCCCCTCGAGCTGGGTCTCCAGCCAGTCGATCTGAAGACGTTCTCCCAGCAGGAAGAACCCGCGCGCGATCTCGAGCACCGAGCGTCCGGTCGTGTGGGCGACCGAGATGATGTCGGGCCCGTGGACGAGCTCGCCCTGGAACGCGTGCCGCTTCGCGATCTCGGGCGGCACGCCTTCGGCGACGAGGCGTCTGGCGGCATGCTCGTGCTCCTCCCGCCACGCCTCGGGTCCGATCTGGTCGATCACCTCCGAGAGCTCCGCGAACGAGATGCGGGCCTCGCCGATCGCATCGGCCAGCCGCTGCCCGGCCGCGTTCACGAGGTACCACCGGGAGTTCGTCTCGACGAGCCAGTCGACGCCCGTCATGAGCTCGTTCTGCACGCCGGGGTCGATCGTGCCGTCGAGTGCCTCCACGGCGGCCCAGCGCTCGACCGCGCCGGTGACGTCGCGCGCGATGCGGAACGCCCGCACGACGTCGGAGGGTCGGGCGCCGGTTTCGGTCACCATCCGAGAGGCGAACGTGATGCCCTGTGAGTTCACGACATCGTTCGAAGCGATCGTCGCCACGAGCTCACGGCGCAGCGGGTGCTCGGAGATCAGGTGGCCGAAGAGCTCGACCACCTTCGGCGGGAAATATTGCTCGACGTCGAGCGCCAGGTACGGCGAGTCGGGCAGGTCGGATTCGAGCAGCGACGCCGCGATCGCGCGCTTGGAGTAGGCCAGGAGCACCGCGAGCTCGGGGCGCGTCATCCCGATACCGTCGGCGCGGCGCTGGAGCATCTCCTCGGTCGTCGGCAGGTACTCGACCTCGCGCTCCAGCTCGCCGTCGCCCTCCAGCTGCAGCATGAGGTCCTCGTAGTTCTCGATGCGCTGCGCGCTCACCTCCAGCTCCTGGGAGAGGATCTGCGCCTGCAGGTAGTTGTCGTACAGCACGTGCGCCACCACGTCGTCGGCACACGACTGCAGCAAGACGTTGCGCTCGTCCATCGTGAGCTCGCCCCGCTGGATCGCGAGTCCGAGCAAGATTTTGATGTTCACTTCGTGGTCGGAGGTGTCGACTCCCGCGGAGTTGTCGATGAAGTCGGTGTTGATCCGTCCGCCGTGCTGGGCGTATTCGATGCGGCCGCGCTGGGTGAACCCGAGGTTCCCGCCCTCGCCGACGACCCGCGCGCGGATCTCCCGGCCGTTCACGCGCACGGGGTCGTTCGTCCGGTCGCCCACGTCTGCGTTCGACTCGCGGGATGCCTTCACGTACGTGCCGATCCCACCGTTCCACAGCAGGTCGACGGGCGCGCCGAGGATCGCGTGGATCAGGTCGTTCGGCGTCATCTCCTGCGGCGCGTCGGCGGGGATCCCGAGCGCCGCCCTGGTTTCGGCCGAAGGCACGATCGATTTCGAGCGTCGGTCGAACACGGTGCCACCCGGCGAGAGGGCCGAGCGGTCGTAGTCGTTCCAGGACGACCCCGGGGTGAGGAAGAGCCGCTGCCGTTCGGCGAACGAGACCGTGGGGTCCGGATCGGGATCCACGAACACGCTGCGGTGGTCGAACGCCGCGACCAGCTTGGTCCAGGGCGACAGGAGCATCCCGTTGCCGAACACATCGCCCGACATGTCCCCCACGCCCACCACGGTGAACGACTCCGACATCACGTCGATCCCGACCTCGCGGAAGTGGCGCTTGACCGACTCCCACGCGCCGCGCGCGGTGATGCCGAGCGCCTTGTGGTCGTACCCCTGGGATCCTCCGCTCGCGAAGGCGTCGCCCAGCCAGAAGCCGTAACGCTCGCTCACGCCGTTCGCGGTGTCCGAGAAGCTCGCCGTTCCCTTATCGGCGGCCACGACCAGGTACGGATCGTCGCCGTCGCGCACGACCACGTGGTCGGGATGCCGCACCTGGCCTCCCACGAGGTTGTCCGTGATGTCGAGGAGCCCCTTCATGAACGTCACGTACTGCGACGACACCTCGGCCTTCAGCTCCTCCGGCGTCGCCGGGGATCGCTTCAGGATGAAGCCTCCCTTGGACCCGTCCGGCACGATGACGGCGTTCTTCACCTTCTGGGCCTTCATCAGGCCGAGCACCTCGGTGCGGTAGTCCTCCTTGCGATCCGACCAGCGGATCCCGCCCCGCGCCACCATGCCTCCTCGCAGATGGATGCCCTCCATCTGCGGCGAGTACACGAAGATCTCGGTGAGGGGATACGGCTTGGGCATGTCGGGGACGCTCGCACTGCGGATCTTGAAGCTGAGGTAGTCACGCCCCAGGTAGGCGTTCGTGCGCACCGTCGCCTCGATCGTGCCGAGCATCCCTCGCAGGATCCGGTCCTGGTCGAGCGAAGCGACGGACTGGAGGTCGTGCACGATCTGCGCGCGGATCTCGGCGAGATCCTCATCGCTGGCCGTGCTCCGCGGATCGAACTTCGCCTCGAACAGGTGCACCAGCCGCGCCGCGATGTGCGGATTCTCGGCGAACGCGTCGTTCTGGTACTCCTCGGTGAACTGCGCCGATACCCGCTGGCGGTACTTGCGGTACGCGCGCGCCCCGTTGATCTGGCGCCAGTTCAGCCCGGCGAAGATCACGAGCCGGTTCAGCGAGTCCGACTCGGCCTCACCGCGCCAGACCGCCGCGATCGCGTCGCAGACATGCTCGGCCGCGGTGTCCAGCTCGAGCACGGCGCCCCGCGCGTCCAACACGCCGAAGTCGTGGATGTACACCTTGCCCTCGCCGTGCAGGGCGGTCGGGATCTCCTCGACGGCGCGAAGGCCCAGCGCCTCGAGGATCGGCATAAACGCCGAAAGGTCGACCTTGCCGCCGGTCTTGTAGAGCTTGACCCGGGTGAGGCGCTCACCCTTGCTCTCGTTCCCGATCCCCACGACGAACCCTTCGGGGCTGGACTCGAGCTCCTCCAGCGCCATCACGTCGTCGACGATCAGCTCCCACTCGTCGCCGGCCTTGTAGTAGTTCGGGAACCGTCCGCCGTACTTCTCGGCGAGCACCTGTCCCCGTTCGCGGCCGACGCGCCCGATCAGCGCGTCGAGCAGGTCGTCGTCCCACGAACGAGCGAGCCGTTCCACCTCGGCCTCGAGCTCTTCGTACGGCACCTCGGGGATCTGCACGCCCGGATCGACGTGCACGGTGAAGAAGATCTTCGCGCTCTCGGTCTCGCCCAGCGCAAGGTGATAGTCGACCGTCGACCCGTTGAACCGCTCGACGAACAGCTGCTGGAGACGCTTTCGGAGCGCGGCGTTGAACCGGTCGCGCGGAAGTGCCACCACGACGTTGACGCTTCGCCCGTAGAGGTCGCGGCGCACGAGCACGCGGATCCCGCCGTGCTTCTCGAGCTGCAACAGGCCCACGACCAGGCGGCGCAGCTCCTGCGTCGACGCCTGGAACAGCTCGTCCTTGGGGAACGACTCGAAGAGCTCGACGGCCTCCTTGTAGTCGTGGGACCCCGGGATCAGGTCCTCGGCCGTCAGGATCTGCTCCAGCTTGTGGTGCAGCAGCGGCGTGTCGGTCGCGGACTCCATGTACGCCTTGCTCGTGAAGAGCCCGATCAGGCGGGACTCGCCCACGATCTCGCCCTCGGCGTTCACGCGACGCACGCCGATGTAGTCCATGCGCGCGCGACGGTGCACCCCCGAGTACGCGTTCGTCTTGCTGAACACGAGGAGATCGCCGTCTTCGATCCGGCTGCGGACGTCGGGGGTGAGCTCGTTCAACGGGGTGCCGTCGGCGAAGGTCGACGTCGTCACATCGGACAGGATGCCCAGGCCGCTGCCGTCGATCGCGCGGATCGCACGACCCTCGTCGCCCTCGAACAGCTCGTACTCGCGGTAGCCGAGCAGCACGAAGTTCAGCTCCAGCAGCCAGTTCAGGAAGTCGACGGTCTCGCCCACCTCCTGCGGCGAGTAGCGCACCGCGGCCGCGCGCGCCATCTCGACCATGCGCGTCACGCGCTCCCTCATCGGCTCGAAGTCCCGCACGACCAGGTGGACCTCGAGCAAGATCCGATGGAGCCGCTCGGTGAGCTCGGACTTCTCGGTGGCCGTGAGCCGGCGGTCGACCTCGAAGTGCATGACCGACTCGCGGTGGCTCGCGTCGCGCCCCGACATCACGCGCTCGAGCCGGCCCTCACCGTCGCGGCTGGTCCCCACGACCGGGTGCATCAGCCGGCGCATGACCAGGTTGCGCGCCACGAGCTCCTCTTTGACCGAGTCCACGAGGAATGGGGAGTCGTCGGTGTTCGTCTCGATCACCGAGCCCGGCGCGAGGTACCCATCGTCGTCGAGGGTCGGGTCGAAGACCCGCACCGCCGACGGCTTGGACCCGCGAGCGTCGGCGAACCGGAACGTCGAGGCCACCAGGCCGTAGAGCTCTTCCAAGGTGTACTGGGAGAGGTCCTCGGTCGAGAGGCGCCGCAGGTACGCCTTCGCGAAGGCGACGACCGCATCACGGCTCTGCGGAGCGGCTCGCTCGGCGATCAGCTCGTAGAGGGCGGGCAGGACGTCGGGCGGCTCGGCGGCCGCGGTGTCGGAGAGCGCGGTTGTCTGGTCCACGAAGAGCCATTCTTGCAGGTCCCGGCCGGCGCGGGACCCCGCAGGGCGGCGAAGTTGCGACGATCCGGTGCGCCGGGCCGGACTACGACGGAGTGGTCGAGATCAGCCGCGCGGCGTGATCGACGTACGAGTCGCGCACGAGCGGCAGCAGCCCGGTGAGGTACATCCCCTCGGTGCATCCGCGGCACCACGCCGAGGCGTTGATCGCGGCGGCGGTCGACTCGGCCGACGCACAGGCGCGGAGGCTGTCGACGATCGCTCCGTATCCGTACGACTCGGCCCCGCCGGTCAAGGTGTCGCGCGCCGCATCGAGCCCTTGTCGGAGCGAGACGTAGTTCTTCACGCCGACCGAGTTCATGTCGGTGGCCCCCTCCATCGCATGCGTGGTCGCCAGCGGGTTGAACGCGGCAGCGGTCGATTCGCTCGTCTCCCACGCCACGACGATCAACAGGTTCTCGTCGCACCGAGGCGCGCCCAGCCGGTCGAGGAAGCCGCTGGCCCACGCCTCGTACGTGACGGGCTCGCCCGGCGCGAAGGAGAACCCCCGCTCGGCCTTGCGGATCATCGTCTCGCGGGCCGCGATCAGCTCGTTGGCATACGCCGACCAGGCCTCCACCTGCTGTTGGCCGTTGCGGGCCTCGGGATCGTGGAGCACGCGGCGAAGGTCTTCATGCGCCTGCGCGAGCCGATATTCGAGCACGTCGGTCCGTCGCAGGCCGCGGCTGAGGACGTCGAGCGACCTCGTTCGATGCTCGTCGGAGTCCGCCGCATACGTCAGCTGCTGCACGAGCGCCGACGCGCGCGCGATCTGCGACTGCCAGGAGGCGAGTCGGTGGTTCCACCGGTCCACTTCGGCCAGCGCGTCGGAGATGCGGCCGTCGATCGCCTGGATCTCGGGCGAGTCCGTGACGTCGTAGGCCAGGACCGGAGACCGGCCCGCCACCGCGGGCAGCAGGGCGATCAACACGGCGAACAGGACTGAGAGGCGGCGCATGGTTGTCGCAGGTATCGTCCCCTGCGCACCGCTCCTTGACGAGCGGGGGCGAACCGGCGGGCGGCACGGAGATCCGGGGCTCATCGTGGCACCGATCACGACGCGCGCACGGCCTCGATCACCTCGGCCGCCAGGTCGTATCGCCCGAACTGGGGCATCACGTACAGACCCGCCACCCCCGCGCCGCGGAGCGCCCCGATCAGCTCCCCGGTGGCGGCCAGGCTCACCGCCCAGGCGTCGTCGCCGGCCGCGCGGAGTCGTTCACGGACCTCGTCGGGGATCACGATGCCCGGCACCTCGTTGTGCAGGAACTCCGCGTGGCGTGAGGTCACGGGAGGCAGCACGCCCGCCAGGATCGGCACCGCGAGCGGCTCGCCCACGAGCGCTTCATACGCGCCTCGGAGCCGCCGGATCGGCTCGACGTCGTAGACCGGTTGGGACAGCAGGAATGCCGCCCCCGAGATCACCTTCTTGCGCAGGAGCCGCACCTCGCGGTCCAGGTCGGGCGCGTTCGGCGAGACGGCGGCGCCCGCGAGGAACGACGTCGGCTCGCCGATCGAGCCACCGGCGCGGTCGCGCCCCGCGTTCAACTCGTCGGTGATCAACGCCAACAGACCCGTTGCCGTCACGTCCACGTCGTTCAGCGCCTGTGGGTAGTCCCCGATCGTCACCGGGTCGCCGACGCACACGAAGACGTTCCGGATCCCCAGCGCGTGCGCGCCGAGCAGATCGCCCTGGAGCCGAAGCAGGTTCCGCCCCCGCGTCGGGAAGTGCAGCGTCGTCTCGATGCCCGCGCCGTCCTGGATCGCCCGGCACGCTGCCCAGGCGCTCATGCGCATCTTCGCCATCGGCGAATCGGCGACGTCCACCACGTCGGCCCCCGCCTCGCGGAGCGTGACGGCGGCCGCCACGAGCGTCGAGGGGTCGAACGAGCGCGGCGGCTCCATCTCGACCGCCACCACGAAGTCGCCGCGCGCAAGGGCGGACCCGAGCCGGGTGGCGGCCTCGCCCGCGTGACCCCGTACCGCACTCGCGACCGGCGCGAGCGCGCCCACGACCTCCACCGCGAGGGGCGACGAGGTGTCGCCCAGCGCCCGAACGACGGCCGCGGTATGCGCCGGTCCCGTGCCGCAGCATCCCCCGATGATCGCGACCCCTTCGGCGGCGAGCATCCGGGCGACTTCCGCCACGTAGCCGGGCGTGGCGGGATAGACGAACCGACCACCCACCTCCGTCGGCCCGCCGGCGTTGGGACGGGCTGCCAGCAGCACGTCGCGGGCCACCGGCCGCATCGCGCGGATCAGCCGCAGCGCCTGCGCCGGACCCTCGCCGCAGTTCACGCCGATCACGTCGGCACCGAGATCGGCGAGTCGTGCCGCCACCGCGGCCGGCCCCGACCCGAGGACGGTGCGATCGTCGCGCGTGAACGCGGCGCTCACCATGACCGCCAGGCCCGGCGCGGCCCGGCGTGCGGCGGCCAGGGCCAGCTCCATCTCGCGCAGGTCGGTCTGGGTCTCGATCACCAACAGATCGACCCCCGCCTCGGCCAGGACGGTCGCCTGCTCGGCGTAGGCCGCCGATACGAGCGCGTCGTCGACGCGGCCGTACGGCGCGAGTCGGACGCCGAGCGGGCCCATCGAGCCACCGATCATCGCCGGGCCGAGGGTCCGTGCCAGCTGGACCGCGGCCCGGTTGAACGCCTCGACGTGGTCGGGATAGCCGTGCGCGGCCAGACGGAAGCGATTCGCCCCGAACGTGTTGGTCAGGATCAGTCCCGCGCCGCCGTCGAGGAAGTCCTCGTGCACCCGCTCGACCCGGCCCGGATCCTCGACGTTCAGGGCCTCGAAGCAGGCTCCGGGAGCCGCGCCCGTCGCGATCAGCGCGGTGCCCATGCCTCCGTCGGCGACGAGGGGCCCCTCGGCGAGCACGGCATCGAGTTCATGGGCGTCCATCGGACGCCGATTGTCTCAGGCCTCCCGACTCACTAGGCTCGCGCACATGCGCTTCCCCCCGCGCATCATCCCGCTTGCCCTCGGCTGCGCCCTGGCCGCGGTCCTCGGCGCCTGCGATCCGCAGCCCACCGGGTCCTCGGCAGGTCCACCGTCGCCTCCCGCGATCGTCTCCTCGGCCGCGACGACCTGCGCGCCGCCCGAGTGCGACCGCATCGTCGCGACGGTCGAACTGGCCTGGACACCGACGACGTCGCCGATCGTGGGCTACCGGGTCCTGCGCGACGGCGAGGAGATCGCATCGCTGCCGGCGATCGGCCCGGCCTCGACCTCCCTCGTGGATCGATCGGCCGTGATCGGCGCGACCCACCGGTACGAAGTCGTAGCCGTGGCCGAGGACGGCGCCCGGGCCGCGGCGGCGCCCACCGATGTGGCCGTGCCCCTGCCGCCGCTCGAGGCCGCGCAGGTGGAAGGAGCGTTCGCCGTGACGCGGACGGTCATCCGCGCCGTGAACCTGAGAGCGCTGGCGGGCATCGCCGACCCGCGTCCAGGCCTGCGGAGCGACAGCGTCTGGACTCTCGTCGCGGCGTGCCCACCGGCGGTCGGCGCGTGCGACGTTCGATGGAACGGGCACCCCGGAGTCCTCTCGCCGTCGGGCCGGGTCTATCAGGGCGTCTCATCCGCGGGCTCGGCCCGCTGCCCCAACGGGACGCGGGTGGCGGCGCCGATCCGCCTGCGACTCCGTGTGATCTCGGCCGAGGTCGTGGGGGGGGCATGGGTGGCCTCGCGCATCCGCGGCCGCCTGGCCTCCTCGTTCAGATGTTCCGGGTTCGCCCCTTCGTCGGGCGTCGCGCGCTTCACCGGGGCGCGGCGATAACGCTCGCGCACCTCACGCGACGGTCCGGATCTCGAACGAGCGGGTCAGCGCCACGGTGGGTCGGATCGTGGCGGCGACCGAGCAGTACTTGTCCTCGGACAGCGCGATCGCACGGTCGACCTTGTGCTCGTCCAGCGAGCCCGTCAGCACGAAGTGCAGGTGGATCGCAGTGAACGCGAAAGGTGCGTCCTCCTCCTGTTCGCTCGTGAGCTCGACGACCAGTCCCTGCAGATCCTGGCGCTGCTTGCGCAGGATGACGACGACGTCGTACGCGGTGCAGGCGGCGAGTCCGAGCGAGAGCAGGTCCGAGGGCTTCGCCCCGGGGCCCTCCGGGTCGCCGCCGACCGCGAAGGGATCGCCGTAGCCGGCCTCGGCGATGAACTGGAGACGGTCGCCCGTGTAGGTGAGACGCTGGGTACCCATGCCGGCGAGTGTAGGGACCGAACGACCGAAGCGCAGGGGCGGCCCGACCGTCAAGATCGGGCCCGTGGTTGATACGCCGCAGCGCATCTATGGGGTAGGGTTCGCGTGTTGCTGCAGGTCGAACGGGGGACAGAGAACGCGTGAGTGATCCGGTCCGCGTCGTCGTGGCCGAGGGCCCTTCCACACGGAAAGGGCTCCTGCGGTTCGTCCTGGAGGGAGAGGGCTACCAGGTCGTCGGCGAGGCCTCGACGTCGGCCGAACTCGCCCGTACCGTGGCGACATCTCGCCCCGATGTCGTGGTGATGGACGACGGCATCGGCGCCATGGCGGTGGGCATGATCCGCGAGATCGTTCCTTCGGTGCGCGTGATCCTCGTGTGGCCGGGGGCGGTCGTCCCGATCGGCGGCGATGCGCGCGTCGAGCCCTCGGAGGTCCTCCGCGAGCTCGGCCGCGCGATGGAACGGCTCACGGGTCAGCCGAGCGCCACCGGCGAGCAAGAGGGACTCAGCGGCCCTCTCCCGATCGAGCGGGTGCACCAGGACCCTGCGTCCCTGCGCGAGATCCTCGCCCGCGGCGAGGCGGCCCGTTTGCGGCGACCCCAGGATCGCCCCGCGCGCGCGTCGGCGACGATCCGATCCGGCGAGCCCGTCATCGAGCACCGCGAGTCGGCGGCGGTCGTGATCTTGCCGGTGACGTCCTCGGTTGCGTCATCGGATGAACCGGCCCTCGAGGCCGCGGAACCGGCCGTACCGATCGACGAGGCGATCGCGACGGCCGGGGCCGATCACGAGCCGGCACGAGCGTCCGAGAGCCCCGCGCCGATCGAGGACCCCGACGCGAGCGCGTTCAACCGCAAGCTGGGCACGATCGCGCTCGGTGGCGCGGCGGCGGCGGGCGTGCTGGTGCTGGCACTGGCGCTCGGCGGATCGCGGGTCCCCGTGGTGGAGATCCGCGGTGAATCGCCGATCGGAAGCGACGGGGGGACCCCGGTGACGATCGACCCCGTCGATCCTGCCGACGCCGGGATCTCGATCCCCGATGGTGTGACGGGGACCTGGGTGGGCGACGGCGTGCGCCTGTTCGGCGGAGGCTCCGGCCCCGCGCTGGGGGGAAGCACGGCGAGCCCCGGAGGCTTGGGTTCGGGCGGCGGTGGTTCGGGCGGCGGCGGTGGCACGGGCGGCGGTGGCGGTGGCACAGGGGGTGGCGGCGGCGGCACAGGGGGTGGCGGCACTGGCGGCGGCGGTGGTGGCACTGGCGGCGGTGGCGGTGGCGGTGGCACAGGGGGTGGCGGCGGCGGCACAGGGGGTGGCGGCGCACCCCAAGGCCCGCTTCCCGGGCACAGCGCCGAGCACAATCCGCACGGCGGTCCACCCGGTCAGACCGGCGTCTTCCCGGGCCAGGGTGACGGCGGCAATCACCAGGGACCCGGGAGTGATCACGGCGATCACGGCGATCACGGCGATCACGGCGATCACGATGACCACGGCGACCACGGGGGCGGGCAATAGCGGCCCGCGAGCTCGGCGAGCGTCGATCGATGGGGATCCAGAACGGATACGGAGCGCTCCGGCGAGTCCTCGTGCGCGCCCCGATCGCCGAGGACGCGGGTGCGTGGCGCGAGTACGGATGGCGCGACGCACCCGACCCGGTCCTTGCCGACGCGCAGCATGCGGCCCTCCGAGCCTTGCTCGCCGAGGCGGGCGCCGACGTCGTGGTGGGCAGCACCCGGGTGGACGGCGATCCCGACTCGATCTACGCGTACGACCCAATCCTGATGACCGATGACGGCGCGATCGTGCTGCGCCCCGGAAAAGAGGGCCGCCGCCGCGAGCCCGCCGCGCTCGCCCTCGATCTCCATGCAGCCGGCATCCCGGTCGCGGGCGCGCTCTCGGGACCGGGCTCGGCAGAAGGCGGGGACATGTTCTGGCTCGACGAGCGCACGCTCCTGGTCGGGCACGGATACCGCACGAACGGCGAGGGGATCCGCCAGCTGCGAGACCTGCTCGAACCATCCGGCGTCACGATCGAGGTCTTCGACCTTCCACATTTCCACGGTCCCGCGGAGTGCCTTCACCTGATGTCGTTCATCTCGCCGCTCGATGCCGACCTCGCCGTGGTGTACCTCCCGATGATGCCCGTCCGGCTGGTGGAGCTGCTCCGCGACCGGGGGGTCGGGTTCGTCGAGGTTCCCGACGAGGAAGCCGACACCATGGGCGCCAACGTGCTCGCGGTGGGACCGCGCGTGGCGCTCGCGGTCGAGGGGAGTCCGCAGACCCGCCGCCGCATGGAGGCGGCGGGCGTCGACGTTCGGGTCTTCGATGGCTCCGAGATCTCTCGCAAGGGCGACGGCGGGCCGACCTGCCTGACGCGTCCGCTGGAGCGCGGATGACCCGTCGGCGGTCCCCTTCGCTCCGGGCCGGACGGCCGGTGAGCGATCTCGGGAGGCGCGTCTAGGCTCGGTATCGAGGAGGCAACGATGCGGCTGACGTCGAAGATGCCCGTGCACGAGCCGAGCCACTCACGCGAACCACGGATGCGATCGCGCGGGGTACTGCCCTCCCGCGTGCACCTTCGACGCGGGTTCCGCCTGAAGGGTCGCATCACGCGACCCCGGCACCCGAGCTGATACCTGCTCGGGCCGGTCGCCGGGGCTCGGCTATGCTCCGGGCCGTGTACGAGCTCTGGGTGTTCATCCACATCCTCGGCGTGGCCGGGTTCCTGGGCACCCACGGCGTGTCGATGTACGTGATGTTCGCGGTGCGCGGTGGCGACCGTGATCGCGACCGGATCCTCGCGCTCTGCGAACTGTCGAAACGGACGATCGGGCCGATGTACGTCTCGATGGGGCTGTTGCTGCTCGGCGGCCTCGCTGCAGGGGTCCAGAACCGACTCTTCGCTCAGACGTGGTTCTGGGGTTCGATCGTCCTGTTGCTCGCGATCCTCGCCGCGATGTCGGTCACCGGCACGCCGTGGATGAAACAGCTGCGCGAGGGATGCACCCGCTGGCACGACGGCACCTTTCCGATGACCGACGCGGAGCTGGCGGCGCACCTCGACGGCCCGATGGTGGCGATCCTCGCGGGGAGCGGCGCCATCGCGCTCGTCCTGATGCTGTACCTGATGGTCTACAAGCCCGGCACCTGACCGTTCCCGTTTCGTCGGGTCTGCGATCGTCGTCCGATAGCCTGGCGCCATGACCCAGCGTTCGTTCAACTTCTCCGCGGGCCCCGCCACGCTTCCGTTGCCCGTCCTCGAGGAGGCGCAGCGCACCCTGATCTCGCTCCCGGGCGTGGGGGCGGGGCCCCTCGAGGTCTCGCACCGGGGATCGTGGTTCCGTGGTGTGATCGAGGAGGCCGAGGCGAACCTGCGGCTTCTGCTCGCGATCCCGTCGACACATCGCGTCCTGTTCTGTCAGGGCGGCGCCACCCAGCAGTTCTCGATGGTGGCGATGAACTTCCTGCGCGGCACGGGTCGCCCGGCCGACTACGTCCTCACCGGCGCCTGGGGGAACAAGGCGCTCGCCGAAGCCCAGAAGGAAGGCTCCGCCCGGCCTGCCTGGACCGGTGCCGGCGACGGATTCGTCGCGGTGCCCACGCCCGACGAGCTCGCCGAGACGCTCGCGCCCGGCGCCGCGTACGCGCACATCACCACGAACGAAACGATCCACGGCGTGGAGTTCGGCGAGGACCCGGAACCGCCCGCGGACGTGCCGCTCGTCGCCGACATGTCGTCGGACTTCTGCTCGCGGCCGGTCGACGTCGGGCGGTACGGAGCGATCTACGCGGGCGCCCAGAAGAACGCGGGGCCCGCCGGCGTGACCGTCGTGATCGTCCGCGAGGACATGCTCGCCTGCATCCCCGACGGTCTGCCGACGATGCTCGATTACCGGACGTTCGCCGATCACGGTTCCCTGTACAACACGCCGCCCGTGTTCGCGATCTACGTGCTGATGCTCGTGACGAGGTGGCTCCGCGACGACGTCGGTGGCCTCGAAGCACAGCGGGAGGACAACCGGGCCAAGGCGGGGCTCGTCTACGACGCGATCGATGCGAGCGGAGGCTTCTATCGGGGACACGCCCGCCCCGAGGCGCGCTCGTCGATGAACCTCACGTGGCGACTTCCGTCGGAGGAGCTCGACCATGCCTTCGTCGCCGAAGCGGCCGATGCCGGGATGGCCGAGCTGAAGGGCCACCGGAGCGTCGGGGGGATCCGGGCGAGCCTCTACAACGCGATGCCGCTCGAGGGCGCCCGTACGCTCGCCGAATTCATGCGCGGGTTCGCGGCGCAGCATACCTGAGGCCGCGCGAGCGGACTCGTCGCCTATGCCCCGATCAACTCGTCGGCGGCCTGCGCGAACACCTCGGTGTGCCGGTCGACGTCCTCGGCGGTCGTGGCGGGCGACATCAGCGCCATGTTGTGGAACGGCGTCATCAAGATCCCGCGGTTCAACAGGTATAGGTGGATGAGCAGATCGAGCTCGCCGTCCTGCCCGGCCGCGGCCTCTGTGCCGTTTCGGGCCCGGTCGGGCCGGAACAGGTACTCGACACGGCATCCCAGCCGTGTCACGTGGAACGGCAGCTCCCGTGAGTCGATCACCGATTGCACGCCCTGCTCGAACCGCTCTCCCAGGGCGATCATCCGCTCGAACGCCTCGTCGGTGAGGACCTCGCCCAGGGTGGCGCGCATGGCCGCGAGCGAGAGCGCATTCCCTGCGAGCGTGCCCCCCGTGCCCCCCACATCGGCGTTCAGCCAGTCGACCTCGGCGTAGATCCGGTCGGCCATAGCCTGGCTCACGCCGTACGCCGCGCTCGGGATCCCCGCGCCGAGGGTCTTCCCGATCGTCACGAAGTCGGGCTCGAGCCCCCACGCCTTCGTGCAACCGCCGGGGCCGGCGCTGATCGTGTGGGTCTCATCGATGATCAACAGGGCGCCGTATCTCGTGCACAGCTCACGCACCGCCCGGTGGTAGTTCTCGTCGGGGAGCACGATCCCGATGTTCGTGAGCGCCGGCTCGAACAGGCATGCGGCCACGTCGCCGTGGGCGAGCGCGCGCTCGAGTCCCTCGAGGTCGTTGATCTCGACGACCCGGGTGGTGAGCTCGAGGGGTACCGGCTTGCCGGTGTTCCCCTCGCGCTCGATCACGAGGCCACGGTCGTCGAGGGTCGCGATCGTCTCGTCGACCGACCCGTGGTAGCACCAGTTGTGCACGACGATCTTGCTCCGCCCCGTGATCTCGCGCGCCCAGCGGATCACGAATCGGTTCGCGTCGGTGGCCGTCAGCGTGAAAGACCAGTAGGGAACCCCGAAACGGCGGGTCATCTCCGCCCCGACCCATGCGGCGTCCTCGGTGGGGAGCATCAGCGTGATCCCCTTTGCGGCCTGCTGCGCGATCGCGTCGACCGACACCTTGGGGGCGTGGCCGGCCATGCCCCCGGTATCGCCCAGGCACAGGTCGACGTACTCGTTCCCGTCGACGTCCCAGAATCGGGCGCCCTCGGCGCGCTCGACGAAGACCGGGTGATCGCCCGACCACCGCGTCATCCAATTCATGGGGACGCCGAACAGGAGCGAGGCTTTCGCCTCCTCCGCGAGCTCACGCGATCTCACGTGGCGCTCGCGGAATGCCTGGCGCTCGCGTTCGTTCAGATCGTGCAGCCGGGACCGGTCGATCGTGTGCATCGGAGCCCTCCGGGGTCTTGGACGACGACGTCGTGTCCGTATCCTAGCCGTCACCCTCGGGCGCGCCCTGCGTCGCCGGCGGACGATCGAGGGGTAAACCCTCGGCCGGTGCGGCCGAAAACACTGGAGATGCGAGATCGCAGGTTCGGTCTCACGATGGCTCGACGGGGCGTGATCGGCGCTGCCTGTCTGGTTGCGCTCGCCTCCTGCTCGCGCGGTCCCGAGCTCGCGAGCGGGACCGACCCGCTGGCGAACGCCTCCCCGATCTCGACCGTGCCGCCGACGTACGGGGCCGCGGACTGCGATCCCCCTTCGAGCCGTCGGCCGCTCGAGGGCGCGACGGAAGTTCGGGCCGCGGCCGCGGAGGGCACCGAGATCTGGGCTCGCTTCCCGAGCGGGAGCCAGCCCCGCGCCGGGACACCGATCGACGTGGCGTGGCGCATCAACGGCGAACACGCGCTCGACCTCGTGCTCGTGGACAACGCGGGCGTCGAGACTCGGGTCGAGCGGGTGGTGCCCGACCCGACGATCCGCTGGGACCGGCCCGGCGATGCATGGAGCTCGACGATCGAATTCGACCACCCGGGATGCTGGCGGATCAACGTGTCGCGCGGCGTCAGCCGCCGAGGCGACGTGTGGATCGAGGTCGCCTGAGCCGCAGTGTCCGACTCGGAGCGCTCGAACCGAGCTAGGCGGGTACCCCGTGACACCGCCCGAAGCCCGAGTCCGAGAACGAGCTTCCCGCGACCGGCACGAAGCGCCAGGCGTACCTGTCGGGCGCCAGGCTGAGCCGCAGCACGCCGAAGGCGCGGGCGTTCCGTACCTGGCTGGCCCAGCGGACCTGATCGATCCAGTAGTGCTGCACCCCGCCGGTCCCTACGACGAATTCCCGGATCCCGGTCGAGCGATCGACCACGCCGGCCGGGGTCATCGGCGCGAACCGTTCGTAGATGTGATCGTGACCGTTCAGCACCAGGTCTGCCCCGCGCGCGTAGAGGAGGCGCCAGAGGTCTCGCGTCCACGTCGCCTCTAGGTCGTCGCCATGAGGCCCTGAGGAGAACCGCGGGTGATGGAAGTACGCCAGGGTGCACGACAACGGGTGCGAACCGAGATCGGCCTGCAGCCAGCGGTACTGCGGCGACCCGACCGCGCACCCCACGAGGCTGCAGTTCGAGTTCAGGGCCACCAGGTGCCACCCGGCGAGGTCGTAGCTGTACCAGCCGCGGCCGGGGGACCCCGCGCGCGCTCCGAAGTAGCGGAAGTAGCCGCTCGCGTCGGCGACGCCGTACTCGTGGTTGCCCGGCACCGGTCGCGACCGCAGGCGCATGGAGCCCCAGCTGAGGTCGTACGACCGGCGGAATTTCGTCAGCCGGCCATCGTCGTACTGCTCGTCGCCGAGCGGGAGCACCAGGTCGGGATCGATCGCGCGGATCAGCGCGAACGTGTCGCGCGCCCGGCACCAGGTCGCGGTTCCACCGCCGTTCCCGAACGCGCCGGAGCCCGGGTCGCACGCGATGTCACCGGCCGCGACGACGACGGCGACCCCGGGCACCCGCGCCACCTTCCGAGCGACCGCGGGCCGGACGAACGTGCCACCGAGCGCGACGACGCAGATCGCCGCCGCGATCGCATGGTGCGCACGGACCCTTCCCTCGGCTCGCTTCCCCATCAAGCGAGGGTATCGGCAGGAGGAGGCGCAGCGACGAGGCCGATCAGCGCAACGTCGCGGGTTCGCCCGGATCCGGGGCCGCCACCGCACCGAACCCGACGACGGCGACCCGCTCCCCCGTGCTGTCGGACGGGCGTCCCACGAGGCAGCCGCCTACCCCCGTGGGGATCTCGCAGTACGCCTGATCGCGCTTCTTGACCCACATCGCGGTGCCGCCTCCGCCGTCGAGGTTCACGGCCCACGTCGCGCCGAGGTCGAGGAAGACCTTCGCGAAGTCCGGCAGGCGCATGCCCTTGGACCAGCCCGCGATCCGCCCATCCACCGTGACGATGAAGACCTTGCAGCGCGTGGCGGTGTCGCGGTCGGTACAACCGGCGCTGATGCCGACCCCGGTCCGCGGATTGAAGTTCAAGAAGTAGTCGGACCCGTCGTACGGAGGGGCGACGTTCACGCCACCCGAGACGAGCATCGGCTGGCCCCCGATCACGTCGACCGCGCCGTCGAGCTCCTGGATCCCCCACGTCAGCCGCACGCGGTCCCCCTTGGCGAGGCCGACGATCGAGTCTGCCTTCGAGCTGGCCATCCGCGTCGCGATCACGACGTTCGCCGGCCCAGCTCCCAGGACGAGCGGCGCCTGCGAGCATGCGTCGGGCTGCGCATCGACCGTGTAGGTGCGAGCGAGCTGGCCGGCGCCCGCGCCCGCCCAGACGATCGCGCTGTCGGGCACGAGCCTGGCCGCGCAGAAGTACGGGTCCGCGGGCTCGGGGCTCGGGTCGCCTGGCGGCCGCTCGTCGACACCCGCGCGCTTCGTGTACGCGGCGACGAGGTTCCCGCTGGGCTTGCCGGCGTTATACCGCGCGATGCCGAACGCCCGGCTCCCTGCGCCGATCCTGACGCCGCTCACCGAGAGCGAGGGATGGCCGATCCATGCCTGGCTCCCGTCGAGGGTGAGCGCGAACGCCGAACCGTCCTGGATCCCCGACGACCAGAGCTCGCCGTCGATCATCGACAGGTGGGCAGGACGCCCGTCCGCGAGCGCGAAGTCGCCGTTGACCGCGGCGACCGCCGAGGACTGCGCGCCCATCTGCGAGGGCAGCTTGTAGGCAGGGTAGGCGGGACCCGCGGGGAAGACATCCGGGACTCGGCCCTTGCCCTGGATCACGGTGATCACGCGGACCTCGTTGGGCGTGGTCGGGTACTTGATCGTAGTGAGCCGCACGCCGGGCGACAGGGCATACGAGGTCTTCACCGGGGTGAGGGGGCGCACCTTCGCCGCCACGGGCACCTGGGCGAGCATGGGGGTCGCCATCAGCACGGTGGCAGCTACCGCCGCCGTGGCCCGCCGTCTCGTGCCCGCGTTCACCTGCATCGTTGTCGTCGCTCCTCACGCATCTGCTGTAGTCGCTCCGGGATCGCCTAGCCTAGACAACAAGGACTAGCCCGTGAAGGCTCCTGGGCCGATTAAGGTCGTTCGGCGGAGGGTGGCGGATGCCTTGTACGCGAGGGTAAAGGTCCCCCTGCGGACGGCCGATGGGGAAGAGCCATGGACACCGAGCATCCGAACCTCCCCCTGCGTCGAATGACGGACCGCGCCGAGCGCCGGCAGAGCGACCTCCCCGTCGAGCCGTCCCCTAACGGCAAGCCTCGCCGTAGAACCGTGGACGGGTGGCTCGACCGCTGGGTCGCCACCGTCTCCGACCTCACGCGGCTGACAAGCACGCACCCGATGATGGACGCGGTGATCGACGAGCAGGTGGGGCGCAAGATCCGGATCGGCGACCGCTGGCTGACCGACTGGGCGAGCTGCAACTACCTCGGCTTCGACCTGGACGAGGAGATCATCGCCGCGGTCCCCGAGTACCTCGCGCAGTGGGGTACCCATCCGTCATGGTCGCGGCTCCTGGGCAGCCCTCGGTTGTACCCCGAGATCGAAGCGCAGCTCGCCGAGCTCCTGGGCACCGAGGACGCGCTCGTGCTGCCGACGATCACGCACATCCATATGTCGGTGATCCCGATCCTGGTGGGAGACGGCACGATCTTCCTGGACGGCCGGGCGCACAAGACGATCTATGACGGCGCGATGGTGGCCGCGGGCCACGGCGCGACCATCGTCCGGTTCCGCCACAACGACCACGCCCACCTCGAGGAGATGTTGGCGGCGAGCGACCCCGGTGCGCCGCGCCTCATCGCGATGGATGGCGTCAACTCGATGACCGGCAACGCGCCTTCGATGGCCGAATTCGCGCGCGTGGCCCGCGAGCACGACGCCCTCCTGTACGTCGACGACGCCCACGGGTTCGGCGTGATCGGCGAACGGTCTCCCGACGAGCTCTGCGACTACGGCACGAAGGGCAACAGCGTGATGGCGCATCTCGGGGTCGACTACGAGAACGTCATCCTGGTGGCGGGCTTCTCGAAGTCCTACTCCTCGCTCCTGGCGTTCATCGCGCTACCGACCCGTCTCAAGGAGGCGCTCAAGGTGCTGGCGCCTCCGTACCTGTACTCCGGCCCGTCTCCGGTGGCCTCGCTCGCCACCACGCTCGCGGGGCTCGAGGTGAACCGCACGCGAGGCGACCTGTACCGGGCCGACCTCCACCGGATGACCCATCGCCTCCTCGGCGCGCTCCACGAGATGGGGATCCACACCCCGAACACGTCGGGGTTCCCGATCGTCGAGATCCCGCTCGCGGACCATCGCACGATCGACGAGGTGGGCCGCTATCTGTTCGAGCACGGCCAGTACGCCACGATGGCCGCGTATCCGCTCGTCCCCAAGGACGAGGTGGGCTTCAGGATCCAGACGACGGCCGCCAACACCGACGAGGAGGTCGAGGAGCTCATCTCGGTGCTCGGCAACCTGCAGGAGCGGTTCCAGCTTGAGCAGCACGAGACCGCGTCGGTCCGCTAGCGCTAGCGGCTACTCCCCCAGCAGCCGCTCCGCTTCCCGGTAGGTGATCCCCTCGAGCCAGCCGCCGTCGACCCGAAGATCGGTTCCCGTCACGTACCGGCTGTCGTCGCCGGCCAGGAACAGGAAGGCGCCGGTGACATCCTCGGGCGTTCCTACGCGGCCCAGGCACGTCACGATCTCGCCGATCCTCGCCTCGGCGTCGTCGGCGGGCTGCATCTCGGTGATGATCGTTCCCGGGCTGACGGTATTCACCCTGATACCCCGTGAACCGAGCTTCATCGCTGCATGCGTACACATCGATCGGAGCGGCGCCTTCGACATCGTGTAGCCCAGGTAGTCGGGAAAGGCCCAGTACAGCGCCGCGGTCGCGGTGATGATCACGCTGCCGCCGTCGCGAACGTGCGTCGCCGCCTGGCCCAGGCCGTGGAAGACCCCCATCGTGTTCACGGCGAACATCCGCTCGATCTGTGCTGGATCCATCGAACCGAGCTCGCCGTGGTCGAGCTCGCCGATCCCGGCGTTCAGCACGACCACGTCGAGAGGCTGCCCGATCTCGTCGACCGCGGTCTCGAACGCTCGCGACACCTGCGACGCGTCGGCGACGTCGCACTCGATCATGCGCGCGCCGGCGGCCTCGACCTCGGGCCGGGATCGCCGAGCCAGGGCGACCACCTCGGCCCCCGCCGAGAGGAAGCGCTGCACGACCGCGAGGCCGATCCCCGAGGACCCCCCGGTCACGAGCGCGCTCCTGCCCGCGAGGGGGCGCGCGGGATCGGTCTCGCTCATCGCCCGAACCCTCGCATATGCGACCGGCCGGCGCCACGACCCGGCCAGAGCCGAGGTGGCACGCCCAACGCCGCAGGTCAGCAGCATCCTTGCCGCACCGACTACCTGAAATCAGGTATCACGTCGTTCCTCGCGAGACCCGATACCGCAGTGGTGAAGAACAAGGCGTGGTTCATCTACCCCGTGCTCGCGGTGGCGGCGACCGCCGTCTACTAC
>JANLXF010000222.1:0-45464 GCA_031364965.1 Actinomycetes bacterium | reverse complement strand
GTCTTCTGCCGCGTCGAGGACGGCGCCGTGCTGCTCGACCTGCGCACGGTCGCGCCCACTGAGGAGCCGCACCTGGCCCGAGCGCTCCTGTACGCGCTCGAGGGCGACGACCTCGACGAGGACTGACCCGGTGGGCGAGCTCCGCGTCGCCGCCACCGCCGGTCACGTCGACCACGGCAAGTCGGCGCTGATCGCGCGTATCACCGGCATCGATCCCGATCGATTGGTGGAGGAGAAGCGGCGCGGGCTCACGATCGATCTCGGCTACGCCTGGGCGACGCTTCCGAGCGGGCGCGAGACCGGGTTCGTCGACGTGCCCGGACACGAGCGGTTCATCGGGAACATGCTCGCGGGCGTCGGCCCCGTACGGCTCGTGCTGTTCGTCGTGGCGGCCGACGAAGGCTGGATGCCCCAGTCCGAAGAGCACCTCGAGATCCTCGACGTGCTCGGCGTCGCGGGGGGTGTCGTCGCCCTCACGAAGCGGGACCTCGTCGACGACGAGACGCTCGCGCTCGCCGACGCCGAGGTGCGCGACCGGCTCGCCGGCACCGCGCTGGCGTCTGCGCCCATCCTGCCGGTCTCGGCGCGCACCGGCGACGGGATCGGCACGTTGATCGCGGCCCTCGACGCGATGCTCGCAGGGGCCGGCGAGCCCGAGCCCGGCCGCGCCAGGCTCTTCGTCGACCGCGTCTTCACGATCAAGGGAGCCGGAACGGTGGTCACCGGCACCCTGGCGGGCGACTGTCTCGCGGTCGGTGACGACGTCGAGCTCCTCCCCTCGGGGATGCGCGCGCGGATCCGCGGGTTGCAGACCCACGAGCAGAGCGAGGAACGCGCGTGCCCGGTCAGCCGGGTCGCCGTGAACCTCGCGGGGATCGATCGTGCCGAGCTCGCGCGGGGAGAGGTCCTCGGTCCCGTGGGGGTCCGCCGGGCGACGGCCACCTTCGACGCCGTGGTCAGGCCGGTGCGGGGGTTGGAGCACCCGGTTACGAGCAAAGGGGCCTTCATGGTGCACGCGGGCGCGGCGGAGGCCGGGGCGACGCTCCGGTTCCTGGGTCCGACGCAGCTCGATCCCGGAGGCGAAGCCTTCGTCCGGGTGCGGCTCACGCGTCCGCTCGTGCTCGACCCCTTCGATCGCTTCGTGCTCCGAGAAGCCGGGCGTCGCGAGACGGTGGGGGGCGGCACGGTCCTCGATCCGTTCCCGCCTTCGCGCCCCGGCCGCGACGCACACCTCCGGCTCGCCGCGCGCGCCGGCGCCCGCCGCGATGACCTGCCGCGTTTGCTCACGGCGGAGCGCGGCGCGGTCCGTGCGGACGAAGCACTGGTGCTCACGGGCTCACCGGCGGCCGCGGCGGCCCGGGTTGGCGGGTGGTTCGTCCGTGACGACCTCGGTGGCGCCGTCGAACGCGCGCTCTCGGGGGCGCTCGAGGCGTTCCACGCGGCTCATCCGCTGGAAGAGGGGATGCCGGCATCCGGCGCGCGCGACGCCGTGGCCGACGCGCTCGTGGCCGCGGGCGCGCCGCGTGATCCGGTGCTGGTCGAGGCGCTGCTCGATGACCTCGCGACCCGCGGAGACGTCGCACGGAACGCGGCCACCGTACGGCTCCCCGGTCATCGCGTGGCGCTCGGCGAACGAACCGACGACGTCGAGCGCCTGCTCGCGCTGGTCGGCGGAGCACGCGAGTCGACGCCCCCCACGGTCAAGGAGCTGCTGACAAGCGGGGTCGGCCGCGACGTGATCGAGGCCGCCGCTCGCGCCGGGCTGGTCGTCAGGGTCTCGCCCGAGCTCGTGTTCACGCCAGGATTCGTCGCGAGAGCCGAGTCCGTCGTACGCGGAGCCGGAGCCACCGGCACGACCGTGAGCGCGTTCCGCGAGGCGCTCGGCACGAGCAGGAAGTTCGCCCTGCCCCTGCTGGAATGGTTCGACCTCCGCGGTGTCACGCGCCGGGAGGGCGATCTTCGGTTCCCGCGGGGCGCGGGTTCCTCGGACGCCTAGCCCGTCAGCTGCGCGGCCACCTGTACTTCGACGCACGCACCGAGCGGCAACGACGACATCCCGACGGCTGCGCGGGCGTGCTGCCCCGCCTCCCCGAACACGTCGGCGAGCACCTCGCTGGCACCATTCGCGACGGTCGGGTGTTCCACGAACTCGGGTGTCGCCGCGATGTACACCGTGACCTGCGTGAGGCGATCGAGCCGGTCGAAGCCGCCGAGCGCGTCGCGGATCGCCGAAAGCGCCTGCAGCGCCGCTTGCCGGGCGGCCTCACGGCCGTCGTCCACCATGACGTTCGCACCCAGGTGCCCGGGGTGGACCAGCACGCCGTCGCGCATCGGGACCTGACCGGCCACGTGCAGCGTAGTTCCGGCGATCCGGACCGGCACGTAGGCGGCAACGGCCTTGGGGACGGGCGGCAGCTCGATCCCGAGCGCGGACAGGCGGGCTATCACCTCGGCGTCGTTCATAGCGGGCATCCTCGCACGGCGTCGGCCATCCCGCAGGGCCGGCCGGGTCAGCCCGCCCGGCGCGCTCGTTCGCGCAGGATCGCGCGCCGCTCCATCTCGTTGTAGCCGCCCCAGATCCCGTGGGTCTCGCGGACATCGAGGGCGTACTCCAAGCAGACCTCGCGCACCGGGCATCGCACACACAACGCCTTGGCCACCGCCTCGCGGGCGTTCTTCTGGGCGCGCTTCTCGAAGTAGTTGGGCGCGTAGAAGTAGCTGGAATCCTCACCGCGACAGGCGGCGTCGTGCTGCCAACGGGTGGTGAGGTCGTCGGGCATCTCGATAGGTGATTCGAGAAGCAGGCCCCGAAGGATTCTGGCCGCGGCCGGATACATGGGTCTCGTTACCGGATCGTCACGCGGTCACTCTGCTTGCACGGGCTCCGGGTCTCGGAGGGTCGGGGTGGCGCCGGGGTCGGGCTCGACCCGCAGGACCAGCCCGTCGACGCCGCGGATCCGCACCGGCGTACCGGGCGCGATGGCGCCGGTCGTGCTCCGCCCGCGCCACATCGTGCCCTTCACGTAGACGGGCCCCTCGGGGGCGAGCTTGCCGCGCGCCTCGCCCACCAGCCCGATCAGACCGCGCTGGGTGTTCGAGATGCGATCGCGCGACTGCAGGGCGACCGTGAGCCCGAACCCGTAATAGAGGAGACTCGCCACCGTCGCGCCACCGATCAGCCACGGCGAGACGCGGATCGTCTCGGCCACCCCGTGCCAGGCGAGCACGGAACCTGATGCGAAGGCGACGAGCCCGAGCACCGTCACCAGACCGAGGTTCCGGATCCGGACATCAAGCATCATCAGCCCCACCCCGCCAACGAGCAGCAGCATGCCGGGCCAGAACGGCGGCACCACCCAGATCCCGTACGCGGCAAGGGCGACCATGCCGGCCCCTGCGAACCCGGCGAAGCCGAACCCGGGCTGGGTCATCTCGAAGGCCAGGCACGCGAGTCCGATCACCAGCAAGAAATAGATCATCGAAGGCGACGCCACCCCGTGCGCGGTCCGCATCACCGGTCCCATGTTGTCGAACCGGATGTCGACCACACGCTGGTTCGCCTGCTGCGCGTCGGTGGCGATCCTCGTCTGCAGCTCGACGGGTCCGACGGGCGTCTGCACGGTGAGGCCGTCGACCTGGTTCAGCAGCTCGGGCACCGAGGTGGCCGCCTGGGTCGCGATCCCGGAATCGATCGCCTCCTGACCCGGCATCGGGTGCTCGTCGTCGCCGGTGGGGATCGGCTTGTCCTTGGCCGCGAGCCACCCCGCGATCGTCGCGTCCAGCCCCGGAGCGGGCCGGTCGGGATGCACGAGGTCGATCGGCGAGCGCGGACCCGTCTGCGAGCCCGGCGACACGGCGGCGATCGAGCTCGCATACAACAGGAGGAGCCCTGCCCCCGATGCTCGCGCCGGGGCGGGACCGACCCATGCGATCGTCGGGACCTCGAGGTCGGCCACCATCTGCGCCAGCGCGACACCGTCCTCGTCGATCGTGCCCGATGTGTCGATCTGCAGCACGACGATCGCGCCGTCGGCCTCGGCTTGCGTTAGGCGGTCCTGCAGGTAGGACAGGAGGGGCCGGTCGATCGCTCCTTCCACGCGAAGCACGACGACCGACGTGCTCGTGGACTGCGCGCCGGCGGAACCCGGCCAGCTCGCAACCATGCCGAGGGCGCACAGGAACAGGGCCACGCGTCGCATCTGCCCATCGTACCCGCAGGCAGGGAGGGGTATCCTGACCGCGATCCCAATGGCCGGTGTCTCCCACACGCCTCGGACCGACCTGCGTCCGCTCTCGGACCGGCCGGCCTTCAAGCCGTTCGCGGCGCTCTTGATCGTGCCCGTCGTCCTGCTGGCCTCCGGGCTCATGGCGATCATCCTCGCGCCGCCGTTCGCGGGCGCCGCCTTCGGAGCCCACCGGATCCAGGCCAAGCTGGACCGATTGGGCGCCGACTTCACGCGGATCCCCCGGTTCCCCGAGCGCTCGACGATCTACGCCGCCGACGGCAGGACCGTGCTCGCGACGGTGTACCTGGACAACCGCGAGCTCGTGCGCCTCAAGCGCATCGCCCCGATCGCGCGCAAGGCCGTGCTCGCGATCGAGGACTCGGGGTTCTACGAGCATGGCGCGCTGAACTGGAGCTCGCTGGTTCGTGCCCTCGTCGAGAACGCACGGGCCGGCCAGGTCGTGCAGGGCGGCTCCACGATCACCCAGCAGCTGGTCAAGAACACGATCGGTGGCGGTGACACATCCCAGACGTTCGAGCGCAAGTTCCAGGAGCTGGCGCTCGCCCTGCGCGTGGAGGAGAAGTACTCGAAGAACGAGATCTTCGAGCTGTACCTGAACCAGATCTACATGGGGAACGGGATCTACGGCTTCGGCACCGCGTCGGACTTCTACTTCGGCAAGCCCGCGTCGGAGCTCACCCTTCCCGAAGGAGCGATGCTCGCCGGCATGATCCGGGCACCCGAGTACTACGACCCGCTCGACAAGCCGGTGAAGGCGCGGCTGCGCCGCAACGACGTCTTGAACCGGATGGCGGCCGACGGCATCATCACGCAGGTCAAGGCCGACAAGGTCAAGGCGACGAAGATCGAGCTCGCGAAGGACGCGGGCAAGCTCAAGCTGAAGCGACCGCCGTTCTTCGTGACCTACATGACCGAGCAGATCATCCAGAACCCCGACGGTGAATTCGACGTGCTCGGCAAGAGCGAGAAGGCGCGCCGGCGCTCGCTCTACGAGGGCGGCCTGAAGATCTACTCCACGCTGGACCCGAGGTGGCAGGCCTACGCCCAGTCCGCCGCGAACCAGCCGTACGCCGTCTCGCCCTACACGCCCCCCGGCAAGCTCAAACCCGACACGGCGATCGTCTCGCTCGAGGCGCGGACGGGGGCGATCCGCACGATGCTCTCGGGCAGGAACTACCGCGAGGACCTCCTTCGCTTGGCGACGACCGCGCACCAGCCCGGCTCGTCTTACAAGCCGTTCGTGCTGGCAGCGGCGTTCGAACAGGGGATCCCGCCCACCCAGGTGTACGACAGCACCTCTCCGTACTTCCCGCCGGGGGGATGGCCCGGGAGCGACTGCAACTGCGTCCAGAACGCCGAGGGCCCGGGTAGTCGGGGCTTCATCAACCTGTACCAGGCCACCACCGACTCGGTGAACGTCGTGTTCGCCCAGCTGATCCAGGACGTGGGCGCCTCGAACGTCGTGACGATGTCGCACCGGATGGGCATCACGACCGACATCCCGGCGGTCGACGCGCTGGCGACGGGCTCGGTGGACGTCACGCCGCTCGAGATGGCCTCCGGCTACCAGACGCTCGCGAACGGCGGCGTGCACTGTCCGCCGTACAGCGTGGACAGGATCGTCGGGGACAAAGGCGAGATCTACGTCCACGGCGACGGGTGCGCGCCGGCGATCAAGCCCGAGATCGCGCACCAGATCTCGGCGATGCTCGAGGACGTCGTGCGTCAGGGAACGGGCACCGCCGCCAACCTCGGGTCATGGCCGGTGGCCGGCAAGACGGGCACCGCGAACGGCAACACGAACGTGTGGTTCATGGGGTACACCCGGCAAGTGGTGACGGCGGTCTGGGTGGGGTCGCCCGGCGACCCGTACTCGATGGGCGACGTCTTCGGCGGCACCCTCGCGGCGCCGATCTGGCGCGCGTACATGTCGCGCGTGATGCTCGGCATGCCCGCCGAGGGCTTCCCCGCGCCGCCCGCGCCGCCGACCGGACCAGTGCCCAACGTCGTCGGGTTGAACAAGCCCGGCGCGGTGCAGAAGCTGGCGCTCGCGGGGTTCCAGGCCAGGGTGACGGTCGTCGACTCGGCCGAGCCCAAGGGTGTCGTGGTGACCCAGACGCCGGCGGGAGGCACCGTGACGGCCCTCGGGAGCCTCATCACGCTCGAGGTGAGCAGCGGCGTTCCCGCCGTGGTCGTCGTGCCCAAAGTGGTGGGCATGAAGTCCGCCGAGGCCCAGGCGGCCCTGACGGATGCCGGGTTCCTCGTCAAGGTGGTGGAGAAGGAAGTGACCGATCCCGCCCGCTACGGCGTGGTGCTCCTGCAGGCCCCCGGCGGCGGCACGAAGGCCGACCAAGGCACGACCGTGACGATCACCGTGGGCAAGAAGGTGGGAGGCAACGGGGCGCCCACCCACCGGAGGTAGGGGCGGCGCGCGGTTCGCTCAGCTCTCGAGCCGAGCCTTCACCTTCTGCTGCACGGCGCCGCCGTCGACCTGCCCCTTGGCCTTGCCCATGATGAATCCCATGACCTTGCCCAGCTCCTGGGCGGTCGTGGCGCCGGTCGCGGCAAAGGCCTCGTCGATCAACGCGTCGGTGGCCTCCGTCGAGAGCTGCGAGGGTGCGAACGCCTCGAGGATCGAGCGCTCCTCGCGTTCCTTGTCGGCGAGCTCGGTCCGGCCGGCCGCGTCGAAGGCCTCGATCGACTCGGTGCGCTTCTTGACCTCTTTGCCGGCCATCTCGCGCACCTCGTCGTCGCTGAGGTCGTGCATGACCTCCTTCTCGCGGTTCGTGATGGCCGCGATGAGCATCCGGAGAGCGCCCAGCCGGACCTTGTCCCCGGCCTTCATGGCCCCGGTCATCTGCGCTTGAACCTGCGTCTTGAGCGTGTCGTCGCCCACGTAGACTCCTCCCGTGCTGCCCCTGATCCCGCTCGCGATCGCCACGATCGGCGTGGTGTGCGTGCTGTACGGCACCCTGATCGAGCACTCGTGGTACCGCGTGCGCCGTTACCGCCTCGACATCCTACCGGCGGGGGGTCCGGGACCCGACTCGCTGACCGTCCTGCACCTGTCGGACCTGCACTTCGTGGCGGACGATCCGAAGAAGACACGATTCCTGGCGAGCCTGCCGCCCGCCGACGTGACGATCGTGACCGGGGACTTCCTCGCGGAGCCCGGGGCAGTGGAGACGGTGGTGGCGGCGGTAGAGCCGGTGCGTGGCGGGCTGGGCTCCTGGTTCGTTCTCGGTTCGAACGACTACTTCGTCCCGATGCCGCTGAATTATCTGGCGTACTTCCGCCGGAACCGCACGCGCCGGCGCGCCGCCCGGGGCCGCTCGAGCGACCTGGTCGCCCAGCTCGCGGCCGGCGGTTGGACCGACCTGACGAACGCCCGGCGCGAGGACAACCTCGCCGGCCTCCCGATCGAGCTGCTCGGCCTCGACGACGCGCACATCTCGTGGCACGACTCCCGGGTGGCGCCGCGCACGGCACCCGATCGGTTCGGGATCGCCGTGATGCATTCGCCCGACTCTGCGCCGGAGACGGCCGTGCTGGGGTACCGGCTGATGGTCGCGGGACACACCCACGGCGGTCAGGTCCGGCTCCCGCTGGTGGGCGCCCTGGTCACGAACTGCACGATGCCGCGCCGGCTCGTGAGCGGCCTGATCCGGATGGGCGGCTCGATCCTGCATACCTCGCCCGGACTGGGGACGAGCAAGTTCGCTCCCTTCCGCTTCGGCTGCCGCCCTGAAGCCACGATCTTGGAGCTCGGGCGGGCGCCGGCCTGAGGACGGCCTCTGGTGAAGGTCGGCGCCGGCTCGCTACACTGGCAAGCCCTCGGGACGTGGCGCAGCTTGGTAGCGCGCAGCGTTCGGGACGCTGAGGTCGCGGGTTCAAATCCCGCCGTCCCGACTCGAGGAGCTCGAAGGGCGGGTCGCAAGGCCCGCCCTTCGAGCCCGCACCCGGGCGTTTGACGACCCCCCGACCGCCCGATAGCCTCTTTCCGCGTAGGTCCCGGAAACGGGGCCTTTCTGATATCAGTCAGATCCCCCATCCCCCACCCTACGGAGGACCATGACCAGGGCGCGAACGCGGATCGCACGGCTGGCCACAGCCGTGGTCTTCGTCCTCCCCCTGGCCCTCGGTTCCTTCACCGCCGCCTCCTCCGCCGCCCCTTCGAAGGCCGAGGTGGAGGCCGCCAAGGCCAAGGCCCAGCAGCTGGGCCACGATCTCGAGCTCGTGATCGAGCAGTACAACGAGGCGAAATACCAGCTCCAGCTCGTGCAGACCAAGCTGGCGCAGACGCTGAAGGCCAAGCAACAGGCGGAAGCCCTCGCGTCGGCCGCCACGACGCGGCTCGCTGCGCGCGCGGTCGAGGCGTACACAGGGATGGGCTCGCAGGTCGATGTGTTGCTCGGAGCCCAGGATCTCTCGGAGTTCTCCGACCGGCTGGAGTTCATGGGGTCGATCGCCCAGAACGACGCCGACCTCGCGACCGCCGCCGACACCGCCCGCCAGCAAGCCGAGTGGGCTGCGCAGCAGTACGACACCCAGCTGAACGCGAAGCAGGGCCAGCTCGACGACATGGCTGCCAAGCGCGGCGACATCGAAAAGATGCTCCAAGAACAGCAGCAGTTGTACGAGACGCTCAACAAGGACTACCAGGACTACCTGGCCGCGCAGGAGGCCGCCGCGCAAGCGGCCGCGAACGACGAGGCGAACGCGGCCGGCGACCCGGGCACCGGCGGCACGGGGGGCACCGGGGGCACCGGCGGCACCACGGGTGGCGGCGGTGGCGGTGGCTTCGTCCCCCCACCCAACGCGAGCGGCGCGCAGATCGCGATCGCAGCCGCCAAGTCGGTCCTGGGGGTCCAGTACGTGTGGGGCTCGGCCGATCCCAGCGTCGGGTTCGACTGCTCGGGCCTCACGATGTGGGCGTGGGCGCAAGCGGGCGTCTCGATCCCGCACTCCTCCGCCTCGCAGTACTCGTCGTACCCCCATGTGCCGATCAGCGACATGCAGCCGGGCGACCTGCTGTTCTTCTACTCCCCGATCAGCCACGTTGCGCTCTACATGGGGGGCGGCATGATGATCCACGCGCGTCACCCCGGTCCCGGCGGCCAGGTCCAGATCGGGAGCGTGGCCGGCTACGGGGAACCGGTCATCGGCGTCTCCCGCCCGAGCTAGCGCGCCGGTTCACTCGCTCGCTCCCCGCTCTGCCGTAGGCTTGCGCCTCGTGGACGACAACACTCCCTACGCGGCAGATCTCGCCCTGGTCGAACGGCTCCGCGCCGGCGACGAGGACGCGTTCATGGCGCTCGTCGAGCGGCTGCAGTCATCGATGCTCCGGGTCGCAAGGATGTTCGTATCGACGCAGGCCGTCGCCGAAGAATGCGTCCAAGAGTGCTGGCTCGGCGTCCTTCAGGGGCTCGGCACGTTCGAGGGTCGGTCGTCGCTTCGAACCTGGATCTTCCGGATCCTCACGAACATCGCGAAGACCCGCGGTCAGCGAGAGGGCCGAAGCGTCCCCTTCGCCTCGCTCGCGGGCGACGACCTCGACGCGCCAGCGTGGGACCCATCCTCGTTCAAGGGTGAAGGTGAGCCGTGGGCCGGTCACTGGTCGAGTCTGCCCCACGACTGGCGGGGCATCCCCGAGGAGCGCCTGCTCTCGGCCGAGACCCGCGGCATCGTCGCCGGCGTGCTCGCCTCGCTGCCCCCGATGCAGGCCGAAGTGCTCCGGCTGCGCGACGTCGCGGGATGGACCTCCCAAGAGGTACGTAACGCTCTGGATCTGACCGAGACCAATCAACGGGTGCTGCTGCACCGGGCGCGCGCCAAGGTGCGACGCGCCCTCGACGCCTACCTCGGAGACGACGCATGACCACCGACGACATCACGTGCCGCGAAGTGGTCGAGCTCTTGACCGACTATCTGGACGGCGCGATCCCGCCCCCCGACCGCGCGCGCCTCGACGCGCACCTGGCCCGGTGCGATGGGTGCACGGCGGCGCTCGACCAGCTCCGCGAGGCGATCCGAGTGACGGGCACGCTCACCGAGGAACAGGTCGCCCAGGACGCGCTCGAGCCGATCCGGGGCGTCTTCCGGGCCTGGCGCAGCGAGGCCGGGGCCTAGCCCGGCTCAGATAGCCGGGTCGCCGCCGGTCAGCAAGGTCTCGAGGTCGGCGAGCCGAACCTTCGCCTGCTGGGCGAGGCCCTCGTTCCCGATCGCGTTGGCCTCGCGCATCGCCTCGGCGAGCAGGTCGCCCGCCTGCTGTGCGCGCACATCTCCCTTGCCGGCGGTGGCGTACTTCAGCTTCTCGTCCGCCTTGATGATCAGCTGGAAGATCTCGTCGGGCGTCGCCATCTAGACCGCCTCCTCCCGCTCGATGCGGTCGAGGTACCCGCGGATCTGGATCGCGACGGCGGCGCCCTCGCCCACCGCCGAGGCGAGCTGTTTCGTGGAGCCGTTCCGCACGTCACCGGCGGCGAACACCCCGGGGAGGTCGGTCATGAACGTCGCGTCGGTCGTCACGAACTTCCGCTCGTCGAGGCCGACCTGTCCCTCGAGGAACCCGGTGTTCGGATCGAGCCCGACGAACACGAAGACCCCGGCCGGACGCCGCTCGACCAGCTCTCCCGATGCACGGTCCTCGATCGTGACCGTCCCCAGCTTGCCGCTACCGTCGTCCTTCGCGGCGAAGGACGTCACGCCGTGCCCGAGCAGAACCTCCATCTTCGGATGGTTCTGGACCTTGTCCTGCAGGATCTTGGAACCGCGGAGCTCCTGGCCGTACTCGACGACCGTCACCTTGTCGGTGAACTGGGTGAGGAAGAGCCCTTCCTCGAGGCCGCTGTTCCCGCCGCCGATCACCAGCAACTCCTCCGACCCCTTGTAGAACGGCCCGTCGCACGTCGCGCAGAAGTGGATGCCGGCGCCGATCAGATCTTCCTCGCCTTCAGCGCCGGTTCTGCGGTACGACGACCCGGTCGCGATCAGCACGGCGCGCGCGTGGTAGTGGTCGCCGGTGGCGGTCTCGACGTCGAGCTCGCGGTGGCCCTCGTCGGTGATGTGCGTGACGCTCACAGCCTGCAGCATCTCCACCCGGTAACGCTCGGCCTGCTTCACGAAGCGGTCGGCGAGCTCGGCGCCCGCGATCCCCTCGGGGAACCCCGGGTAGTTGTCGAGCCGCTCGGTAACGCCCGCCTGACCGCCCAGACCCTTCGAGTCGATCACCAACGTCTCGAGATTCTCGCGAGCGGCATAGAGCGAGGTCGTGAGCCCGGTGGGGCCGCCCCCGACGATCACGAGGTCGTAGACATGCATGTCGGCGACCCGCGCGATGCCGAGCTTGTCGGCCAGCTCCTCGTTCGAGGGCTCGGCCAGGTGGGACCCGTCGGGGAACACGATCGTGGGGATCGTGCGCTTGCCGTCGTTCTTCTGCTCGACGATCTCCACGAGATCGGGACGCTGCTCGATGTCGTGCCACACGTACGCGATCCGCTGGTCGGCCAGGAACTTCTTCGCCCTTCGGCAGTCGGGACACCAGCTGGCGCCGTAGAGCTCGATCTCCTCCATCGTTCGTTCCCCTCGTCGGGTTCGGGTCTTCCGGGCACGGTCTGCCCGGGCCCCACGGACGTTACAGTCGCTTGGGGCGTTCGTGGGTGCGTCAGGTCACGCTTCGCGGAGGAGGCGAAGCACCGCCGGGAGATATGTGTCGACCGGCGCGACGTCGACCCCGAGATGATCGGCGCCCGGGATCACGACGAACCGAGCCCGGGGGATCTCCGAGGCGGCCATCCTCGCCTGCTCGAAGAAGTCGCCGTCGTCCTCTGCCACAGCGATCAGGCACGGCGTCGTCCACGCACAGAGGTCCCCGCCGATCGGACCCTCGTCCCTCACGCACCGCCATGCCGCGCGCAGCGCGTCCACGTCCGAGCTCAGGTAGATCGACCGAACCTCCTCGGGGTAGCGACCCGCAACCGCCTCGAAAGTCTCGACCAGCGCGGCCACCCCTCGCTGCTTGGCATCGGCCATCGCTCGAGCCACCGCGGTGGCCAGGGGTCCGTCCGGACGGATCGCGTACGGCTGCTGACCGATCGCGACGAGGGATCGCAGACGCTCGGGCACGACGGCCCCCATACCGAACCCGAGTCGGCCGCCCCACGAGATCCCCACGACATGGGCACGGTCGATCTCCGCGGCGTCCATCGCCGCGGCGACGTCGGCCACGCGTACGGGCATCGCGTAGCTCGCCGGATCGTGCGGTGCACCGCTCCGGCCGTGCCCGCGATGGTCGACGAACACGAGCCGGAACTCCGGTGACCGGTCCGAAAGCGCCCGCACGATGGGCGCGTCCCGCACGAGGCCGATCGGGTCGAGGAAGCCACCGAGGATCACGACCGGGATCCCTGAGCCACCCTCGTCTTCGAAGGAGACACGGGTCCCGTCGATGGCGTTCACGGCGAACGACATCAGGGTGCCGCCACCAGCGCAGCGAGCGCCTCTGCCTCGGCCTCGATCGCCTCGCGGTCGGCAAGCTTGGCGAGCCACTCGCCCGGCAACCGGTCGCGACCGAACCGAGCGCCGAGCAGTGCGCCGGCGACCGCGGCGTTCGTGTCCGTGTCGCCGCCGAAGGCAACGATCTCCCGGAGCCCGGCCTCGACGCTCGCCGCCTCGGCCGCAACGCGGAGCGCGACTCCCGCGGTGAAGAGCGTGAACCCCATGTCGGGGCCGTCGATCGGGCGGGCCAGGCCGGCCTCGGCGGCCAGGTATTCCAGTTCCTCTCCGCCCTCACGCTCCGCCACCGCCGCGACCGCGGCGGAGATGGCGTCGTCGGCAGGCTCCCCCGATACGAGCGCCGCCACCGCACGCGTCACGACGAGGCACGCCGTGCGGCAGCGCTCGTCCCAGTGGGTGAGGGCGCTCAGCGCGGGCGCCTCGCTGCCGAGTCGATCGGCCGCGAACGCCCGCACGACGCCGAGTGGCGCGCAGTACATCACCGACCCGTTCCCGGCGCTCACCTCGGGGCCTCGCGCCTCCACATACGCGCGAGCCGGATCCGGCGCACCGTCCCGCCATCCGGTAAGCACTCGCCGCGTGAGGTTCCCGACGTCGGGCGGGCCGGTCGCGAGCCACGCCTGGTGCCGCGCGAGCACGTCCGGGAGGTCTAGGTCACCTCCCCGCGAGGTCAACGAGGTCCACAGGTTCCGCGCCATCGCGGTGTCGTCGGTACAGGTTCCGGGCGGCAGGCCCATCCACGACAGCTCGAACGCCGGCAGCGGCACCGGGATCGCGGAGCGACGGCGGAACTCGAACGGGGCTCCGAGGGCGTCTCCCATGGCGAGCCCCAGGATGCTTCCCACCGCGCGGTCACGAACCCCGTTCACGGGCGTAGCCTAGCTGGGCTACCCGACGGCTCGGCTGGTATCTTCGTTGGGCACCGAGGGCACGAGTTTCCGCAGGTCACCTGCCCTTTCAGGTGAACACTTCACGGTCCGGGGTCGATGGCCCGACGCCCTGACCAGCGGGAACACCCTGCAGTCGAGGGCCATACAGGGACACGAGCACATGGACAAGATCGGACCCAAGCACCGCACGTGCCGCCGGGTCGGCGCCGCCCTCTGCGGGCGCCCGAACTGCCCGTCGAACAAGCGCCCCTATCCGCCCGGCCAGCACGGCCGTGGGCGCAAGCGCATCTCCGAGTACCAGACACGCCTGCTCGAGAAGCAGAAGCTCCGCCACATCTATGGCGTGAGCGAGAGCCAGATGCGTGCGTACTACGACCGCGCCGCCGCCTCCAAGGGCGTGACGGGCGAGGAGCTGATCCGTCAGCTCGAGACCCGTCTCGACGCCGTGGTGCTTCGTCTGGGCTTCGCGCTCACGAACCGCCAGGCGCGCCAGCTGGTCTCGCACGGTCACGTGACCGTCGACGGCAAGCGCCTGAACGTACCGAGCGCGCGGGTCAAGCCCGGTCAGACGATCGAGATCACGGCGAAGGCGAAGAACTTCGTCGCCGTGCGGGAGGCCGTGCAGATCACCGCAGACCCGCCCACCTACCTCTACCGGAACAAGGACGAGCTGCAGGGCACCCTCAGCCGGCTCCCCGAGCGCGCCGAGGTCCCCCTGCCCGTCGAGGTGGAGGAGCGTCTGATCGTGGAGTTCTACTCCTAGGCCCGACCTGCTGGCCTAGGCCCGACCTGCTGGCGCGGAGGCCTTCTGGTCGACGCTGGCACCACCCGTGGTGTACAAAGACGGCATGAGACCTCAGGAGGCCCCCGTGAACCGACGTCGTCGTTCCCTCGTATCCGTGCTCCTCACGTTCGGCGTGCTCGCCGCCTTCGCACCGCCGGCCCAGGCCGCCATCATCGTGGGCGACCGCTTCGACGGTCCGGTCCTCCGTGCGGCGTGGCGGCAGATCAACTCGACCTGGCGGACGACGAAGGGCACGGCGCGCGTGAACCCGTCGACCGTCGATCCGGTCACGAACATCGGCTACGCGGTGATCGGCACCAAGGGCTTGCACAAGTCCCAACGGACGCAGATGCACGTACGCCTGTCCCCCGGCAAGTCGAACGTCGGGATCGTCGCCCCGTACAAGAACGTCGAGAACCACCTGTACTGCCGCGTCGAGCTCACGCCCGCGCACCCGCTCGGGTACCTGGTGATCGGCGACCGGCTGCACGGCAGCGAGCCGAACGTCGAGAAGGACAAGTCCGGCCTGAGCATCACAGCCGGCCAGATCTACCTGCTGGTCAGCGAGCGCACGCGGCGGATCATCCGGTGCTCGATCTACGACGGGGCCACCCTGATCGACTCGATCCGGTACCGCATGACACCCGAGCAGGCGTCCGCGTTCGGCGGCGGCAAGAAGGCCGGGATGCGGATCCGCATCGTGGCCAACGGCAACCGCCGGGACGAAGACGACGGCCGCTCGAAGTTCCTGGACTTCCGCGTCTCGACGATCTAGTCGGAGACCCGCTCGGCGGGCTGCAGCGCCGCACGGACGAACGCGATCACCTCGCGCTCGCGCCGACGCAGTGACTGTCGGCTCTTGCCCGGACCGACCACCGCGTTGAGGACGCTGGCTTCGGTGAGCGACCCGACCACCGCCGTGTAGAGCGTGAACAGGAGCAGGGCGGGATCTTGCTTCCGGATCTCGCCCTGATCCATACCCGCCTGCAGGAAGTCGATCGCGCGGCGCCGAAGAGGGTCGAGCCCGCCGGCGAATCGGTCGAACGCGTCGGGGCCGAGGCGCCCCGCCTCGCGCACGAACATCGGGAACTCCGGCCACTCGGAGGCAAGACTGAAGACCGCGTGGATCACGGCCTCCGCGCGATCCCAGTAGGTCTCCTTGCCCTCGAGCGCAGCGGCGATCTCTCGCATGAGCCGCTCCCCCGCGGCCGCAAGGCAGGCTTCGAGGAGCGCGTCCTTGTTGGGGAAGTAGTACAGCACGGTTTGTTTGCGCACCCCCACCGCGTTCGCGATGTGATCGAGGCTGGCGCCGCGGTAGCCGTCGCGGCCGATCTGGCGGATCGCCTCCTCGACGATCGTGCCGCGCCGAGCTGTGCCGTCGCCGCGGGGCACATCTACTCCCAGGTCGAGGACGATCGGCGTCTCGGTACCGGTCGGAGGCCCTCCCAGCGGCGGAGCCAGTCCGGTCCCTGTGGTCCGTGCAGCGACGGCGTCTCCCCGTGCTCTGCCCGACGCAACGCCTCCCACCACGTCGAGCGATCCTCGTCGTGCAGCGCGGCTACGGCCTGGGTCATCCGCAGCGAGAACGCCTGGTGGGTCTCGCCTTCCTCGGGGTAGATCGGCGCGCCGAACCGGACGTTCACCGGTGGGCGGCCCGCCTTGGGCCAGTTGGATCCCTTCGGCCACGCCTGATAGGCCCCGCGGATCCCGATCGGCGCAGCCCCGACACCCGCCTCGATACAGAGTCTCGCGGTGCCGTGCCGGAACCGTTGCACGTGCCCGTCGGGCGATCGCTGCCCCTCGGGGAACACGACGAGCGACCAGCCGTCGTCGAGGAGCTCGCGCGCCTTCGTGACCGAACCGCGTCCGCCCTTGGCCCGGTCGATCGGGAACCCCCCGTACACCAGTGCCGTGAACGCCTGACGCCACCACACGTCGAAGAAGTAGTCGCGCGCCGCTCCCACCGCCGTCTTGGACTGCCAGCGGTCGGGCAGCGACGTCATGATGATCGTCGCGTCCAGATGGCTCGTGTGGTTCGAGTAGAAGATCAACGGACCCTGCACGCCGTCCAGCACGTCGCGGCCGTGGACCTTCAGGGCCACCTCGTTGCGGAGCATCGGCAGGATCACCGACTTCAGGATCACCTGCCTCGCGGCCGTTCCCGCCTCCGTGCGCGCCCAGTCGGTGGGGAACGTTCGATCCGTACGCTCGAGTGCATAGGGCTCGGCGGAGCGTGGCACCATCGGCCGGCGCCCCCAACGGAACCCCTCCGCCATCCTCTTCAGATCGTCGCGGATGCCGGTCATCTGCGGCTCCTCACCGGACGTCAGCGATCATCACGGGTGGCGCGTGGAAGTAGGTCATCGTGGGACTGGAGCCCACGGTGTCCTTCGCCATCTCGATCGCGTCGCGGAGGCTGTCGGCCCGCCGGTACCCGAGCCGGGCCACCGAATTGGCCTCCCCGCCGACGAAGATCACGTCGCCGGCATGATCGCGGCCGTGCGCGCCCCAATACCACATGTAGAACGGGTGCACGCCGTGGTACGCGTTCGAGGTCCGGTACAGGTGGATGTACCACGGGTCGGTCGCGTACTTCTCCTCGAACTTCTTCTCCATCTCGGCGGGGTCGGTGGTCTCGGCGAGCACCTCTTCGAAGAAGTCGATGTAGCTGGGGTGATGGATCTGGTGGAACTCCCACGGCACCGGGTGGTGCAAGATCACGACGCCGCCCTGGCGGACGAGCGGCTTGTTCCGGTACATGTTGAACAGGTACCCGAGGCCCAGGCAGTGCACGAGGATCGGGTTCAGGACCGAGTTCACGTTGTAGGGACCGAGATACGGCAACCCCATGATCAAGATGTCGGACTGACCGTTCACCTCGACGAGCTGTTGCCGGTGCAGGTTCGTGAGCGTGCGCTCATGCACTGCCTCGACCTCGCCGGCGTTGATGCCGGTCAGCTTGTACGGCGCCTCGATCCGCCGGTAGAGCTCGCGACGCATGCGCGGCGGAGCGAGCTCGTTGCCCTTGCGGGCCGCCATCATCAACCCCTGGTCGTACGCGCTCCACTCCCACTCCCGCTTGTTGAGGAACCCGAGGTTCGAGGGGAACGTCTCGCTGTTCAACGTGGTCTCGATCTGGAAGATATTCACGCCGCTCGCCGCCAGCACCCGGCCCATGCGCACCACCGAGTCGTTGATCGCGCTGTGCCCTTCACGCGGGTCCATGTACGACTTGGAGTGCATCATCGTCTTGACGTTGTGGTGATGCTTCAGTGACCGGTAGCCGGCCAGGCCGACAGCCACCGACTTGTGGCCACCATCCATCGCGACGAGGTTGATGTTCACGTAGATGATCAGGTCGGACTCCGCCGCGCGCTTGGAGATCTCGACGTCTTCGTCCTGGTCGGTCATGCCGATGTGCAGCAGCGCGTTCGGATCTTCGGCATCGAAGTTGTAGAGCTGCGTGGGCCAGAACGAACGGAAGACGCGTTCGCCCACTGCCCGTCGGATCTCCGCGCCGGTCATCCGCCGATGCAGCGCGGTGGCGACGATGATCTCGAGGTCCTCCACTCCCGTGCGCGCCGCCAACTCGATCACGTGCTCGAGCACGCGCTGGCGCATGTCGGGCGTCACCATCGGCGGCAACGGCAGCGAGATGTCGTCGATCGCGATCGTGAGCTTCATCCCCGAGAACAGCAACTCGGGCAGTGGCTTCGAGTCCCCCACGGGATGCAGCAGCGCGTGACGGATCGCGGCGTGCACGTCTGGCACCCCGGGGAGCGCGTCGGGTGGGTAGACCACGCGCGTCCCCAGCGGGAACTTCTGCATGCGGAAGCGCTCGCCTTCATGCACGAGGAGAGGAGGTGTCCGCTCGTCCACCTCCAACACGAATCCTGGTCTGGGCATCGTCGGTCTCCTAGGTCTGGGGCGCGAAGGCCACCTTGAACGTGCCGAGCCGTCCGGCGGACATCGCGTGATCGATCGCGTCGCGCCAGCGGTCGAGCGGATAGGTCGCGCCCACGAGCTGGTCCAGCATGGGCAGGTTGCTCGCAAGTTCCAGGGCGAGGGCGAATGAATGCCGTCGGCCCCCGTCGACGTCTTCCATCGCGCTGGTGTAAGCCCCGACGAGCTCGAGCTCGCGGAACCAGAGCGGGGTGAGGTCGGCCCCCGGGGCGGGGATGCCGCTCACCACCACGCGGCCGCCGGCCTTCGTCGTGCGCAAGGCCATATCGAGCGCGCTCTTTGAGCCCGTGCATTCGAGCACGACGTCGACCCCCCCGAGCAGGAAGTCCTGCCCTCGCTCGGGGGTGAGCTTCACGGCCTGCGAGGAACGCCGCACCGCCTTGAGGGCGTGCTCGGGGCGGACGACCTCGTCGGCGCCGGCCAGCGTCGCGGCGGCGCGTTGACGGGGGTGCTTCGCCGCCACGACCACGCGTCCCGGGTTCGCGAAACGCCGTAGCGCGATCGAGGTGAGCAAGCCCACGGTGCCGGCACCGATCACGAGGACGGAGCCACCGTCGGGAACCCGCGCCCTGAGCGCGGCATGGATCGCGCACGCGAGGGGCTCGATCAGCACCGCGGTCTCGTCGCTGAGTGCGGAGGGCACGGCCCAGAGCTGCGACCGGTGTGCCAGCATCAGCCTGCTCCACCCGCCCCCGGTATCGCGGCAGTAGCCCGTCTGCAGGCCCGGATCGAGGTCGCCGACCGTCACGCGGTCGCATCGGCCATACTCGCCGGCCGCGCAGTTCGCACAGAGCTCTGGGAGTCCGCGCGCGGCGCACCCCAGGACCGAGGAAAGCACGACGCGGGTTCCGGCCTTCAGATCGCCGCAATCGTCGAGCAGCTCGCCCACGACCTCGTGACCGGGCACGAACGGGAGCGTCACCAACGGCGAGAAGTAGAACGAGGACTTCCCGGCCAGCGTCGAGAGATCGCTGCCGCAGATCCCGGATAAGAGCGGCTTGACCCGCGCCCATCCGTCCCGCGTGGGCACGGGGTCCGCCTTGTTGACCAGGCGGAGCGGGGCGAGGGGTCCGGACACGAGCCCGGGTATGCGGTCTCCCACCGTCCGCGCGGTGAGGAACCGCGGCGCGCTGCGGAAGAGCTCGAGCGCCTGGGCCATCACGCGTACCTCCTCATCGGACCGCCGGCCTCGGGAACCGCACGCGCGGCATGCTCTTGGTCATCGCCCACTCCTCGACCGGCCACCGGCGGCGGCGGGCGTGGCGGTAGAGCGCGGAGTCGGGCGAGACGGCGACGGGGGTGCCGACCGCCCGCAGCAACGGAAGGTCGGAGTACGAGTCGGCGTAGGCATACGAGTGCTTCAGGTCCACGCCCTCGAGCAGCGCGTACCGCTTGAGCCACGCGGCGCGCGCCTCGCCCACGAGCGGGGGCGCCGACATGAAGCCGGTGTAGCGGCCGTCTCGGTGCTCCAACTCCGCCCCGATCACGACGTCGAAGAGCGGCGACAACGGCCTGATGAACGGCTCGGCCGCCGCGGTGATCAAGATCGTGCGATGGCCCGCTGCGCGATGCGCCCGCACCCGGCGGATCGCCGCGGCGCTCGCCTTCTGCAGCATGAATTCCCCGACGTGCGCCCTCACGAGCCGATCGATGCCGTCAACGCTCGCACCTTCGTACCGCCTGAAGAAGATCCGGAGGAAGTCCCCGCGGTCACGCCGGTCGATCTGCAGGTAGCCGGGGATCTTCCCGAAGACGCTCAGGAGCTCCTTGGGCCAGTCGTCGGGCTCCAGGTCGGCCATGCGCGTCCAGACATAGGACTCCACCACGTTCGACGTGATGATCGTGCCCTCCATGTCGAACACGGCCACCACCGGCTGGTCGCGGGGCGTGATCTTCACCGTCGGCTTCTCGCGATCGCGCTTCGACAGCTCGCGGAGCGACTGCGTCACGGCCGGGGTGTGCACGTCCTTCAGGTAGTACTTCCAGTCGACCATGGCGGCGTCGAACGGGAAGTACGCCTTGTCCTGATCGTTCAGGCTCTGGAAGAGCGCGAAAGTGCGGTCGTCGGTGTAGACGACCTCCGTCTCGGTGTACATGCCGTAGAGCTCGCTGTACCGCTTGACGAAGTCGACGCGCGCCTTGTCGCGGTCGACGCGGCGGATCGCGCTGCGCATCCCCGAGGACTTGGGCAGATGCGTGACGATCTGCTCGGCGACGTCGGTGAGCCGTTCGGCCCGGCGGAGCATCCGGTCCACGCTCAGGTTCCCTGGGAACTTCCACTCGGGCACCTTGTGCTCGCCCCGACCGCGCTCGGGGAGCGGGTGTTCCTCGAAGTAGCCCCGGATCCAGTCGTAGAGCTCGAAGAACCGCACAGGGTTGCGGTAGCCCGAGCTGACGTTGTAGTGGAGGGCCTCTCCCGGCTGGGCGGGGTTCGCCGCGACCGCCAGGATCGCGTTCACGACGAAGTCCACGGGGATCAGGTCGATGATGCCTTCGGGGATCCCCGGGAACTCGGGGATCTGGCCGAGGCCGTAGGCGCGGATGATCGGGTCGGCCATCTTGAACCCGTCGATCCACCCGGGGAAGGGATGCAGGAGTGCGGACTCGATGATCGACGGACGGACGATCGAGAGCGGCAGGTTCGCCTCGCGCGCCAGCTCCTCGACGGCGCGCTCGCCCATCGCCTTCGTGAAGGTGTAGACGTCGGGCCAGCCGAGCGACCGAGCGCGCATGCGGCCGTACTCGACGAGTCGCTTGGTCACCCACCGCTGGCGGCGGTCCTCTGCGTCCTCGGCCACCGTGGACGGGCCGGCACGGGAGTGCGCCTTCTTCGACTTCTCGAGGAAGGCGGCGAGCTGCTCCGGGCGGCGAGATGACACCTCGACGTCGCGGCGTGCCCCGATGGCAAGCTCGAGCTCCAGGCGGTAGTCGACCTTGTGCTCGAGAGGACCCTCGGGGATCACGCCCTTCTGCACACCCGCCACGTACGCCGTGGAGACGTGGACCAGCGAGGGTGTCGAGCCGCCGGCGAGCACACCCTGGTACAGGTTGATCGCGCCCTGCAGGTTCGTCATGAACCCCTCGTCGATCGGCGGGTCGAAACTGACGGTCGCGGCCGAGTGGCACGCGATGTCGATCCCGCCGGGGATCTCGGGCACGCCACGCCCGAAATCGCCGTCGACCACCTGGACGCGCTCGTCCAAGAGCTGCAGGAGGCCGTCAGCCCCGATGCGCTCACGCAACGTATCGAAGGCGGGCTTGCGCAGCAGGTACTCGACGCGCTCCCGGCTGGTGGCGCTCGTCTGAGATCGGACGAGCAGGACGACCTCGGTCTCGGGGAAGTCGGCGAGCAGGCGCTCGAAGACCACCTGCGCGAGGAAGCCGGTGACGCCGGTCAGCAGGATCCGCTTCCCCGACAGCTTCTCCACGATCGAAGGCGCGGTCCCCCCGCTGTCCGCCATGGGCAGGAGTATGCCTTCTCTACCGGTTGGTAGACAAGTCGGGATCCGAGACGCCGCCGGCCGAGACGAAGGTGTCCGCCGCTAGACTCGCCCGATGGAACTCGCCGCACTCCAGTCAGCACTCCGGGACACCTATCTCACGCGAGACGCCGAGCGGGGTCGCGACGCCACGTTCCGCTGGCTCACCGAGGAGGTCGGGGAGCTCGCGAAGGCACTGCGGACCGGCGATCGCGCGAACCTCGAGCACGAGTTCGGCGACGTCCTCGCGTGGCTGTTGTCCCTCGCGAACGTCGAGGGGATCGACCTCGAGGTGGCGATGGCGCGCTACGCCGATGGTTGCCCTCGATGCGGCTCGAAGCCTTGCGGATGTGCCTTCCCGTGACGACGATCGTCGCCCCTAGCCAAGAGCACCTGCTCGGCATCGCCGAGACGACGTCCACCGCGCTGAACTTCTCGCGAGAACGAGCGATCGAACGTTCCCCGTTCTGGCCGTTGGAAGACATGCGCGTCGCGATCGAGGACGGCAGGGTCGTGGCCACCGCGGGCGACTTCCACTTCGACCAGTGGTTCGGAGGACGGCCGATCGGCTGCTCGGGGATCTGGGGTGTGGCGACGCTGCCCGAGCACCGCGAGAGCGGGCTGGCCACCGCGTGTATCCGTGCGCTACTGGACCGCGCCCGAGAGCGTGGCATCCCACTCACGGCACTCTTCCCCGCCGTCCTGGGTCCTTACCGCCGTATGGGCTACGAGACCGCCGGGGTATTGACCCGCCACCGAGTGGCGCTGGACGCGCTGCCGCCGGGCGACGACGCCCTCCCGAACGTCGAGCTCGCCGACCCGCCGCGCGATGTCTCCGAGATGCACGCGGCATATCGTGAGTGGATCTCGACCTCGGCCGGGCCCGTCGAGCCGGTCACCGACGAGCTCTGGATCTCCCGCCTGCTCCCGGCATCCGACGATGACGCCGGGCGCACGGTCGTGGTCCGGGAGGGCGGCCGCATCACCGGCGTGGCGTCGTTCACGCGGCAGACCGAGCCGGGACTGCTGGACATCGCGTTCGGCATCGACTGCCGCGCGCTGTTCGCGGTGACACCCACGGCCCAGCGCGCGCTCTGGTCCTACTTCCGCCGGTACCGCGGGCTCGGCACCTGGCTGCAGTGGGCCGGGCCGCCGAACGATCCGATCGCGCTCAGCTCCCTGGACGCGTTCGTCGAGCGCCCGTACCGCTACGACTGGATGCTGCGCATCCTCGACGTGCCGGCCGCGTTCGGGGCGCGCGGCTACCCGGGGATCGACGTGGACGCCACCTTCGCGGTCGACGACCCGATGTACCCCGACAACGCGGGCGCATGGCGCCTCGCCGTCAGCGGCGGTCGCGCCTCGGTCGAGCGCGCGGAAGGGCACGATCGGCGAGCGTTGCCGATCGGCGTCTTGTCGTCGATGTTCACCGGCTACCTTCGCGCGCACGATGCGGTGCGGCTCGGCCACCTCGACGCAGACGATCCCGTCGTCGACCCGCTCGCGGCGATCCTCGACGGCCCCGACCCATGGACCCCGTTCTTCTTCTGATGGACGAGCCTGCTCGCGTCGCCGTCCGCTTCGCCCGGCCCGAGGACTGGCCCGCCGTCGCCGGGCTGCTGGTGGAGCTGGGGCGCGGTGTCGCGGAGGGAACGGCCGACGACCCGACCCACCGCCAGGCGTTCGCGGGCCACCTGCGGCAGATCGGGAACGTCACCCTGGTCGCTGAAGCGGCGGGGTCGGTCGTCGGCGTGGTCGACATGGAGTACCACCAGCGACTGGGCGACCACAGACCCCAGGCACGCGTGCACGACGTGGTCGTCACCGCGACCGCACGCGGGCTGGGCGTCGGCTCGGCGCTCTTGCGCGCCGCCGAGGACCTCGCGCGCAAGCGTGGCTGCTTCCGTATGGCGCTGGTAACCGCCTCGTGGCGCGAGGCGACGACCGCCTTCTATGCGAAGGAAGGGTGGAGCGACTACGGGAAGTGGTTCGTGAAGCCCCTGACGGAGTCCGTGACGCCCGGCGGCCAGCCGATCGACGACAACTAGACGACCGCCTAGCGGAACAGGTGCTCGGCGATCTGCACCGCGTTCAGTGCGGCACCCTTACGGAGGTTGTCGGCGCAGCTGAACAACGCGAGCGCGTCGGTGCGCCCGGGCACCTGGCGGATCCGCCCCGCGAGCGCCACGTCGCGCCCGGCCGCATCGAGCGGGCTCGGGTAGACGTCGCTCCCCGGGTCGTCCCACAGCTCGACGCCGGGCGCGGATGCGATCGCGTCACGCGCCTCGGCCACCGAGATCGGCCGCTCGAACTCGACCAACAGCGAGACGCCGTGACCCGCGATGACCGGCACACGCACCGACGTCGCCACCACCGGCAGGGCGGGAAGGCCGAGGATCTTCCGCGGCTCGGCCATCATCTTCGACTCCTCCCCGGTGAAACCGTCGTCCTCGAACTCACCGATCTTCGGGACGACGTTGAAGGCGATCGTCTTGCCGAACGTGGGCCCGGTCGGAAGCGCCTCGTGCACCGGGTGCGAGAGCGACTCCTCGTCGCCCCGAAGTTTCTCGACCTGTTCGAGCAGCTCGCTCACGCCCGTGTGCCCGGCGCCGCTCACCGATTGATACGAGGACATGACCAGCGATCGGAGCCCGGCGGCGCGATGCAGCGGCGCGACGGCGAGCATCGCCGTGATCGTCGTGCAGTTGGGAACCGAGACGATCCGGGGGGAGCCTTCGAGCGCCTCGGGGTTCACCTCGGGGATCGACAGCGGCACGCCGGGGTCCATCCTGAACGCAGACGAGTTGTCGATGCACACCGTGCCGCCTTCGGCCGCGGCCGGGATGAACGCGAGCGAGACGGATGCACCCGCGCTCACGAGCGCCACGTCGACGCCGTGCAACAGATCGGGCGACAGCTCTCGCACCGGCCAGTCCTCGTCGCGGAACCGGACGGTGCTGCCGGCGCTCCTCGCCGAGGACAACGGGATCAGCTCGTCGACGGGGAACGACCGCTCTTCGAGCGTACGGGTCATCTCCCTGCCGACCGCTCCCGTAGCTCCGATCACGGCGACACGCATGGTCGTTCCACGATAGCAGCGGGGTTCCCCGACCTCTGGGAAGCGGTCGGCTACGTGAACACCCAGCTCGAGAGCATCGTGTCGACGATGCCGGCGGTGTCGTCGAAGGTCGGTTCGGCCGCCGACACCTGCACCCGCCAGGCGTTCCCACCGTCGATGAAGACGATCTCGCGCATCGTCAGCTGCACGCCGCCCTTCACCCCGGTGGTGAAGTCCCAACGCAGAGCCGGCACCCCGGCGACCGATCGCTCGGTGATCTCCTCGAGCTGGTAGCCGGCCTGTTCGTTCAGCGATCGGAGCGAGTCGGCGAAGTCCCGGAGGGTCTGACCCTCGCTGACCGGCACGGCCTGGACGTACACCGTGCCCACGTCGTCGGTCATCTGCACCCGGTCGGCCGGTATCTCGCCGAGCGTGCCGTCACCGTCCGCCACCCATCCCTCAGGAACTACCACGCAGTACCCGAACCGGTCCGAGCGGAAGGTCATGCCGTCGCACAGGTCGGGCTGAGCGAGGGCGGCGATGGTCGCGGCGACGACCCCCGAGATCACGAACAGCAGCACCAGACCGATCCAGAACGGCGCCCGAGGGTGCGGCATCGGCTCCGGTGGCGCCTCCGAGTCTGCCGGTTCCGCGACGACCGGGTCCGGCCTCGGGGGCGGCTCCACGGCCGCTGATGACTGCGGCTCGCCGGGAGGATCGAGGTCAGCCATCGCGCCGTTCGAGGTCCAACTCGAACCGGTCGTGAACGAGCCCGAGCGCACGCGCCCCGTCACCTCGGCGAACGACGCAGGAGATGCGGATCGGCGACGTCGAGATCATCTCGATATTGATCCCGTCTTCGGCGAGCGCGTCGAACATGTCGGCCGCCACACCTGGGTGGGTCTTCATGCCCGCACCCACCAGGGACACCTTCGCGATGTCGTCGTCGATCGTGAGGCCCGTCGCGCCGATCTGGCCGACCAGGCGTTCCATCACCGTTCGTACCCGTGGGACGTCGGCGCGCGGTGCCGTGAACGAGAGATCGGTGGCGCCTGCGTGCGACACGTTCTGCACGATCATGTCGATGCTGATGCCATCGTCGGCGATCGCCCGGAAGACGGTCGCGGCGACGCCGGGACGGTCCGGCACCCCGTCGAGCGTCACCTTCGCCTCCTCGGCATCGAGGGCGACGCCCGAGATCAGGACCCCTTCCATGTCATCTACCTCCTGCACCCACGTCCCGGGTGCGTCGTCGAACGACGATCGCACGTGCAGCTTGACCCCGTAGCGCCGCGCGTACTCCACGGATCGAGACTGCAGCACCTTGGCACCCGCCGCCGCGAGCTCGAGCATGTCGTCGTACGAGATCACGTCGACCTTGCGAGCCTTCGGCTCGATGCGCGGATCGGCCGTGAACACTCCTGCCACGTCGGTGTAGATCTCGCACACGTCGGCCCCGATCGCTCCGGCCATCGCCACGGCGGTGAGATCGGAGCCGCCCCGGCCGAGGGTGGTGATCTCATATTGCGTCACTGACAGCCCCTGGAATCCCGCGAGCACCACGACGACGCCGCCCTGGAGCGCCTCGATGATGCGCTTGGGCCGGATCTCGACGATCTTGGCCGAGCCGTGCTGGGTGTCGGTCATGATCCCGGCCTGCGAGCCCGTGTAGCTCGCAGCCTTGCATCCGCGGGCGTTGATCGCGATCCCCAGGAGGGACATCGCGATGCGCTCCCCGGCCGTCAGCAGCATGTCGAGCTCCCGCGGATCGGGGATCGGTGCGATCAGGTGTGCCATCTGCATCAGCTCGTCGGTCGTGTCGCCCATCGCCGAGACCACCACGACGACGTCGTTCCCGGCTTCACGCGCCTTCACGACGCGGTCGGCCACCGCCTGGATCCGCTCGACGGAACCGACGGAGGTGCCGCCGTACTTCTGAACGATGATGGGCACGCCGCGCTCCTGCTCCGGTGCTCGGGAACGCGTCCGAGTCTAGCGGCGGGGCTTCGCCCACGAGCCAGCCGGACGAGTCAGTTCCCCAGGCGATCGTCGAGGAGTCGCAGGATCGGCCATGCCCCATCGGAGCTGTTCGAGATCACGGTGTAGGTAGTGCTCGTTGCCGGATCGTGCACGCTACGGAACGAAACGCCGGCGTCGTACCCCTCAAGGATCGCCGCCTCGCTCGACGCATGGAGCCAGAACCCGAGGCCGTAGCGCTTCGACCCGGCCGGCGCCTCGCTCCGAGGCCTCACCATGGCGCCCACCCGGTCTCCGGAGACGATCCGCCCCGCGAACAAGGCGATCCAGAAGGAAGCGAGGTCCGCAGCGGTCGAGTAGATCCCGCCGTCACCGCTCCCACGCACCGGCAGGTGGAGCACGTTGGTCCTGAGGCCCGCGTCCCAGAGGTACCCCAACGCGGTGTTCCCGGGGAGCTCGTCCGAACGCAGGAACTCGGTGTGGACCATGCCCGCCGGGTCGCACACCCGTCGACGGACGAGTTCGTGGAAGGGCACACCACTCGTGCGCTCGGCGATCAGCGCGAGCACGACGAAGCCGCCGTTGCAGTACGCGAACCGCTCGCCCGGCGGAAAGGCGGTGGGATGCCCCGCCAGCACCGCCAGGTATTGCTCCGACGTCGCAAGCTCATGCACCGGGACCGGCATCACGTAGTCGGTGATCTCGTGACCGGCGTCCTCGTCGAGGTAGTCACCGATGCCCGACCGGTGTGAGAGCAATTGCTCGATCGTCACGGCGTCGTCGATCAGCGGGAGGGCGTCGCCGAGCACCGAACGTGCCGTGGTGGTGAGGTGAAGCGAGCCGTCCTCGATGAGGCTCATCACCGCGAGCGCCGTCAAGCCCTTCGCGCCGCTCGCGATCGCGAATCGGGTGTCGACCGTATTCGTGATGTCGTGGGCGCGATCGGCGAGTCCGTACGCCTTCGCGAGGTCAAGGCGGCCCGCACGGTCAACGCGCACGACACCCGAGAAACCAGTCCGGCGTGCGATCTGATCGAGCGCTTCCTCCAGCGGTCCCATCGACCAAGCCTAGCGCGACGCCTGACCCGCCGAAGGCTACGTCTTGAGCGTGTCCACGCCGAGCGACCGCTTCAAGAACTCCACCTCGATCATCAGCATGTTCTCGGCAGCTCGTTCGTCGATCGGGCGATGGGTGACGCCCGAGAGCGGGATCATCGCGTGCCGGCGTCCCGCCTCCATCAACGCCTTCGACATCTGCAACGCGTGCGTCACGTACACGTTGTCGTCGGCCAGCCCGTGGATCATCAGCAGCTCGCCCCGTAGGTTGGCGGCGTCCTTGACGAGGTTGCCGCGCTCGTACGCCTCGGGGTTGTCCTGTGGGGTGCCCGAGTACCGTTCCTCATAGTGGGTGTCGTAGTACGCGAGGTCGGTGACGGGCGCCCCCGAAACGCCCGCGTAGAAGACGTCGGGTCGTCGGAGCAGCGCGGCGAGCGTCAGAGAGCCCCCGTATGACCACCCGCGCATCGCGACCTTCGTGAGATCGATGAAGGGGTATCGCTCGGCGGCGGCGAGCAGAGCTTCGACCTGGTCCTGGAGCGCCGGATCGGGACCCAGCCCATAGATCGATTGCTCCCAGGCGACCCCCCGGTTGGGCGAGCCGCGCCCGTCGATCACGAGCACGACGAACCCCTGGTCGGCGAACCACTGATCCTCGAGGAACGCCCGCTGGGTGCGCTCGACCCGGCACCAGTGCGGGCCGCCGTACGGGGCCAACAACACGGGGAGCGGGGATGTCGGCTCCTCGCCGTGCGGGGTGAGCATCGCGGTGCGGAGCTCCTTCGCGCCGAGAGAGACGAACTTGGGCGTGGCCTCGAGCACGGGCACCTCGGCGAAGCGGTCGAAGGTGTGCATGGACTCACCCCTACGTAAGAGCGTTGCCGTCGGGAAGGGCGCATCCGCCGTCTCGGATACGAGTACCACGAGATCGCCCTCGGCCACCGCAGCGTGCCTGCCTACGCGCTCGCTCACGCGATCGAGCTTCCCGTCGGCGCCCAGGCGCCAGACGTGCAGCTCGGTGGCTTCGTCGGTGGCGGCGAACACGACCTCGTCGCCGCTCGACACCACGGAGTCGACCTGCAGGCCGATCGGGGTCACCGACTGGCCGTCGATCAGCAGACGACGCGTGTCGTCGCGGTGTCCCGCCGTCAGCAGACGCCCACCCGGGAGCCAGGCCGGCGTGCCGGGCGTGATGTGCGTCCACACATCGTCGTGGTCTTGCCAGGCGATCTCGGAGGCGCCCGACTCGGGGTCGATCGCCAGCACCCGCATGTCGCGCTGATCGCGCGACTGCACGAGCACGAGCGGCGGTCCCTCATCGGTCCACGACACCGCCACCACGTACTCGAAGGCCTCGCGCTCCCACTCGACATCGACGCGTACGCCGTCCAGGCCGAGCACGTGCAGCGTCACGATCGAGTTCGCCGTACCGGTCTGTGGGTAGCGCACCGAGCGTGGAGGCGCGGTCGGGTCGATCGGCGAGGCGATGTGCCAGACCTCGAGCGGGCGATCGTCCACCCGTGCCGCGAGCAGCCTGGTCCCGTCGGGCGCCCACCAGTACCCGCGTCGTCGCTCCATCTCCTCGGCCGCGACGAACTCCGCGATACCCCAGTGCACGTCTGGATCCTCATCATGCGCGAGACGTCGGTCGGTGCCCGCCGTGAGGTCGATCGTGTGCAGCGCGCCAGCGGTCACGTACGCGATCTGGCGACCGGTAGGGTCCGGGCGGGGGTCGAACGCCGGCCCTGCCGGTGTCAGCTCCCGGATCCCGCCCTGAACGAGGTCGGCGACGAGCAACCGATCGCCCACGACGAACGACGCGAGCCGCAACGCCGGGTCGGCTGCGTAGGTCACGACGCCTGTCTGGCTTTCGCGCATGCGCTCTCGCCGGTCACGCTCCTCGTCGGTGATGTGCCCCTCCGGATCGGGACCGTAGACGAGACGCTCGCGGCCGTCGGCGACGTCGAGCACCCAGAGCGAGGCGAGCGGATCGTCGCCGCGCGCGGTTCGCAGGAAGGCGGCCCTCGATCCGTCGGACGCGATCGAGAAGGAGCGGGGGAGACCCAGATTGAAGCCGCGCGTCCTCGCGTACTGGCGTGGGAACGATTCCGTCATGCGGGCACGCTAGCATCGGACGTCCCCTCGTGGAGGTGAGCTCGATCCGCGCCTGGCTGTTGCACGACGTCACCGGTCCCGAGGCGTACGCCCTCGGCGAGGTCCCCACGCCCGAGCCCGGCCCGGGAGAGGTCCGGATCGCGCTCCGCGCCTCCGCACTGAACCATCTGGATCTCTGGGTCGCACGGGGCTTGCCACGTCCGCCCTCGCTTCCCCACGTGGCCGGGGCCGATGGCGCGGGCGTGGTCGACGCGGTCGGCGCCGGCGTGAAGAGCGTCACCGAGGGCGACGAGGTGGTCATCGACCCGTCGACGTCGTGTAGCACGTGCGAAGCGTGCCTCAACGGCGATATCCCGTTCTGCGAGACGTTCAGGATCGTCGGCGAACACCGGTGGGGTACCCATGCCGACCACGTCGTGGTGCCCGCGGTGAACGCCGTCCGGAAGCCGGCCCGGCTGAACTGGGCCGAGGCGTCGGCGTTCGGACTGGTGACGTCGTCGGCACTACGGATGCTCCGACAGGCGCGACTGCGGACGGGAGACCGCGTGCTCGTGATCGGGATCGGCGGTGGCACCTCGACCGCGGCGTTCCAGATCGCCTCGGCGCTCGGCGCGGACGTCTTCGCAACCTCGACCAAACCCGACAAGCTCGCGTGGGCGCTCGCCCACGGAGCCGCGGGCAGCTTCGACTCTGCCGGCGACTTCGATCGGGCGGTTCGTCACGCAACCGGCGGCCGCGGGGTCGACATCGTGATCGACAACGTGGGCCCGGCGACGTTCGAGCGCTCGATCCGGTCGCTCGCGCGCGGTGGGCGGCTGGTCACGAACGGCTCCACGAGTGGGCGCACGGCCGAGCTCCATCTCCCGACGCTCTTCTGGCGACAACTCGAGGTGATCGGCTCCACGATGAACGATCACCGCGAGTTCGCCGACGCCGTGGCCATGATCGATCGTGGCGAGGTGGATCCGGTGCCGGTCGATTCGACCTTCTCGTTCGAGGAATTCCCGGCCGCTCTGGCCCGGCTCGACGCCGGCGATCAACTCGGCAAGATCGTCCTCGAGCGCTGAGCGGACAACGCGGGGGAACTTTCGCGACGCGTCCCGTCGTCCAACCGGCCTGTCACGCCGGAACCGCCTCGCGGCATGTGGGTGTAGAACCGACCCGCGAGGACCCACGACGAAGGGGACACCCCGTGCCGGACCAGCGCACCGATACCGAGCTCCTGCTCGCATCACGAGATGAGCCGGACGCCTTCACCGAGCTCTACCGGCGGCACGCCGAGGACCTGCTTCGGTACTTCGCGCGCCGCACGCTGGACCCCGAGACGGCGGCTGAGCTGACGGCCGAGACCTTCGCCGAGGCGTTCGCCTCACGGCAGAGTTACACCGACAAGGGGGTGAACGGCGTGGCGTGGATCTACGGCATCGCCCGGCACCGGCTGGGACGCTTCTTCCGCAGCGGACGGGTCGACGCGAGCGCGCGCCGTCGCATCGGGATCCCCGAGCGCGAGCTCCCCCCCGAGGACTACGAACGCATCGAGGACCTGATCGATTTCGCGCCCATCCGCGGGGCCTTGAGCGAGGCCCTGGAGACCTTGAGCCCCGACCAGCGCGACGCGATGAAGCTTCGCGTGATCGACGAGATGGGCTACCCCGAGGTCGCCTCGCGGCTCGGCTGCAGCGAGGCGAACGCCCGCCAACGCGTGAGCCGCGGCCTTCGGAAGGTGGCGCTAATGCTGCAGGAGCGCGGGATGCAGCTGACCACGGAGGTCGAGGCATGAACACCGAGATCCGTTTCCTGCAGCAGTTCGAGACCGACCTGACCGAGGCAGCCGCCCGCGAGGCAGCCGCGCTCCCCGGCGCCGCCTCCGGGTCGGGCTCGGGGTACGCGAAGGGCCGCCCGCGCCGGGTTCCCCTGCGTGAACGCCACTGGGGAGGGATCGCGGCGGCGCTCGTCGCGTTCGTCGTGCTGGCGGGAAGCATCGGATTCCTGAGCCAGCACTCGAGCCAAGACTCGTCGGCCGCCAGCGCGGGGTTCACCGACTCGGGCGACGCCGTGGGCGGCGTGCCCACCGATCGTGGCGCGACCCAGCCCAAGCCCGGCACCTTCGAACAGGCTTCTCCGGCGCCCGCGCCCGGACTCGATGAGGGAGGGAGCCGGGCCGGCGCGCTCACGAGCGGCGGCATCACCTATGACGCGTTCGACACTGCGAGCGGCGGGAGTGGTCAGGCCGCTCTTCACGGCGCGTCCAGCCTGCCACCCGCGCAGGCCCAGGGCGATCTCTCGAAGATCGTGCGCGACGGGCGTATCTCGGTCATCGTGCCCGACGGGAAGTTCGAGACCTCGCTCGCGAGCGTGTCGCGTGTCGCCACGAGCCTCGGAGGCTTCGTGCTCACCTCGTCGACACGAGACCAGAACACGGGCACCTTCACCCTGCGCATCCCCGCGAAGAAGTTCGACGTCGCGATGGAGCGGCTGCGGGGGATCGGCGAGGTCCAGGCCGATGAGGTCACCGGTGAGGACGTCACCGCCGAGTTCATCGACCAGACCGCCCGGCTGAAAATCCTGCTCGGCCAGCGCGATCTGCTGCGCAGCCTGCAGGCGAAGGCGACGTCGTCGTCGGAGATCCTCAGGTTCGCGGGACTGATCGATCAGACGCAGTTCGAGATCGAGAAGTCCCAGGGTCAGCTGCGGTTCATCAAGAACCAGGTGGCCGAGGCGACGATCAAGGTGGAGCTCCGGGAGCAGCACGCGCCCGAAGAGTCGCCCGCGCCGACGACCGACAACCCCAGCCTGGGCGATGCGATCCGCCTCGGATGGGAGGGGTTCCTTCGGGTCGTGAGCGCCGTGATCATCGGGCTCGGCTATCTGGTGCCCGTCGCCGCCATCGGGCTCGCGATCTGGGCGATCGTCACGCTGGTGCGGCGCCGCCGTCACGCAGCCAGCTGAGCGCACGGAACCGTTCGGCCGCGGTCGAGGCCACCGCGGCGTCGTCGTCGCCACGGCCCTCGGTCGCGCCGAACCACGCGTCGGCCTCCATCCACGCCGTTTCGATATCGGCGGCGGCGCGGAGCCGCCCCTCGGCCCGGAACGCGGCCACCGAGCCGTACCGCGTGATCGCGGCCTCGAGGTCGTGCGCGGGGAACTCCTCACCGTAGGGGGCCATCTCACCCAGGTGCCCGAGCGCCCACAGCAGCACCCCGAGGGCTTCGCGCCGCCACAGGGCGTCGTCGATCGCCGGCTTGGGCCAGGTGCCCGACGCCGTCTCGAACAGGCGCCGCTCGGTCTCGGTCAAGGCGTCGTCGAGCGACTCACGGGCGATCCATCGGTCGGTCTCGACCCGGGCGGCCTCGGCCTGTGCCACCCGCGACGGCTCGAGGGCGAACTCCCCCAGCGCGAGCTCGATCGTCCCGCGCCGCGTCAGCGCGTAGAGGATCAGCGCGCGGTCAGCGACCTCGTCGGCTCCGGGGGGCGTCATGCTCGACACCGAGTCACATCTCTCGCCGGCCCTCGAGGGCTTGCGAAAGGGTCACTTCGTCGGCGTACTCCAGGTCGCCCCCGACCGGCAGGCCGCTCGCGAGCCGCGTCACCTTGACCCCGACCGGCTTCAGCAACGCGGCGACGTACATCGCGGTGGCGTTCCCCTCCAGGTTCGGGTTGGTCGCGAGGATCACCTCCTGGACGTGGTCGCGTTCGACCCGGTCGAGCAACTCCTGCACGCGAAGGTCGTCGGGCCCGATGCCGTCGAGAGGGCTGATCGCGCCGCCCAGGATGTGGAAGCGCCCATGGATCAGCGCGGCCTTCTCGAGCGTGGCGGCGTCCTTGGGCTCCTCGACCACACAGAGCTGCGTGCGGTCGCGCGACTCGTCGCGGCAGACACGGCAGAGATCGCCCTCGGCGACGTTGCCACATTCACGGCAGAAGAAGATGCGCTCCTTGGCCTCGATGATCGCCTGGGCGAGCCGTTTGGCGTCGTCGATCGGCGCCTTGACCAGCCAGAAGGCCAGCCGCTGCGCCGACTTGGGGCCGACGCCGGGCAGACGGGCCAGCTCGTCGATCAGTTCCTGGATCGGGCCTTCGTACCCCATGCCTACCCCGCGTCCCCGGCAGGATCAGCGGGGGTGGCGCCCAGCACTTCTTGGACCCGACGGAGCGCCTCGGCCTCGTCGGGTACGTCCTCTTCATCGACCACCTCGACCGCGGCGACGCCGCCCACCGGGTCCCGCGCCTCACGCACGACACAGGTGATGAGTGGGGAGATCCCGAAGAGATCGTTCAGCGCCGAACGAAGGTCGTCCTGTCGGTCGGCGACCTTCTGCGGGCCGACCTTGCGGTCGGGCGGGAACGCCAGCTCCAGGGTCGTGCCGTCGAACGCCGACACCGTGGCCGATTCCAGGATCGCCTTCAGGATCGGTTGCCGGCTCGAGCCGAGGTGATCGATCAGCGAAGGCCAAGAACGGCGAAGCATCGTGACGTCGACACTGCCGGCGTCGGCGGCGTGCGGCACCGGCATCTGGGTCGCGTGCTCCCCGGGCGTCGACGGCTTCGAGACAGCGGCTTCGGGCTCGGTCGGCTGGGTCATCGCGGGCTCGGTCGGCGGGGCGATCGGGACCTCGGCTGCTTCCGGGATCGTGGTGACGTCCTCGATCGGGGGCGCGGCGGGCTGGGGCGACTCGATCGGCGCGGCCGGCGCCGGGATCTCGACGTCGTCGGCCGGGCTCGGCGTGCGTGCATGCGTGGGCGCCGACGCCGGCGGCACCACCGAGCCCGCCTCCAGATTCGCGAGCCGCTCCAACCGTTCCAGGCGAGCGACCAGCCCCGCGGGACTCGGGTCGGTATCGGGGATGGTCGCGCGCACGAGCGCGAGCTCGAGCGAGATACGAGGCGAGGTCGTCCAGCGCATGTCCTGCTGGGCAGCGAGCAGCAGGGAGATCACGCGGGCGAGCTCGCCGGGCGTGTACTTCTCCGCCTGGATCCGAAGGGCCTCATAGGCGTCGGCGGCCACGTCGATCAGGTCGTGCTGGCCGGGCGCGGTCTTCGCGAGCAGCAGGTTCCGGAAGTGCCCGAGCGACTCGGCGGTGACGTTGCGCAGGTCCTGCCCGTCTTGCACCAGCCGGTCGACGACCTCGAACGCGGTGCGCGCGTCACCGACGGCCACCGCGTCGGCCAGCTCCTGTTGGACCTCGCCGCGCGGGGCGCCCAGGAGCGCCCGGATCGCCTCGTCGTCGATCGTGGCGCCGCCTAGGACGCTCGCCTGGTCGAGCAGCGAGATCGCGTCACGCGCAGATCCCTCGGCCTGGCGCGCGATCGCGTGCGCGGCCGACGGTTCGAGCACAACGCCTTCCCTCTGCGCGATGTCGGTGAGGTGCGCGGCCAGCTGCTCCATCGAGAGCCGCCGGAAGTCGAACCGCTGGCATCGCCCCACGATCGTGGCCGGCATCTTGTGCGGCTCGGTGGTCGCGAGCACGAAGCGCACGCCGGCCGGCGGCTCCTCGAAGACCTTCAACAGGGCGTCGAACGCCTCGCGGGACAGGCGCTGTGCCTCGTCGATGATGTAGACCTTCTCGCGGCCCTGCACCGGCGCGGTGGGCGCCTTCTCGCGGAGCTCACGCGCGTCCACGACCCCTCCGTGGCTCGCGGCGTCGATCTCGACGACGTCGAGATGGGTGCCCTCGCGGATCGTCACGCACTGCGAGCACACGCCGCAGGGTTCGGCCGTGGGGCCTTGCTCGCAGTTGACCATCTTGGCGAGGATCCGGGCCGTGGAGGTCTTCCCCGTCCCCCGTGGCCCACAGAACAGGAACGCATGGTGCAGACGGCCCTCGCGGATCGAACCGGTGAGCGCGCGCACCACGTGGTCTTGGCCCAGCACCTCGGTGGGCGTCTGCGGCCGGTATCGGCGGTACAGGGCCTGGTGCTGCTTCTCGTCCGCCACTCGCTGCCTTTCCGCACCCGGAGGCGCTCCCCTCTCGGGGACACAGATGTGGCCGTGCACCCGCCTCCGACCACGGATACCTCGGTCGCTACCTCAACTCAGAGCTCCAGCCAGGCATCCCTACGGCACCCACCAGGATCCGCTTACGGCTGCTTCCTTCCGGACCTGACCGGGTTCGCGGTCTGGAGTCGCGCAGGACCCGACCTTCAACGCTCCGTGACGAGGGCTGCCCCGGACCATCCGGACCTCGGGCGGGGATTCAGCCCCGCTGAAGCGGATCGCGGGTTACAGGGCACCGCTGGCTCCCCACCTAGCACGGCCACGCGGGGAGTATACGCGGGGGGCCGGACAGGGCCTCGTTCGCGAGATCGCCGGAACCATGGCAAAGGCGGCCACCGTCCAAGGGATGTCCGCCGCGCCGGCGGCCCCACCACTCCCCCAGGAGGTTCGCATGCAGATCCGTACCCGCGCGATCGTCGCGCTGTCCCTCGCGATCGCCGCGATGGCGACCGCAGGGATCGCCGGAGCCGCCGCCGGTCCCGGCGACGACTGCGGGGAGCAGATCCACGGCACCGGTCCCGAGGCCACCGTCTCGTACACGATGTGCCCCGGTGACCCGGGGCTGAGCCCGGAGCCGCTCCCCGGGCCACAGATCGTGGAGCCCACGCCCGGCATGGCGAACGTGCGGGCGCGGCCGTATGACACGGCGGTCGTCGGCCCCGACGACCGAACGGTCACGATCGACTTCTGGAGCGGCATCGAGCCTTGCGCGGTGCTCGATCGCGTGCAGGTCGACGAAGGGCCCGACGCCGTCACGATCACCCTATTCGAAGGGAACGATCCGACCGCGGGCGACGTCGCCTGCATCGAGATCGCCGTGCAGAAACGCGTCGTGATTACCCTCGATTCGGTGCTCGGCGGACGCGACATCGTGGACGGAGCCGCCGCCTGAGCCGTCAGGTCCGGACCCAGACCTCCCAGTCCGAGACCGAGTCGAACCCTAGGGACTCGTACATCGATCGCGCCATCTGAGACGGGTGGAGCCACGCGAGGTCCGCACCGGGGAAAGCTCGTGCGGCGTGCAAGGTGAGCGCCCCCCCGATCCCCGCACGCCGAGCTTCCGGCATGACGGCCACGCCCATCACGCTCACGGCTCCCCGCACCAGGTAGCCGGTCGAGATGCCGACCGGCTCGTCGCCGCTCCGGGCGAGGAACGCCTGCACGCCTTCGACGCCGCGCGACCCAGCCCCGTAGACGGCCCTGCCGACCTCGGGGTCGTCCTCGAAGGACGCGACGCCCACGGCGACCAGGGCCTCGACGTCGGCGTCGGTCGCCACCGGCCGGATCTCGACGCCCGCAGGCGTCTCGGCATCGGCGAGATCGTGCAGGTCGCATGCCATCGCCGGACGCGTGAGCTTGATCGAAAGGCCGAGGCTACGGACGGCCCGGTCGACGGCGGCGTGTCGTCCGGCCTGGAGGTGCACACCGAGCGGGAAGCCGCGGCGTGCCGACTCGCCCTCCGCGAGGCGGAGCGAACCGGCGGCATCCTTCGGCTCGTGTTCGACGACGGCCCCGTTCAATGCGGGATCCGGTTGGTTCGTGAACGCGAGCACGTACCCGTCCAACTCCAGGACCTCGGCGCCGACGACACGCTCGCGACGTTTGCGCTCGGCGTCCACCACGCCGAGCGCGATCCGTTCCGCAACGTCCATCGGGCGAGTGTGACAGCCAGGATCGGGCGCCGCGTACCTGTAGCCTGTCGCATCGATGCTTCCGGTCGGCGCGGTACTCGTGGACTTCGACGGAACGGCGTGTTCGCACGACGTGGCCGAGCATCTGCTGAACGAGTTCGCCGATCCCTCCTGGCGCTCGTGGGAAGCTGCCGTCGACCGAGGTGACATCGGGCTGCGCGAAGCCATCATCGAGGAGAACGCTGCGCTGCGGACCGACCGGGCGACGATGCTCTCGTTCGCGCTGGCCCATTGCCCGATCGACCCGACCTTCGCGCCGTTCTGCAGGTGGCTCGAGAGCCTCGACGTGCCGGTCGCCGTGGTCTCCGACGGGTTCGGGTTCTACATCGACGCGATCTTGGACGCGGCGGGCCTCGGCCACCTCAGGGTGCTTTCGAACGAGCAGCGCTGGAGTACCGAGGAGATGCCCGCCGGGCTGACGTTCGGTCATCCGCATCCGGAGTGCGTGGGATGCGGGACCTGCAAGATGCGTGCCGTCACGATGTACCGCGAGGCGCACGGGCCGGTCGCGTTCGTCGGCGAAGGCCAGACCGATCGGTACGCCGCCCTGTACGCCGACATCGTGTTCGCGAAGGACGTGCTCCCCGGCATCTGCGAATCCGACGGCGTTCCCTATCTCCCATGGAAGCACTTCGACGACGTGCGATCTGCCCTGGAGACGATCGACACCCTGCCCGGGGCCGTCGCTCCGGTAGTTTGTCCCGGATGGACGCTCCCCGACTGACGCTGCCCGAGGGCCTCACCGCGCGACCCGCGACGACGGACGACCTCGACCTGGTCGTCGCACTGATCCGCGCGTGCGAGGAACACGACCACGGCCGCGCCGAGCTCGACCCTGAGGACCTGGCGGTGGACTGGGCTCGCCCCGGCACTGACCTCTCGATGATGAGCATGGGCGTCTTCGACGGCGAGGCGATGGTGGCCGAGGCCGAAGCGTTCGAGGGCCGCGGCGAGGTGAACATCCATCCCGACCACCGTGGACACGGCATCGGGACGGCGATCCTGCCGTGGCTGCACGAGGTCGCGCGGACCCAAGGGCCGACCCTCCGCCAGGTCGCGCACGACACCGACACCACCCGGCGCACGTTCCTGCTGCGTCACGGTTACCGGGAGACCTACACCTCGTGGATCCTCTCGATCTCGCTCGAGCACGGGATCGAGGCGCCCGTCCTGCCTCCCGGGTTCGCGTTCCGGGACTTCCACCCAGGCGTGGACGACCGCGAGGCCTACCAGGTGATCGAGGATGCGTTCAACGAGTGGGACGGGCGGCACCCGGCGACGTTCGAGGACTGGGCGGGACTCACGATCGGGCGCGAGTCCTTCGATCCGTCGAACATGCTGCTTGCCGTCGACGAGCCGTCCGGCGAGATCGTGGGGGTGGTGTTCATGATCGACTACGGGATCGATGATGGCTGGATCCAGCAGGTCGCGACGAAGGCGACCCATCGCCATCGCGGGATCGCCCGGGCGATGCTGCACCGTGCCTTCCAGGTGTACGGCGAGCGGGGCAAGCGCACGGTGGAGCTCAGCACGGATTCGCGCACGGGCGCCCTGGGGCTCTACGAGAAGGTCGGCATGCGAGTCGTCAGCTCGTACACGAACTACGTGATCGAGCTTCGCTAGATCTGGCGGTGGCCGAGGGATTCGAACCCTCGAGAGAGTTGCCCCCCTACACGCTTTCCAGGCGTGTCCCTTCGGCCGCTCGGGCAGGCCACCGCCGACGAGTCTAGCGAAGCGTGCGCGCGGCTCAGCCGGCCAGGATCTTGCGAACCTGCGAATCGATGAAGTCCGCGTAGATCGGCAGGCCCTCGGCCGACAGGTGGTAGCGATCGTCGGCGAACCAATGCGGGTGCCCGGTCGAGTACGCGTACCAGCGGATCACCCACACGTTGTCGTAGGCGCTCGCGCACGCGTTCAGGATGTCGTTGTTGGAGTCCTGCCACGTGCGCGGCACCTTGTTCGTCACGAGGAAGACCCGCCGGAGGGGACCCGCGATCGAGACGATCGTGTCGCAGTCGGCGGGATCGATCGGGCCGTTCGTCCCGAGGTGCACGATCAGGCGCTTCGCGAGGATCCCGTCGGTCTTGAGGCGCTGCACGACCGCGACGCCTTCGGAGAACTGCCGTCCGACCTTCGCGTGGACGTGGATATCGTGGGCGTTCAGCTCGGCTTTCGCCGAGAGCATGATCGAGTCGCCGACCCCGACCCGGCCCTTGGGGATCGGACGCGCGGCGGCAGCAGGAAGCTGGAGGGCGAACGGCACAAGGCAAGCGAGCGAGAAGACGAGGGTCCGCCGATGCATCCGCCAAGGGTCCCACACAACACTTCAGCGCTCGCGATGTTCGGCGTGGTCGGCTCTTCCCTCGCCCGCGGAGATGCGCTAGAAAGGATGAGCTGCCCGCCGCCTGGGACCGGGGATGACCCCCCGGGCCCCCGGTCGCCTCCGAAGACGACCGGTTTAAGGACGCCGGACATCCGGCGCAGGAAGGAGGGCAGCGATGCCGCGCGTATCGAAGTCCGAGGCCCCGGACAAGCTCGAGGTCGAGGGCTACGAAGGGGCGTTCGGGACCCTCGGCCCCGACTACACCGTGGGGTTCGAGCGCTATACGGCAGACGCCGATCTGCGTGACCTGTTCAAGGGTCTGCCCGATGACCGGTGCCAATGCGCACACTGGGGATACGTGATGTCGGGCAAGGTGACGTTCCATACGGCCGGGGGCGACGAGACGTTCTCGGCGGGCGACGCCTACTACGTCGGGCCGGGCCACACGCCCGAGCTGTTCGCCGGCACCGAGGTCGTGGAGTTCTCTCCCACCGAGGAGCTCGCACGGACCGTCGAGGCCGTCGAGAGGAACATGGCCGCGATGGGCTGAGCTGGGGGAGCCGGCGGAGGTTCGACGAGGACCCCGAGGCGAGCGCGGGGGTGACCCGCACCCGCCTCGTCCCGGGCTCCTCGGGCGGAGGCGGCAGGATTTGAACCTGCGAGAGACGGATTAGGCCCCTAACCGCTTTCGAGGCGGTCCCATTCGGCCGCTCTGGCACGCCTCCGTCGACGAGTCTAGCGGGCGACGTCTCCGGCCCCAAGGTGGGGTGGGCAGCCGCACCGGTCATCGACGATCGCGGAAAAACGACCGCAGGAGATGGCCGCACTCGTCGGCGAGCGCCCCCGCGACGAGCTCGGTCCGGTGGTTCAACCGCTCGTCCTGCAGGAGGTTTCCGAGCGAGCCGGCGAACCCCGCTTTCGGGTCAGCCGCGCCGAACACGACACGCTCGACGCGGGCGAGGACGATCGCGCCGGCGCACATCGCGCACGGCTCGAGCGTGACGTAGAGCGTGCAGCCCTCGAGGCGCCACGTGCCGGTCGCCGCGGCGGCATCGCGGAGCGCGAGTACCTCGGCGTGCGCGGTGGGGTCGTGGTGGCGTTCTCGGCCGTTCCCGGCCGCGGCCACGACCTCGTCAGCACACACGATCACACACCCGACGGGCACGTCGCCCCACTCGAGGCACCGGCGCGCCTCGTCGAGGGCGAGCGCCATGAACCGTTCGTTTGCCGTCTGGTCCATCTAGTAGGCGTCGATCTCGAGCAAACGCTCGTCGCTGATCCCGAAGTGATGCGCGAGCTCGTGCGCGACCGTGTGCGAGACGACCCGCTGGATCCGTTCCTCGTTGAACCCACCTTCGCGTTCGATCGGATGCTTGAAGAGCGTGATCCGGTCGGGCATCACGTTGGTGTAGTTGGAGGCGCGACGCAGGAGCGGGACACCTTCGTACAGACCCAGGAGGTGCTGACCAGGCGGCGGTTCGTCCTCGACGAACAGCTCCACGTTGTCGAGGCGCTCGTGCACCCAGTCGGGCAGTGCGTCGACCGCCTCGGCGATCATCTCCTCGAAGCGCTCCAGGCTGAGCCACATGCAAGGCAGCGTACCGCCGGGTCGCGCGACACTCGCCAACAGGAAGAGACTCACGCCTACGTGAACCGTTACGGGATCGAGATGCGACAAGGGGGTATGAGCGGCGTGAGCGGTCCGACCGCGACGGATCAGGAGATGGTCGCCGCGGTACGCGAGGGTGACGCCGCAGCGCTCCGGGCGCTCTACGACCGGCACGGCACATGGCTCGCGATCCGGCTCGCTCGGCGCTGCGCCGATCCCGCGATCGTGGAGGAGGTCGTACAGGACACCTTCCTCGCCGTGTGGCGCGGCGCGGCGCGCTACCGGGGCGAAGGCGAGGTGGCCGCGTGGATCTGGGGGATCGCGATCCGACGGCTGATCGACCGTCTTCGTACGCGCCGTCAGACGGCTGAGCTCCCTGAGCGACCCGACCTCGAGCCGTCGGCCGAGGAGCTCGTGCTGCTGGGCATCGAGCACGGAGATCTCGCGTCGGCGATGGGCCGGCTCTCCCCCGAGCTCCGAGCGGTGATCCAAGCCACCGCCCTGGACGGTCTCACCACGCGAGAAGCCGCGCATCTCCTGGGGATCCCTCCAGGCACCGTCAAGACCAGGCTCATGCGGGCCCGGCGCGAGCTACGGGAGGCACTGGCATGAGCTGGCACGTCCAGGCACCGACGATCGACGCCTACGTCTCCGGCCGGATCGACGAGACCGCGGCCTTCTCGGTAGAGGCCCACGTCCTGGCCTGTTCGCAGTGCCGCGAGGCGCTCTCGATCCGTGCTGACACGGATCGACACGAGCGGATCTGGGCGGGTGTCCGTGAAGGGATCGAACGTCCCAGGGAGCGCGCGGCCGAACGGCTGCTGCGGGCGATGGGTGTGCGGAACGATCTCGCCCGTCTGCTCGCCACCACACCGATGCTCCGAGGGTCGTGGGTGGTCGCCGTCGCCCTCACCCTCGCTTTCGCGGTGATCGCCTCGCGCGCGGCCGGCGGTGATCCGCTCCCGTTCCTGGCGCTGGCGCCGCTCGTGCCGCTGGCCGGGATCACCGCCGCGTTCGGGCGGCCCGCAGATCCAGCCTGGGAACTCGAGCTTTCGACGCCGACCGGGGGGTTCACCCTGATGCTGATCAGATCGACGGCGGTGCTCGCCGTATCGGTGCTCCTCGCCGGTATCGCGGCCACGGCGTTGCCGCACGCGGGGTGGGAGGCGGCCGCATGGCTGCTGCCGGCTCTCGGTCTGACGGTGGTCACTCTGGCGGCGACGTCGACGCGGCTGTCCACCGTGACCGCGGCGGCTACGGTCGGTTGCGGGTGGCTCGTCCTCGTGGTGGTCACCGACCGACTGACGGACCGGCCACTCGCAGCGTTCGGTCCCGGCGCGCAACTCGCCTTCGCCGCGATGACCGCGGCGGCCGCTGTGATCTTGCAGGCTCGGCACACGGCGGTCGAACGGCCCACCCGGATCTGAAGGAGGCACGGATGATGCAGACAACGATGGATCTGACCGGCGTCGAGAAGCGGTTCGGCGGGGTCCACGCGCTGGACGGCCTGTCGCTCGGGATCGGCCCCGGTGTAACCGGGCTGCTGGGACCGAACGGGGCAGGCAAGACCACGATGATGCGGATCGCCGCCACGGTGCTCGCGCCCGACGGCGGCACCGTCCGGCTGCTCGACCGCGATCCGACCGATGCGGACGATCGGGTGGAGATCCGCCGGCGACTGGGCTACCTGCCGCAGGAGCCGGGCTTCTACCAGCGGTTCACGGCGTTCGAGTTCGTGGACTACGTCGCGATCCTGAAGGAGATGTCGGATCGCCGGTTACGCCACGAGGAGGTCCGGCGGGTACTCGATCTCGCGGGGCTCGGGGATGTTGCCAGCCGCCAGGTCAAGGCGCTCTCCGGCGGGATGCGGCGGCGACTCGCGTTCGCGCAGGCGCTCCTCCGCGATCCCGAGTTGCTCCTGCTAGACGAGCCCACCGCGGGACTCGACCCGGAGCAGCGCCTCCGATTCCGGGAGCTCGTCTCGAACCTTCCGAACCGACCGACGGTGGTGCTCTCGACCCACGTGACGGAGGACATCACCGCGCTCTGCGAACGGGTGATCGTGATCGCGGGCGGTGTCGTCCGGTTCGACGGAACGCCCGGGACGCTCGCCGCCACCGCGGACGGACGGGTGTGGATCGCGGACGCGGCCGACCCGCGCGCGACACTCTCGTGGCGGATGGGCGACGGCCGCCACCGGCATATCGGAGACCCACCCGCCGATGCCGAGACGGCGGCAGCCACGATCGACGACGCCTACCTGCTCATGGTCGGCGAGGTGCGCGTCGGACAGGAGGTTGCCGCATGATCGCCGCGGCCGACGGGCCTCCGGGCTCGGTCGTCCCCGCGCTCTCTCGCGTCGAAGGATGGCAACTGGTCTCGCATCCGATCGTGCTGACCGGGCTGGCGTTCGCGCTGTTGGGATGCGCGTCGTTCGTGCGAGCCCTCGTCACAGGGTCGGCCATCTCCTGGGACGAGGACGGCTGGATGGCCTCGGTCGGCGTGCTCATGCTCGGCATCCTCACGATGGTGGCCACGAACCACTCGGCGCTCCGCGACCGTCGCGAGCATACGGTCGAACAGCACGCGACGCTTCCCGTGCGGCCGCCGGTCAGAACGTCGGGACTCCTCGTCGCCAGTCTGTGGCCCGCCGGTATCGCCGCCGTGCTCGTGGTTGCGCTCGCGGCGTTCGGTGCGGCGAAGGGCCTGGCGCCCGACAGCGTGGAGCTCATCCACCTCGCCGAGCGCGTCGTGTCGATCCTGTTGCTCGGCGCGATCGGCATCGCGCTGGCGGCGTGGGTGCCGAGCCCGTTCGTCGCGCCTGTGGTGGCGTGGTTCCTGTTCTTCATGACGCCGGGCGAAGCACCGGCCGCGTGGCACAGCCTCGTGCCGTGGGAGACGATGAACTCCACCGGGCTCGCGATGTGGCACCTGGTGTACCTCGCCGGCCTCACGGCGGCGGTCGCTGCGCTCGCGCTCGCGAAGACGAGCCGGCCGCGGGCCTTAATCGTTCCGGCGATTGCCTCGATGACCCTCATATCGGTATCCGCGGTCGTGCTCGTCGACGGGGCATGTCCATCGGTGGGGCGATGTCTGCTCTGACCCGCGACGCGCTTGGATCCACCGCGCGGGCGATGCCGTGGCTCCCGCCGGTGGCCGCCTACGTCGTGGCGACCGCGGTCGTGGCGGCGCGGCTGGACGACGGCGCGGCGTTCCCTTTGCAGGTCGCCGCAGTCGTCCTCGCGAGCGGGCTCGGCTACGCGCTCGACGATCCGGCGTTCGAAGTCGTCGGGCCGTCGCCGGTGTCGCTCTGGCAACGCCGACAGCATCGTCTGATCCTGGCCCTGCCCCCCACGGTCCTGCTCTACACGACCCTGCTCGCGTGGCACGGAACGGCAGATCGGAGCGAGGCGGTCGCACTCGGCGCGATGTTCGCGGGGCTCGTGGGCCTGGCCCTTGGGATCGCGGGAACCGCCGTTCGGCGATCCCCGCGCGGGCTGGGTGGGATCGCCGTCGCGCCCACCCTGTTCGCCGCGCTGATCATGTCAACGCTGTTCGCCCCCCGGTGGCGGCCTCTGCCGATGGGCGACATCCCGGGAGGCTGGCCAGCGATCATCGCCCGGTGGAGCGCTGCGGCGGTGATCGGCCTCGCGGGCCTCGCGATCTCGTCCCGCGACCGAGCCGACCGCAAGGCTGTCCACCGTCCCGGGTCGAGGGGCTCGCCTACCAGCCGCCTTCAGCGCGGCGGTCGTGGTGCTGCGCGT